>JANYBJ010000160.1 GCA_025360845.1 bacterium
CCTTCTGGCCGCCGCAATCCTGCTCGGCGCTCTCGTTTGCGCTGCGGCAGAGTCGACGGTCAGCCCGGAGGAAATGAAACTGAAGAACGACTGGGTGAGCCAGAACATTTCCGTTCCCTCTCCTGAAACGCTTTGGCCAGCCGGCCTGTTCGTTCTCGCCAACCACGACGGCGTCGACAGGAATGCGGCCAGATACGGCAGGCCGCTGATACTCGGCGATAAGGAGTACAGGCGAGGCGTCTTCTGCCACGCGAACAGCAGAATCCTGGTCCGGCTGCCCTCTCCTGGAAAAGCCTTCTCCGCGACGGCCGGCATCGACAGCAACCCCGACACGAAGCCGGGCCGGGGCAGCGTCGTTTTCTCCGTCAAGGTGAACGAGAACGAGGCCTTCAAGTCGGCCGTCATGCGCGAGGGAATGCCCGGCGTCCCGGTCAGCGCCGATCTCGGCGGAACGGTCAGCTTCATTCTCGAAGTGGGCGATGCCGGCGACGGCATATCCTGCGACCAGGCCGACTGGGTTGACGCCAAGGTCACGCTTGCGGACGGCAAAGAGCTGTGGCTGGGCGACATGCCCTTCACCGCGCCCAAGCAGTTCCCGTTCTCCTTCATGTACGGCAACACGCCTTCGGCGCACCTGCTGGTCGACTGTCCCCTGAAGTCCTCGTCCCGAGCAATCGACAAGAACCGGACCGAGCAGACGCTGACCTGGACCGAGCCCAAGACAGGCTTGGAGGTCCGCATGGTCTCCGTCAATTACTCCGATTTCCCTGCGGTCGAATGGACCCTGTGGTTCAAGAACACCGGCGGCCAGGACACGCCGCCCCTCAGCAATATTCAAGCGTTGGACATCGGCCTGACCCGGCCGCGCGACCGCGGTTATATCCTGCACACCATCCGGGGTAGCCAGTGCGCGCAGAACGATTTCGAGGCGTTGATCCAAGAGCTGGGGCCGCGCAGCAAGAACGATTTCGGCCCTTCCGGCGGGCGCTCGACCAACGGAGGCTGGCCCTACTGGAACATCGCCTGGGGCGACGCCGGCGTGATCGCCGTGCTGGGCTGGCCCGGCCAGTGGGACGCCTCCATGCTCCGCGACGACGATGTCGGCCTTAAGGTCCGCGCCGGCTTGAGCCTGTTCAACTCGACGCTCAAGCCCGGCGAGGAAATCCGCAGCCCGCTGGCCCTGCTCCAGTTCTGGCAGGGCGGCGACTGGCTCCGCGCCCAAAACATGTGGCGCCACTTCTACGTGGACCACGTCATCCCCCATCCCAACGGCAAGCTGCCCAAGCCTTTTACGGCCACCTGTATCGATGACGCCTTCCCCGGCATGCTCAGCAACGCCGAGGCCGAGATGCGGGGGATGGATGACTACGTCCAGCACGGGCACACGTTCGACCGCTGGTGGATCGACGCCGGCTGGTACGACACGGACAAGGACTGGGCCGCCGGGGTCGGCTCCTGGAACCCGCACCCGAAGCGCTATCCGAAAGGCATCAGGGAAGTCAGCGATTACGCGCACAAATTGGGCATGGAGCTGGTCCTCTGGTTTGAGCCCGAGCGCGTGGCGCCGGACACCTGGCTTTACAAAAATCACCCGGAATGGCTGCTGGGGACGGACGGCCAGATGAAGCTGCTGAACCTCGGTCACCCCGACGGCTTCAAATGGCTGACCGGCTTCATCAACACGTTCATCACCGAGCAGGGCGTTGACCTCTATCGCCAGGACTTCAACATCGACCCGCTGGGAATTTGGGAGCAGTCGGACGTGCCCAACCGCAAAGGCATGACAGAGATGAAGTACATCATGGGCATTCTCGCCTACTGGGATAACCTGCTCCGGAACCATCCCGGCATGCTGATCGACACCTGCGCGTCCGGCGGGCGCAGGCTGGATATCGAAACCCTGCGGCGCTCCGTGCCGCTCCTTCGCACGGATTACCGCACCGAGCCCCACGGCTGCCAGGCGCAGATGTACGGGCTCTCCCTTTGGGTCAACTATCACGGCTCCGGGATCGGCATCGATTCGAAGTACATCGCCCGCACCCACATGAACGCCAACTTCGCGTACGGCATCGACCGGAAGAACGGCAACTGGGAACTCATGAAGCAAATGGACAAGGAGTGGCGCGAGATCTGCGACAACTATGTCGTCGGCGATTTCTATCCTCTGACGACTTACAGCCTCGCGGGCGACGTCTGGATGGCCTGGCAGTTCGACCAGCCCGAGGCCGGCGAAGGCGTGGTCCAAGTTTTTCGGCGGATAGACAGTCCCGTCGACATGATGACCTTCAAGCTCCATGGCCTGAGTCCATCCACGACTTACGAGCTGAAGAACTTCGATGTCGCCGGCACAACCCAGGTGAGCGGCAAAGACCTGATGGAGAAGGGCGTGACCTTGAGGCTGGATAACAAACCTGACTCGGCGACGATCAAGTATCAGAAAGTGAAATAAGAGGTCCGCTTTGTTGGCTTTTTCGATAGCTGGCTTATATATTTTGACGAAATGTGCCCGGATAAGGATGTCACAATGGTTATGAGGCTTGCCTTTTGAGATAAGGCCGAGTAATCGCCGAACTTGACTGAACTTCGAGATGCAAGGCAGGAGGATTCCTATGCGTAGCGATGAAAAATTGTCATGTTATAACGAATGTCAGCAGTGGTGCGTAATCGTTCTGGTCGGCAGCGTGAAGCGCTGCGATGTAGGCTTGCCGATTGTCGCCTGCCATGGAGAGATCTTTTTCACCCCAGGTGAACGCGGATCGCTTCAGAACGTTTTCAAGCAGAAGATCCGTCATCAGCCGGGCGTGGCGGCCATTGCCGTTGGCGAACGGATGGATGGATACAAGGCGATGGTGAAACCGGACAGCGATCTGGTCAGGCGATTCGTCCTGTAGTTTCAGCCAAAGATGGGAGTCCTCGCACAAGTCTCGGACACTTGTTGGAACTTGATGCCACGGCCCTCCGATGTTCTTGTCGCTTTGCCGAAAATGACCGGCCCATTTCCAGACATGCCCGAACATGCGGCGATGGAGCGTTTTGATGAACGCCTCGGTGAGAATGTCTTTGGGTTTCGCCTTGCTCAGCCAAGCAAGAGCCTCAAGGATGTTGTCCTGTTCCCAGCGGTCTAACTCGCCTCGCGTAGTTATGTGGGTCAGAAGGAGCCCCTCCGCCTCATTCGGGTCCGGTGGCGTGGCACCCTCAGGATAGCCGAGCTCAATCATGTTTCACCCCAAAGGTTTTTCGGAGGCTTGTCGGTGAGTTCGTCGACCATATCCGAAAGAATTTTATGATTCTCTTTTTGCCCTAAAGACTGGTTCTCCAGCGCCATGGTCTGTGAGGCTTTTCCGAGTCGCTTGGCTGCCACACTCTGGACTTGCCGACGAACCGTGGACTCGAGGGAGGTACGTGGCACAAACCCAAAGACGAAAACGCAATCAAGGCTTTCAGCGACGCGTTGCAGGGTTTTTACCGTTACAGATCCTGTCAACTCCCCCTCTTCGATTCGGGAAATGGCCTGCTGAGACAAACCGAGTCGGTTGGCAAGTTGCCGAGCACTCATCCCGAGTGCATCGCGTATGGCCCGTATCCATCCTTTTTGAGGAACAGACACGGTTAACAAGGGCTCAAAACGCCATAGAGACGTCTCAAGTTGTTCCCGGATAAGTCGTTGTTTGTTCATTTAAAAATCCTTCCAGAGAGTTAAATTACAACATATAAGTTGTTAATTTGTCAACTATATACAACTTATGTGTTGTGAATTATGAAAGACTAGCGCCAACAAGAGCGTTGGCAACAGGTATGCTCGGAGAGCCCGCGCCACCGGATAACCCGCGCTTTTCGAGCGAGGATAGGTAGAAAAAAACGGCGCGCCCGGTGAAGAGCGCGCCGCAAGGGATGAGACATATATAGACTATCCGAGAATCGCCTTGAGGTCCTCGTCCGCCGTCTTGATCGGGGTGAGACCGAACTTCTCGACGAGCACGTTCAGCACGGTCGGCGAGAGGAAGGCGGGCAGGCTGGGCCCGATACGGATGTTCTTGATGCCGAGCGCCAGCAGCGTCAGCAGGATGCAGACCGCCTTCTGCTCGTACCAGGAGAGGATGAGCGTGAGCGGCAGGTCGTTCACGCCGCAGCCGAACACCTGGGAGAGCGCGACCGCCACCTGGATCGCCGAGTAGGCATCGTTGCACTGGCCCATGTCGAGCAGGCGCGGGATGCCGCCGATGTCGCCCAGCTTGGCCTGCAGGTGGTTGAAGCGGAACTTGCCGCAGGCGAGGGTGAGGATGAGCGTGTCCTTCGGTGCCTTCTCAACGAACTCCGTGTAGTAGTCGCGGCCGAGCCTGGCGCCGTCGCAACCGCCCACCAGGAAGATGTGCTTGACCGCGCCGGACTTGACCGCCGCGACCACCTTGTCGGCCACCGACAGCACCGCGTTGCGGGCGAAGCCGGTCAGCAGCGGCTCGCCTTTAACCTCGGCCTGCCAGCCGCCGAGCTGGATCGCGTGGGCGATCAGGGCCGAGAAGTCCTTGTGGCCGGCCGCATCAGCCGCGATGTGCGCGACGCCGGGCCAGCCGACTTCCGCCGTGGTGTAGAGGTTGCCCGCGTAGGTGGGCTTGGGAGGCATGATGCAGTTGGTGGTGTAGAGCACGACGCCGGGAAGACCGTCGAACTCCTTCTGCTGGTTCTGCCACGCGGTGCCGTAGTTGCCCTTGAGCTGCGGATGCTTCTTGAGTTCCGGGTAGGCATGCGCGGGCAGCATCTCGCCGTGGGTGTAGACGTTGACGCCCTTGCCCGCGGTCTGCTCCAGCAGCATCTTGAGGTCATGCAGGTCGTGGCCGGTGATCACGATAAAGGGGCCCTTGTCGCGGCCGGTCGAGACCGGGGTCGGGACCGGGTGACCGTAGGTCTCGGTGTTGGCGGCATCGAGCAGTCCCATGCACTTCAGGTTGACGCTGCCGAACTCGAGGATCAGGCCGAGCCAAGCCTCCACGCTGTGGTCGTCGCCCAGAGCCTTCATGCCTTTCTGGAACCAGGCCGAGACTTCGGGGTCCGTCTTACCCAGCACGCGGGCGTGATGGGCGTAGGCCGCCATGCCGCGCAGGCCGAAGAGCAGCGTGGAGCGCAGCGAGACGACATCCTGATCGCCGTGGAACAGATCGTCCGGATTGAACGCGGTCGCGCCGCCGCACGTGCCGATCGCCCGCTGAATGCGGTCGCGCATGGCGATAAGGTCGGCATCGTCGAAGTTCACATTGGTGACGGTCATAAAAAGCGCGTCCATGAAAAGCGACTCGCAGCCCGGGCAGGCGGTTTTGCCATCGAGCGCACGGGCCAGGGTGATAAGTCCCGCCGTGATCTCATCTTGAAGCCGTGCGATATCGGGCTTCTTACCGCAGACGCCGCTGCGCGTGCAGCCTTTGCCGCCCGCCGTTTGTTCGCATTGGAAACAGAACATTTCGCTCATGATACTTCTCCTTGGTTTCTTTGTTGTGTGATGGGTTACTCGTCCAGAATCGCGCCGTCGGTCGAGATCGTGACCACGTGCCACGGGATCATCTTGCCGCTGTTCATCAGCGCCTGCTTGGTCGCATTGGCGATACCCGCGCAGCAAGGCACCTCCATGCGGAGCACCGTGACGCTGCGGATGTCGTTCGCCTGCAAGAGGGCGGTCAGCTTTTCAGAATAGTCCACCTCATCCAGTTTGGGACAGCCGATCAGCGTGACCTTGTTGGTCATGAAGCGGCGGTGGATGTCGGGGTAGGCAAACGCCGAACAGTCGGCGGCGATCAGCAGCGCGGCGTTCTTGAGGTAGGGGGCTGTGATCGGCACAAGCTTGATCTGCACGGGCCAGTTGACCAAGGCCGATGTAGGGGCGACCGGCGGGTCGCCCACCACGGCGGCCGCAGCCGTTGGCGGACGGGCGATGGTCTTGGCCATCTTGCCGGGGCAACCGCAGGCCAAAGGTGGCACGGGCGTCCCGCCCGCGTGTTTCTCGGCAACCTGTTGGGCGGCTACGGCGGCCTCGTCGAAAGCGGCGGCCTCGCGCTCCACGATCTTGATCGCGCCGGTCGGGCATTCGGGCAGGCAGGCGCCGAGCCCGTCGCAGTAACTGTCGGATAAGAGCCTGGCCTTGCCGTCCACGAGCTTCAGCGCGCCTTCGTGGCAGGCGCTGACGCAGAGGCCGCAGCCGTTGCAGAGGGTAGGGTCGATGGTGACGATCTTTCTTTTCATGGGGGGGGGGCTCCTTCCGATCAGGTTTTAGTGATCCGGTTCTTTTTCAGTGAACGCACGACGCTGGCGAGCGTGACGGTCTTCAGCAGGCTGACCAGCCGCTTGTTCTCCTTGGCCATCAGTTTTCCGAGCGCGCAACCGTCGCCTTTGCAGATGTTGTTTTTCAGCAGGCAGCCCTTATAGGTGGGGGTGCCGCCCGCGGCGACATAGATCTCCAGCAAGGTTATTTTTTCGGGCGGCCGCGCCAGCCGTGCCCCGCCGGCGGGGCCGCGCTCGGTTTCGAGGATTCCCGCCCTGACGAGTTGTTGCACGACCTTGGCGAAGTGGTGGGGCGAGAAGCCCAGCTTCTCGGAGATCTTACGGGCAGAGCCGAAGCTCTCCGGGGCATCAGCGAGCCACGCACAGGTGTGCAGCGCGATCGACATCGCCTCTGAAATGTTCAACAGTCCGAGCATGGTGGAAAACCTACCTTTCGCTTAATTGAGCATTAAATTACCAAATTACCTAAATAGCGTCAAGGGACAAAGTTCAACAATCGGAAATAAAGGGCAGGGTTCTGGGAAAAATAGCTACGGACTTCGCGGATTGCGCGGAAGGGTTGTCTATCCGCGAGCGCAGCGTAATCCGTAGCAGACGCCTAATAATTTAAGGCGCGGTCTTTCGGCTCACTTGTTCGGGAGCTCTTGTTTGATCTGGTTGGAGATCTTGCCTTGGTCGGACAATTTGATCTGATCAGAGGTCTTACCCTGATTTGACAACTTGATTTGATCAGAGGTTTTCCCTTGGTTTTCCAATTTGATTTGGGCTGATTCTTTGTGCTGGTTGGACAGCTTGATCTGATTACCCTGCTTCATTGGACCGGACACCTTGTTGGTGTTCGTCGTGCCCGCCAGATTACCCTGTTCCGCAGCACGCGCGCTCGATACGCCGATGCCGAGCGAAAGGCCCAGCGAGGCCGCTGTGGCCAGTGTGAGTGCCCTCTTGTTCCTGCTTTTCATCGTTTTCTCCTTTTTAGGGCGTTTCCGCCCATGTTTCAATTGCCCGAATGTGGAGCAACATCTTTTCCTCAACCGGGGCGGGTATGGGACGGTGCGTCTCGCGGCAATAGTCGCCGACGGCCACATCCAAATCGGCCCATGAGACGTCCGATGCGCGCTCCGGCCCTCGCCCGTTGTCCGGCGCTTCGACGAGCGCCGCCAGTTTCCAGTAAAGCGCGAGATAAAGATCCGCGGCATGCATGAAGGGCCCTGCGCCCTGCCCTTCGAGATAGGCCTGAACGGTTCCGTCCGTCCCGTATCTGCCTGAGCTTCCCTCTTCGGCCTCGAACTCCGTGAACCACTCCTCGCCGGTTTCGGCGACGTGTCGCCCCAGCGGGTAGAGGCGGCAGACGAGCGGCCGGTCCGGATGGACGCCGCACCCCGAATCGCTGAGGAACGGACAAATATTGTCCGAATCGAATTTCAGATACGAGCCGTCGGCCGTCGTATACCGCTTGATAAAGGCGGTGGTCGAGATTCCAAAATGACCGGCCAGCCGGGCGACCTCGTAAGGATTCACCTGGATTTTCTTCTCTCGGCAACAGCTCAGGCACCTTTGACACGCAAAGTAGTAGGGTGTCTGCCGGTCGAGTCGCACACCTTGCTTAAATAAGGCCATGACACGCTGTCTCCTGTCTGTATGACCTGCACCTCCAATCAAACAGACGGCGATAGTTTACCGGATTACGTATGTAAAAGCAATCTGCGGCTCTGCGGTTATCACCACGTACACAAGCCGGTGGCCTCCTGCACGCGGCAGCGGAACGCGCGCCAGCCGGAGTCGTCGCGGAAGGTCTCGTATCCGGTCGTGAAGGTGCGTCCGCCGGCGTTCGTCCAGAGACGCTCGACAGAGGCGGCCACTGCGGCCAAAACCGGTGTGTCCGCGTGTCCCGACACCTGCACGTCGGTCTCAAGATTGTAGTCGCGCACGTTCCGGCGGGTAAAGTTGGCCGAGCCGACCAGCCAGTCGGCCGTGCCGTCCGCGCGTTTGGCGAGCAGCATCTTGGCGTGCATTTGCTCGCCGCTGGTCACCGCCCAGCGCACGGAAGCGCCCGCCGCGACCAGCTCGCGCGCCACCTGCCGGTTCGGCATGCCGTTCTTCTCCCGGCCGAAGGCGTCCTTGTTGGGGTCGAGCACGACGCGCACCGCAACGCCGCGGTGCGCCGCCGCCTTGAGCGCGCGGACGATGCCGCGATCCGCGAGGTAGAACATCACCACGTCCAGCGCATCTCCCGCCCTTGTCCCTCCGATCAGGACTTCGGCCGCGTCGGCGATCGCCTCCTCCGTGACCACCTGCACCCGCACGGCGTTTGTTGACGCCGGGTCCGGCGACGCGCCAGCCGGACCGGCCAGCGACTCGCGCAACGCCGGTGTTTGGCCGCCGCTGAAATTCAGGACCGCCTGCTCCGTCTCCAGGAGCGACCGCGCGGCCGGGCCGCTGAAGACGACGCCGACGTTCGAGTGGGCGCTGCTGCCGTCATGCGGGTTGGCCGATGTGACCAAGGCGGTGAGTTCGCCGCCCGCGTCGGCAAGCACCACCTTGCGGTGGTTGGCCTTGAAGTTGAACAGCGTCAGCCAGCTGCGCAAGGTGACCTCGCCTGTGCCGAACGGGTTCGCCATCCAGCCGCCCTCGCTGCTGTTGCCCCACGGCTTGAACAGCAGACGCCAGACGCTCGACCAGGTCGTGTTGCTGTCACGCAACCGGTCCAGCCGGGTGATGACGACTTCGACTCCGGCCTCTTTCAGACGCCTCAAATGCCCGGCCTCCAATCCGCCATAGACGGTGTTCACCGGATCGGTAATCAGCACGGCCCGCAACCCCGGCACCGCGCGCTTGCGGGCGATCAGCGCGGAGGTCAGCTCCTCGCACAGACGCCGGGACGGCGGCGGACCCGCGCCGAGAAATTCGTTGAACAGGAACATGTCGACCACCACCAAACGCGCAGCCCTGCCGATCAGGGCAAAGGCCTCGTCGAAAATACATTGGTCGATCTGGCGCGCGCCCGCGTCATCGAGACGGGTCTGGTCGCACAGGAAGCGGACATCCGAAGCGGGCAGCGCTTCGCTGCGGTAAGACAGACCCTTGGGCAGGGGTTTCACCGCGTGGTAGCAGCAGCCGGGCGCGACCGCCAGCCAGGCAGCCGAGACCGCGATTCGAAGCAAAGAAATGACCATGTGATCAGACATGAAACGGGCCTCATCGTTAGGCCGACGCTACAGAGTCCGCTCCCATGTCTCGCGCGCAAACGGCACGCCGACGCGCGCGACATCAAGCGCGTCAGCGAAGAGGTCGCGCCAAATTTTTGTCGCGGCGGCCAGGCCGGGCAGCGCGCGGCCGAAGGCCTCGATCACGAGCCAGCCGTCGTAGCCGATCCCGTGCAATGCGCGGAACGTGCCTGCCCAATCGACATGATCCTGGCCAGGGATGCCGCGGTCGTTGGCGCTGCAGTGAAAGTGCTTGATCACCCGCCCGTGGCGGCGGATCGCGCCGATGGGGTCTTTCTCTTCGATGTTCGCGTGGAAGGTGTCGAAGAGAATGCCGACGTTCGGGTGGCCGATGCGGTCCGTCAGCGCCGCCCCGTCCGACAGCGTGTTGAGCATGTAACACTCGAAGCGGTTCAGAGGCTCCATCGCGAGCGTCACGCCCGCCTGACACGCCAGAGGCGCCACGCTCCTCAACGCCTCGGCCGCCCGCTCCAGCTCGGTCTCGGTCGGACCATTCCCGGTGAACGCGCCGATGGTCTGATACATCGGCCCGCAGATCACCGGCGCGCCCAGCGCGTGGGCGCACTCGATGAGCCATTTGAGGTTGTCCACGGCGGCCTGCCGGCGCTTCGGATCGTCGCTCACCGGATTCACCTCGGGCGTGACGAACGCCATGGAGGAGGTCCGCTTGAGCCCGAGTTCGTCGAGCAACTTGCCGAGCTCGCGGTACGCGGCGACCTCGCCCTCCATGATCGGGATCTCGACGCCGTCGGCTCCGGCGGCTTTGATGGCCTGCAGCGCCGCGACGTGTTCCCGCGTCACGCGCGTCGCCCACAGCAGCATGTTCACTCCAACGTTCATTGTTCACGCTCCTTAATTTATTTCACAAATGACAGCTCACCGTCTTCTGGTAGGGACGCCTCCCCGAGGCGTCCGCCGGTGCGTGCTTCGGCGAACCCGCGCTACCGGGCAGACCGTGATCTCCAAGCGCGGCGGACGGTTCGGGGAACCGTCCCTACCAACGGATCACCCTTCCGCGATCCCGAGTTCCTTGAGCGTCGCGCGCAGCCACACCAAGGACTTCTCGATCATCGGGCCGCCTTGGCCTTCGCACTCCATGCTCAGCACGCCGGCGTAGCCGCTGTCGCGCAGCAGCGCCAGGCACTTCTTGATGTTGTCGGCGTTCACGCCCTCGCCGAGCGCGCACTGGCTCACCGCGATGCCGGTCTGGTTGCCACGCGTCGCCGCCGCCAAAGACTCGGAGACGTCCTTGACGTGTACGTGGCTGACCTTCTTGATGAAGCGCTTCAGAAACGCCACGGGATCCTGGCCCGCGATGAAGGTGTTGCCGGTGTCCATGTTCATTCTCAGGTACGGGCTGTCGCAGAAGGCGAGCATCTTCTCCATCATCTCGGGCTTGGTCGTGAAGTAGCCGTGCGGCTCGATGTTGACGATGATCTTGTGCGCATCGGCCACCTCGATGATCTGCCCGTACTCGCGCTTCATCATCTCCAGCGCCTCGGCGTCCGACAGCCCTTCCGGCTTGTGGAGTCCGTCGGTCGTGTCCACGTTCGGGCTGCCGGCCAGGTTGGCCCACGCGATGGATTTCATGACGTACGGCACGCCGCGCAGCGGCCCGTCCTTGCCTGAGAGCGGAAAGGCCGCGTCCACCTGCGAGAAACTTACGCCGTAGCCCTCCATCTTGCGTCTGAGCAGCACGGGGTCTTCGTAGAGCGCCACATGCGGCTGATACCCGAGGCCGTGGATCCAGCTCACGCCGTCGATCAGACCGCATTCGATGTGGTGTACGCCGTTCTTCTGCGCCCACTGGAGGCACGCCTCAAAACTCTTGTAGCTTGAGTTGAACGCATCGGTGTGAAATCCGATTTTCATGGTCTTATCTCCTTTATCCGCCACGCGGGACGAAGCCTCGGCACCGGCGGTTTTTTCTTCGGCATGGCTCACGACACCTTCGAAAAGCACGCCTGCGGCCGTTGCCGCCAAGGCGCCTCCAAGAAAGTTTCGGCGGTTGACGTCAAGGGGTTTTTTCATGCGTTCAACCCTGTCAAGTCGACTTCAAGCTTCTTGTTCTCCTTGAGCAGTTCGGCCAGGGTTATGCGGCCGCCGCGCGCGGCGGCTTCGCGGCCCAAGAGGCAGGCGAGATGCCCTTCCACCGCACGTTTGACGGTGGCGTTCTCGAAGTGCCCTTCCGTGATGTTCGCGTAAAAGTCGGCGACATTGCGGGACGCGCCGTCGTTGTAGATGGTATTACTCACGTCGCCCACATAGTGCTTCTCACCGCCACGTACAAAGACCTTGCCTCCGTATTGAAGATGTGCGGTGGCCGTGAGGCCGTACAGGTTGGCGGACATTTCGGGGATTTCGGCGTTGTTGTTCAGCGACTGCGTGAGGTGCGTCCACAGCACGCCGTCTTCGAACTCGTACACCACGCCGCACGCGTCCACGCGGTCGCCGTGCGGTTCAGGCCGGCAGAGGCGGGATTTCCCCATCGCCGCGACAGGCGCTTTGCCCAGCACCGCCATGAGACCGTCGATGATGTGGATGTCGAACGAGACGATCGTGTCGCCGCTCAGCGCGATATCGGAGAGCCAGACCTCATGCTGCAAGCGGCTTGCGAGGGTCGGTCCCTTGGGCGGGTCGTCCCACGCCCCGTTCTTGCCGTACGAGGCCATGTGCGCCAGGCCGCCCAGCCCGCCCCCACGCACGCGCTTGATCACCTCGGCGTTGGCCGGGTCGCTCGGGAGCTGATAGTCGACGAGAAAACAGCGCTTGTTCTTTGTGGAGTCATCGCCGGCTTTGCCGATCGCCAGCGTGCCGGGCACATCCACAGCCACCGGCTTGGCGATGTACACATGGCAACCGGTCGCCACGGCGGCCATGGCCTGCTCCGGATAAAAGTACGGCACATCCAGAATCGCAATCGCCTCGACCCCGCTCGCGAGGACCTTCTTGTAACCCGAGAGCCCCGAGAAACGGCGTGCCTTATCGACGCCGTATTTGTCGCCCAGCGCGTCTGCCACCTCCGGGAAATAATCCGCCACCGCATGGATTTCGTAGCCGCCGTGCGCCTTCATCATGTCGCCGATTAAATTGCCGCGGTGTCCGCCGCCGATGAGGCCGACCTTTACCTTACGCTCAAAAACCGTAGGCGTCGCGGGCTTCTCCTGGGCATAACCCGGCAGCCCTTGAAGTAGCGTGCCCGCTGCTGTGGCCGCCAAGGTTCCGCCCAGAAACCGCCGGCGGTTAAGGGCGCTCGTGTGGTTGGTGATCTCTTGCATTTCGTTAACCTTTCGTTTGATCATCAGGGTTCCAAGCCAGCCGCCCACGCCGTGCCGCGGCAATAGAGCGTCCCGACTGTTCCGTCCAGCGCCTTCACGTCGTGGCCGAGCACGCAGTTGAACGTGCGTCCTTTGCCGGGCGTCAGCGCGAAGGCCATCGGGTATTCTTTCTTGTCCACCGCTGAAACGGCAGTGGCCAGCACCTGGATCGGCTCCGAGCCGTCGAGGCAGGTGTACAGCTCGTCGTCCGTGTCGAAGTCGGAGAGGCCTTTCATGATCGGATGGGCGGGGTCGGCGATCCGCACGCGGAAAGGCCCGCGCGGGTCGTGGCCGCGCAGCGCGGGGTTCCAGACCCGGCCCGCGATGATGCCGAAGTCCGGAGCCACGGTCTTGGTCGGCCAGTCGATGAACGCGCCGCAGGCGAAATGCACCAGGACCAGACCCTTGCCGCCATCGACCGCGCGCTTGAGATTCGCGAGCGCGCCCTCCGGCGCGGGAACCTCGTGGTTCTGGTAGTTCAGCACAATCACGTCGTAGCCGTCGAGCATCGGCTGCGCCAACGTCCGGGGATCCTCCGTGAGGCTCACCTCCAGCCGCTTGTCCTGCGCGAGAATCTCGGCCAGCGCGGGCGCGGTCAGCCGCCACGGATGCCCCGGATATTCGAGCCCCGTCACGATCAACACCTTTTTCGGCGCGCCCGCGTTGGCCTTCACCGCAGGTGGCTTGATCGCGTCCGCCGTTTGTGGTGGCGCCGTGAGGCGCTTCTCGATCCCTGCCGCTTCCGAGATCCACAGTTCGCTCAACACCACGTTGCTGGCCGCTTCGCGGCGGAATTCGATTGACACCTTGCCGTCCTTGATGGCGGCCGCAGGGATGAGCGCCGTGACGGTCGCCGCCGCTTCCTGCTTCCCGGTCCAAGAAGGCAGGGCCGTTTTTGCGACCACCTGCTGCCCGTTGACCCACACGGACTGCGCGCGTCCGTTCCCGTCATAATCCCACCACGTGAAGCCGAGCTGATAGGCGCGGTCCGCCTTTAACCCTGTCACCTCCACGGTCAACGCGTCTCCGGCGAACGCCACGGTACCTTCCGGTTGGTCAGTATAGGTCCACGCATTGCCATTCACCACGCGCAGCCGCACGCCGTCCTTGCCCGTAGACTCCATGGCCGGACCACAATCCAGATAGGCAAGTGCGGCGTACCGCGTCCAGGCCGCCGCCAGCCGCTCCAGCGCGCGCGTGGCCAGCGTCCGGTGGACCGCGTCCGTAGCCGGGTCCTCCGCCATCTTCCGCAGGGACTCCACCGCCGCGGGGTCCGGCCACTCGGCCAGCGCGCGCACCGCCGCGTCACGCACGGTCGCGTCGGGTGAGCCCAGCCGCTCCTTCACGGGGGCCAGCGCGTCATCGCCGCCGAGGGGCACCAAGGTCCGCAGCACCGCCGCCTGGGTCTGCACCGGCACCTGGGCGCCTTGCAAGGCCGCCAGCAGCGGCGTCAGCCGCGCCTGACGGTCCGCGATACGCCGCCCCATTCCTTTCACCGCGCTCTCGGCCTGATCGCCTTTCACTTCGCCCAGCATCGCCACCACCTGGGGATAAGCCGCCACGTCGCCGCTCCGCCCCAGCACCTTCAGCGCGGCGGCCCGCACTTTTTCGTCCGGGTCACGCGCCGCGCGCAGGAGCGTCGGGGTCAGGGCCGGCAGCCCGCGGGCTACGGCGGCGTTGATCAGCGTGACGCGGGACTCTGCGGCTCGCGGGGACGCTCGCCCTCCAACATCCGCGATGCCCTTGATGACGGCCTCATCCGTGCCCGGAGCGGTCAACTGCACCAGCGCCTCTCCGGCGCCCAGCTCGGCCAGCACCGCGACGCTGCCCGCGTCGCCGAGCGCGCCGAGCGCGCGGACCGCCGCCTGCCGCACAGCCTCGTCGGGGCTTTTCAGCAGCTCTGTCACCGCGCCGCGCGCTTGGGTGACCTTGCGCTCCGCCAGCACGTCCAGCGCCAGCACCTGGCGGGTCGCGTCCAGCGAGGGGAGTTCCTTGGCCAAGGCCGCGCCGTCGAGTTGGCCGATGCTTTGGATCGCCGTCGCGCTCACGGCCGGATCGCTGTCGCGCAGGGCCTTCACGCAGACCGGCAGCGCCTCTTTCGGATAGTTACGCCTCAGCGATGACAGGCCGGCTATGCGCGTGGCCGGTTTCGCGTCCGCCGTCTCGGCGAGATAGACCGCCACCGGCTCCGCCTTCGCGGGTGCGCCCACGACCTCGCCCAGCGCGATTCGCGCGTCCGCCGCCGTCGCGGGGTCAGCGAGCAGTTTGCGCAGCAGCGGCGCTTCGGCTTCGCCTGCGACCTTGGCGAGGTGCTGACACAGGATCGTCCGAACAAGCGGCTTCGTGTCAGCCGCCGCAACGGCCTCGGCCAGCAGCGCCGCGAGCTGCTGCCGCTGATCCGCGTCGCCGGTTGCCTTCGGCACAAACTGCTCCAGCAGGTAGAACGCCTGCCGCGGCTGCGCGCCGTCGCTCGTCCGGACCTGTTTGACCGCGTCGCGGACCGTGTCAGGCAACGGTGCGGCGCTTGCCGTGAAAGCGGTCGCCAACGCAACGATCAGAAGAATGCTTTTTGTTTGGTGTTTCATCATTAGGCTCCTCAGACTTTCCAGGGGTTGCGCAGCGTACGGGACAACAGGCGGTTGGCCGACTCGTCGTTGGTGAACCGCTCCTTGTTCCAGTCCCAGACCAGCTTCCGGCCGGCGCGCGTGGCGATGTCGGCCACCAGCGAGATCGTCGTGGCCGCATGACACGCCTCCACCGGCGCGACCGGATCATGCCGGGTCTGGATGCAGCGGACAAAGTTCTCCATGTGGTTGTTGGAGACGTACAGGTGCTCCTCGCCGGGCTTGATGATGACATCGAGCAGAGACGCGGAAGAGGCCCTGATGTCGCCGCGCGTCACATGGACCCAGCCCTTGTCGCCCTCGAAGCGCACGCCGTGCCCGACCGGCGAATTCGCGTCGTCGAAAAACTGCATCAGCAGGCCCTCCGGCGTGGTCATCTTGACCTTCCAGCCGAAGGACACGTCGGCGTCGCCCTCTGGCAGGAACTCCGCCGTGCCTTCAACCTCCAGCGTCGAAGCTCCCAGCTTGGGAGCGCCCCAGAGCGCGATGTCCAGATGATGCACGCCCCAGCTCTGTATCCAGCCGGCGCAGTAGTCCGTCAGGAAATACCAGTTGTAGCTGCACAACCCGTCGCGGTACGGCTTGAACGGCGCGGGGCCCAGCCACAGATCGTAGTTCAGGTCTGCCGGGACCGGCCCCGGCTGAAGCTTCATGAGGCGACGCCCGCTCGGCACGGCGGCGGTCACCGTGTGCAGCTTGCCGAGGTAGCCGTTGCGGGCCAGCTCGCAGGCGAAGCGGAAGCGCCGGTCGGAGCGCTGCTGCGTGCCCGCCTGCAGGATGCGGCCGGTGCGGCGCACGGCCTCGCAGGCCGCGCGGCCCTCCGCGACGGTCAGCGACAGCGCCTTCTCGCAGTACACGTCCTTGCCGGCCTTCATGGCCGCGATCGACATGGCGGCGTGCCAGTTCTCGGGCGTCGCGAGGGTCACGGCGTCGATGTCCGGCCGCGCAAAAAGTTCACGGAAATCCTGCGTCGCCGCACAGCCCTTGGTGCCGGACTTCTCGTCGACGGACAGCGATACTCTCTCGGCTTTCGAGCGGAACACGTCGCACACGGCCACCACCTGCACCTCCTTGAAGGCCGAAATCTCGTTGACGTGGCCGGTGCCGCGATCACCCAAACCGATTGATCCGACCGCGATCCGGTTGCTCGGCGCGACCGCGCCGTCGCGTCCGAGCGCACGGGCCGGGATGAAATAAGGCAAAGCCAACGCCGAGGCGGCGGTGGTCAGGAACCTTCTACGTGATAGGTGCGTCCTCATGGTTTGATCTCCTTCAGATACGCTTGATAGCACTCGATGGCCTGTTTCTCTGAGAGTTCATGGCCGATCACCAGCCGCGACCGGGCGGTGGCTTTCTCGCCGGTCTTGAAGTCGCGCCCGAACAGCGAAAGGTACAGGGAGCGGTGTCCCTCTTCCCCGTACGGCATCATCACGGCGAAACACTCGGCCGGCGGCGCCATCACCAGCGCGGTCAGCCCGCTCTTGGCGTCGCGCCGCAGGCCCAACGCGCCGGCGTAACGCGCGACCGGCTTGAAGGTGACCGGATTCGGAGGCCTCTGCCAGCGTCCGTCCGCGATGATGGCCTCTGCCGCGTCGTTGCGCGGGAACGAGAGCCAGTCGCCCAGCTCCTTTTTGGCTTCGATTAAACCGCCCGAGCCATAGCCGCAGGCCACCGGAAAACCCTCAAAGTAGGAGGCCAGAAAAACTTCGAACCGAGGCAGCGCCTGACGGGCGACAACGGTCGTCGCGACATCCAGCGCATTGGAAGACGCCCAGGTGTAGATCGCCTGCAGGTCGAACGGATGCTGCGCGTCCGCTGTCCAGCGCACCTCGACCGCGCCCTCCGGCAGCAGCCGCGCCGTGCTGGGCCAGTCGCGCGCGTCCGGCAGGTAACGCTTCTCTTCGTCTAGCAGTCGGTAGTGCGAGAACAGGCCGAGCGCGCCCGTGATGGCGGTGCCGGTGCCGCACTCCGTCATCGGCCCGAGCCCCATGGACTTGCCCTGCGGCCGCAGCACGCCGCGCAGCGCGCCGGTGTCGAAGCGGTACTCCTTGTCCGCCTCCGTAAAACCCAGCCCAGCCCAACCCGTCATGGCCAGCAGGCAAACGCCAAAACACATGCTCGTTTTCATAAGTCCCCCCTTTTCCTATACCTTCAAGCAGATTACGATTAAGATCAAGTTTAGGATTAAGAGGGATCGGGACAATTCGCATTCTTAATCGTAATCCTAATCTTAATCGCTCACACGCGTTACCCCACCGTTTGTTCCCTCCGCAGGCTACGGCCTTACCGCTGCTTGCCGGCAGGGACGGTTCCCCGAACCGTCCGCGGCCGCCTCGGAGAGTCGCCCCTGCCGCTTGTCCCAAGCTGAAAGATCCCCAGCAAGCCCTCCACGATGGCTTGGCGTTCGGACGGCTTGGCGATGTGGGGCTCAAAGCCAGCCCTCAACTTGAGGCCCTCCATCGCCTCCAGCATCAGATCCACGTCCCGCCGCGCATCCCTGTGCGAAACGGCCTCGGCCGACTGCGCCGCCGTCACGAGGCCGACATAGAACTCGCGGACCGAACCGTAGAACCGCGTCCAACTGGCCCGCACGTCCCCGTCCTCCTGCATCAGCATGAAGATGCCGGTGGTGAACAGCCGGTTTCGCTGATCGATGATGCAGGAATCGACGCTGAAGGTTATCGTGCGCCGCAGACGTTCCGGCGGATCTGTCGGCGGTGCGGTCACCGCCTGAACATCTGTGTGCCACTGCCGGTAATAGTGCTGGCAGGCGGCGAGGATCAGCTCCTTCTTGTTTTTGAAATGCCAATACAAGCTGCCCTTGGTCACGCCGGCGCGCCCGGCGACCTGGTCAAGGTTGACGTTGGCGAAGCCGTTGTCGGCGAAAAGTTCAAACGCGCTCTGGGCGAGAAGCGGCGGCATGTGAGGAGCCGACGCGCGGGAGGCTGTCTTTTTCATTATGTCCATACTGTACGGTCTGGCCTGTTGGCCTGTCAAGGAACCAGCATTAGAAGATGCAGATAAGCGTTCCTTTAAGACGGGCGGCCTTCGCCACGGGATCAGGGATCTGCAGGTTGATCCCCTGCGCGACATAGAGGTCGTCGATGAGCCCGCCATCCGGATCGCTGGTTCCAAGAAACATGAAGGTGCGCAGTTCGTTTGCCGTGTTAGACCGGAACGCCTCGCCAGTGGCCACCGTCACGGAAGTGACGCCGCCGGTCGCGCGGTCGTCTTTACGAGACAGGTAGAGGTCAAAGGTCTTTGCCGCATTGTCAACAACGATCCAGACGTTGTGCCACGTGTCACTCTGTATGTCCTGAATATTCCCGTAATTCCAGTGCGGACGCAGGGCCGTGCCGTCGCCAGTATCAAATCTGCCGAAGATCCCGGCCTGGTCATGCTCCCACCAGGCACCCGAATCCCAGCTCCAATCCGTAATGTAGGCGGCAAAATTATAAATTGCACCATAGCTGCGCGTGCGGAAAAAGACAGTCCCTTTTCCGCCGTCAGGTATGCTGTTCGCCTTCAAGTCGAGGGTGTATCCCGCATTGCCGGAGCTTAATAATTGAGCCGCCTGGCCATTCCCGTTGGAGACGATAACGCCATTTGCCGCACCGTGCCCGACCCAGCCGTTCGTGGAAGAGGGCGCGCTTCCCAGCGTGTGCGACTCGAAATCCTCGATCAGCGTGAAGCGGCTTTTGTAGGCCATGTCGAGTTTTTCGAGCCTGACGGCATCCGCAATGAGAACACCACCTATGCCGCCCGCCGGGTTGGTGAGGACTACCGAGAGAATGCCGTTGGTGATGGTCACACCGTAAAACAGATGTTTCCACGGGACCTCTTCAAACACGTCGTCACTGGGCGCAACCTGTTGATTCACGGTCCGGTTTCCGACTTCTGGAATACTATAGGTGGCATCGTCAGGGCGGGTTTCTCCAGGTGTCCACGTTGCAGACACCCGGTAAACGCCGTCGTCAAGCCCGGTAAAGTTGAACGTGGCGGTAGCTGTCGGGTCCGACGTGTAGCGAATATTGTTACGGTGGTCGTAAGGGTCGGCTTCCCAAGTTGACCAAGTGCCGGTTTCCGTATACCCGGTCGTATCTTCGTTGTCAACGACATACACCTTTTCGACATCTTGAGGCGCGCGTTCCAAGCGCACGGAGTCCGCCATCAGATAGAGCCCTGGAACGGCGCTAGAGACCGTCACTTGGAGTGAACCGTTCGATATCGAACGCGCGACATAGCCATTAAAGGATGACAGCCGCGCGTAGCCGGCGCTGAACACCTCTTCGTCAAACCCAAACGACTGGGCTGACGACTGGTCAACCACTGCGGCAGGGGTGCCGTCCACCGCATACTGCGCGGCCGTGGTCCGGTTGCCTTCCGCCCTCCAACTTGCGGAAAGATAGTATTTTCCCGCCGCCAGATTGGTAAACGCCCAGGTTGCCGTAGCCCCGTTGTTCGGCGTGCTCTGCCACCATTCATCAGTGTTCCACGTAAAGGCCGACTCCTCTCTCGTCCATTCGCCGGTGGTGCTGTAACCCGGATCACCGTCATCGAGGACGACGACCTCGGACCGCGCGATTCCCGCAACAAGTGTTGCCGCCAAAATGAAACCCGGACCCTTTGCACGTTTCATCATTTAAGCGCTCCTTGGCTTGAGTGAACATCACATAATCTTCAGATTACGGCCATACTGTACCGTATAGTATGGCCGGATGGCAAGGCGGGTTTTAAGGTTTTTTTGTGGCAGGTACAGATGAGCACCAGAACGGATTCTGAACAGATCCCTCTTTTTGTTACCGCCGGGAATGGTATAATAACGGAGAGAGCTGCGCGTGAAGCTGGGGGACGACTGCCGCTGGATCTGCCCGCAGTTTTATCCTGACGTTTACCAGGACCCGCAGGGCCGCGAGCTCTTCGACGCGGGGCTGGACCGGACGAAGCACGCGGCGGCGCCGCTGGCGGCGTTTGAGACGGTGGCCGAAGTGGAGCAGTTCCCTTGGCCGAAAGCCGAGTACCTGAATTTCGATTCGTGTCTCCGCGATTTGAAGGCTGCGGGCGACGTGTATCGCATGAGCGGGTTCTGGACCTGCTTCTATCACAATCTGGGCGACCTGTTCGGCATGGAGGAGTATTTCGTCAAGATGTACACGCACCCCGACGTGGTGCTGGCCGCCACGGACAAGGTCTGCGAATTCTACTACGAGGCGAACGAGAAGTTTTTCGCCGCGGCCGGCGGCGAGGTGGACGGCTTTTTCTTCGGCAATGATTTCGGGACCCAGTGCAGCCTCATCTGCGGGCCGGAGCAGTTCGATCAGTTCATCATGCCGTGGTTCAGGAAGTTCACGGAGCAGGGGCACCGGCACGGCCACCAGGTCATCCTGCACTCCTGCGGGGCGGTCTCCGACGTGATCGAGCGCCTGATCGGGGCGGGCGTCGATGGCCTCCATCCCCTGCAGGCGCGGGCGGCGAACATGGATGCGGAGACGCTGGCGAAACGGTTCGGGGGAAGGATCACCTTCCTCGGAGGCATCGACACCCAGGACCTCATGACGAACGGCACGCCGGAAGAGGTGCGCGCGGACGTACACCGGGTCAGGAAGCTGCTCGAACCGTATCTGATTGTGAGCCCGAGCCACGAGGCGCTGCTGGCGAACGTGCCGCCGGCGAATGTCGCGGCCATGGCGCAGGCTGTGGTTGAGAATGAACGTTGAAAGGTTTCCCCGCCAATTACGCCGTGACCGATCTGTGCAAGTGGGGCGAGGGAAACCCCCAAGCGCGGCCCCGCGGGACGTTCAACGACGCCGAGATCCAGAAACACAAGAAACGCTACTCCGGATTCTTCGGCCTGCTCACGAGCGCCGTCAAAGACCCCTGCGGGGGCGCTCAGGATATACCGCAAAAAGGGCTCCATCATTCGAATTGTTGGGCCGAAGACGAATCCGCTTGCGGCGAGAAACCGACGTGGTTATGCTCTGGGCATAATGAGTAAATCACTGTGCATGATGGCTGGCCTGTGTGCGATGGCTGTCTCGGCTTTTGCCGTCGACAAGTCGCAGTTCCTGACGGGTGGGGATATTTCCGCGCTGCCGAAATTCGAAGCGTTAGGCGCGGTTTTCAGCGACAACGGCAAAACGGGCGACGTGATACGGATCATGCGGGAGCGCGGCAGCACCTGCTTCCGCGTGCGGCTGTTCGTGAATCCGACCTTAAAAGAGGTGGTCCTCCAAGACCTGCCCTTCGCGGTCAAGCTCGGCCAGCGGATCAAGGCTTCGGGCGCGACCTTCCTGCTCGACCTCCATTACTCGGACACCTGGGCCGATCCGGGCAATCAGGGCAAGCCCGCCGCATGGACCAACCTGACCTTCACCGCCTTGGAGAAGCAGGTCGAAACCTATACGGCCGACGTGCTCAAGACTTTCAAAGAGGCTCACTGCCTGCCGGAGATCGTGCAGGTCGGCAACGAGATCACGCCCGGCTTCCTCTGGCCGGACGGCAAACTCGACGCGCCGGAGGGCGGCTGGGAGCACTTCGCGGCACTGCTCAAAGCCGGCATCCGCGGCGTGAAAACCCCGCTTGGCGTTGAGGACCGCGTGAAGATCATGATCCACATCGACAAAGGCGGCGACGCGGCGGCCACGCGCTGGTTCTTCGACAACCTGGCGAAGCAGAGCGTACCGTACGACATGATCGGCCTGAGCTACTATCCGTTCTGGCATGGCGGCATGGACCAGCTTCGCGAGAACCTGAACCAGACCGCGCAGCGCTTCAACAAAGAGATCGTCGTGGTCGAGACAGCATATCCCTGGCGTCCGCACGGCGAGACCCAGAACATGAGCTGGCCGATGACCCCGCAGGGGCAGGAGCGGTTTCTGCGCGACCTCGTCGCGACGGTGCGCGCGACGCCGAACAACCTCGGCAAAGGCGTGATCTGGTGGTATCCGGAGTCGGTCCGGATTCCGGGACTCGAGGTGTGGAAGGGCGGGGACGTCGCGCTCTTCGATGCCGGCGGCGCGGCCCTGCCCGCGCTGCACGCATTCAAGACCACCCGTTAATGTGCCGCTGGTGGCTTGCAGCAATTCTAATTTTGGCTAAAAGCGCCTCACGGCGCCACTACAAACCTACGAACCCGAGGCGTTTCCGTTCGTAGTGGGCCCGTGAGGGCCTTCTCACCGTGCGGCTTCTGTCAAAATTAGAATTGCTGGGCGGCTTGCCACGCGCGGGTTTTACATGGTACCTTCTTTTTAAAGCCGGGCGGATAAGCCGCCTCGCGCGCTCACACAAAAGGGGGTTGAAGTGAAAAACGTATCTATCCTGTCTCTTGCCGGCCTGCTGTTGGCCGCGTCCGGGTGCTGTCTGGTCTCGTCTGAAAAAGCCTGTTCCGGCAAACCGGCCTGCGACAAAGCTCAAGCGTGCGCCGCGGGCCCGGCCGCGCAGAAGGAGTCGCCGCATCCGGATTCGCGCAACTGGAGCTCGCTGTTTAATTATACTCTGGATAACGCGGTGTTCACCAAAGGCGTCTGGTTCATCGACGGTAAAGGCAACTTGACCGCGAACAAAGACGAGGCCATCTGGTCCACGCGCGATTACGAAAATTTCATGCTCGATCTGGAGTACACGGTTGATCCGGCCGCGAACAGCGGCGTGCTGATCTACTGCAGCGACATGGCGAACTGGATTCCGAACACGGTGGAGATTCAGATCCTCGACGACAACGACCCGCACTGGAAGAACGAAGCCCCGTTCACCAAGAACGGCGGGCTCTACGGGCACCTGCCGCCCAAGGTCAACAACATGAAGCCCGCGGGCGAGTGGAACCGCATGACGGTGACCGCGAAGGGCAAGCACCTCGTGGTGGCGGTCAACGGCGAGATCACGGTCGACACCGACCTGTCGCAGTGGACCTCGGCGAAAAAGAATCCCGACAACACGGATATCCCGCCGTGGCTGAGCCGTCCTTGGGCAGAGCTGCCGACCAAAGGCCGCATCGGGCTGCAGGGCAAGCACGGCAACGCCTCGATCTACTTCCGCAGCGTCCGCATCAAAGAACTGTAGACAATTTCTGCCGCTCATCGACCGAATCCGAACTTTTTTGCCCCCGCCATTTTGCGATTGCCTTGCGTATTATCCTGCTACAGGATATCATACTCTTATTAGTGGTATGTTGTTTTAATTGCGAGAGGAGCTGGGCAATGCGAACAATGCGAATGCTGTTTGCGGGGGTGGCTTTGGCGGCGTGCATGGCCGGGCGGGCGGGCGCGACCGACGGCGTTTGGACGAACGAGCTCAGCGGGAACTGGGCGGACCCAGCGAACTGGCAGGACGGGGTTGTGGCGGGCGGCACCGAGGCGACCGCATCTTTTCCGAACATGCCCACCGCGTACCGGACCGTGGTGCTGCCGCCCGGGGGGGTGACGCTCGGGAAGCTGACGTATGACCGGCACAGCACCGACTATCAGATGCGTTTCCGCGGCGGCCCGATCCTGTTCGACGCGGTCGCGCCTGAGATCGCCGCCGATTACTATTTCGCTATTTTTTACAACGATTTGCAAGGCGGCAACGGTCTCACCTGGCGGTACGGCGGCGTGGTGGGCACGGATACCTCCTACACCGGGCCGACCACGTTGGCGGGCGGCATCGTGTACGACTATATGCACCTGGGCGCCTTGTCCCGGGCGTCCTCGATCAGCAATTACCTCTCCACCGGGCCGCTGCTTTACAAGGGCGGCGCGCTGGTCGTCTCGGGCCGGAAAAACTCGGTCGCGTCGTCTTCGACCTGGTCCGTGACGGCGGGCGACACGATCATCCGCCGCGTGGCCGACTATCTCGCCGCAAGCCCCGGCGCGGCGGTGTCGGGCGACGGCATCCCGGCGGGCACGTTCGTCAAGCACAGCATTGATCTCGACAGCTTTGAGCTCAGCCAACCCGCGACGGCGTCGGGCTCGGTTGCGCTCTCGTTCGGCGCGGTGAGCGGCTCCGAGTCGCACCAGCGTTTCGAGCGGATCGAAATGGACGCCAGCGGCTTCATCGAACTCGCGACCAACGGCGGCTCGCTCACGCGCGTTCAGGCGGACGACCTGACAGGGGGCCTGTTTCAAAAGTTGAGGCTGCAGGGCGACGGCACCTTGGCGGTCAAGGGGGGCGAGTCTTTCGGCGGGATGATGGAGCTGAGTGGCGGCACCTTTGAGCACCTCGCGAAAACCGCAGGCGTGCAGCCCGTTCTCTCAAACCTCACGGTGACGGCCAAGACGCTCTTTTCGGTGCCGGACCCCGCAACGACGTCGACGCTGGTCAATGTTTCCGGGCCGGGTGAACTGGTCAAGACCGGCAGCGGGGCCGTCGTGATGAAAAGCGTCCCCGGGCCGGACTCGCTCATGACCGTGGAGAACGGCACGCTGACGGTGACGACTCAGGCGACGCCGACGAATCTGGTCGAAGGCGCGTGGTTCCATGTGGACGCGGGCGATCCGGCGAGCTTGACGCTGGTACACGAGAACGGCACGAACTACGTGACCCAGTGGCGCGACACGCGGGCCAACGGACGGTATGCGGCGGCGGTCGAGGGCGCGCCGCGCCCCTTCCTGCGCGAGGGCTTCCAGAACGGGCTGCCCGTGGTGGACTTCGGCTCGTTCCATTTTCCCGGGGTAGGCATCAACGGTTACGGGGCCTATCTGGCCTGGAGCGCACCCTGCACGGCGATGCGCGAGATTTTCCTCGTGTTCAGTGACACGCCTGACACCGTGAACATCCCCGCGGGCGCTAACTATTCCTTCCTGCTCGGGAACCCGGACCGCTATGATTTCCACAGAAGCAATTTCGGAGGGCTTTTCAACGCCCCTTACGGGCATCCCAGTCTTCGGGAGGGCATCATCGCGGTCGACGGGGTGAGGGTACCTTATTCGTACCGCCTTCCCCCCGGCTTCCATGTGATCAGCCTCTCGACGACAGGGCCGGTCGCCGCAGCGCTCTTCGCGAATGACCGCAATGCCAGCTTCGGCGGCCAGCGGCTGGCTGAAGTTTTGGTGTTTGACCACTCTCTGGAGGCTTCGCAGCGGCTGGATGTGGGAGCCTACCTCATGAACAAGTGGCTCGACCGCGCCTATCCGGGATACCGTTCAACGACCGAATCGGGAATCGGCCTCCTGAAGCTCAAAGGCGACGGCACGCTCACGGTGGGCGCAGGCGAAGAACTGCGGGTCGGCACGCTTGACCTCGGCGGCAACATCGTCAAGAACGGCAAGGGCACGCTGGCCGCCGAAGTGATTCACGAGGCGGGCGGCTCGCTGGCCGTGGCCGAAGGGTCGGTGGCCCTCAGCACGCGTGCGGCCGCCAGCGCGCCGGCGGCGGGCGCCTGGTTCCATGTGGACGCGAGCGACCTGGCCAGCCTGACACTGGTACACGAGAACGGCACGAACTACGTGACTCAGTGGAGCGACAAGCAGGCCAACGGCCGGTTCGCCTCGTCCCCGGAGGGCGCGCCGCGCCCGTTCCTGCGCGAAGGTTTCCAGAACGGGTTGCCGGTGGTTGATTTCGGCTCGTACCGCTATACGGACAGGGTTTTGGGTTATGGCGGCTATCTGAACTGGAACACTGAATGCGGGGCCATCCGCGACATCTTCCTCGTGTTCAGCGACACGCCCGACACCGTGGATGTCCCGGGGAGCATTAACTGGTCTTTCCTGCTCGGACACAATGACGCGTATCACTTCCACCGCAATTTCAACGGCGTGCTGTTCAACCCCGCCGTCGCGTCACCGAACCTAATCAACGGCGCGATTGTGGTCGACGGATCTATGGGGTCACCCTCGACGGTTTTGACACCCGGGTTCCATGTGGTCAGCCTGTCGACGGTCGGCCCCGTCGCCGCCTCGACGTTCGCCCGCGACCGCAATGCGGGTTTTGGCGGCCAGCGGCTGGCCGAGGTGCTCGTCTACGACCGCGTGCTGGGCCCGACGGAGCGGCGAGACACAGAAAACTACCTGCTTCGCAAATGGCTGGGCGTGGCCGCGCCCGGATATGCGGGCGGCACCGTGCGGATGGACGGCATAACCTTCACCGGCAACGCCAACCTGGCGGTCGATGACGCGGCCAACGACCTGGCGCTCGACTGGCTAACGGCGGACGGGGCGCTGGTGAAAGAGGGGGCGGGCGCGATGTCGATCGGCTCCCTGCGCAGCGGCGTGACGGGCATCGATGTCGCGGGTGGCCAGCTGACGGTCGCCTGCGACCTTAAGCAGCCCTGGTTCCATGTGGATGCAAGCGATCCTGCCAGCCTGACGCTGGTACACGAGAACGGGACGAACTACGTGACCCAGTGGCGCGACACGCGCACGAACGGCGTGTACGCTTCGGCCGCGCCGGGAGCACCTCGGCCGTTCCTGCGCGAAGGCTTCCTGAACGGCCTGCCGGTGGTGGATTTCGGCTCGTTCCGTTATGTGTCTCAGGGATACGATGGTTACGGCGCTTATCTGAACTGGAACACGGAATGCGCGGCCATCCGCGAGGTTTTCCTCGTGTTCAGCGACACGCCCGACTGCGTCGACATCCGGGACGGCTGCAACTGGTCCTTCCTGCTCGGCCACTACGTCGCGTACAACTTCCACCGGAATTTCAACGGCGTGCTGTTCCACCCCGCCGTCGCGTCGCCGAATCTGCTCAACGGCGCGATCACGGTCGACAACGCGACGGCGACCTACGCAACGGCGCTGACGTCCGGATTCCATGTGATCAGCCTGTCGCCGACCGGTCCGGTCGCCGCCTCGAACTTCGCGAACGACCGCGGCATCAGCTTCGGCGGGCAGCGGCTGGCGGAGGTCTTGATCTACACGGACGTTTTGAGCGACACGGTGAAGCAGGGCATCCGGGATCACCTGCTCAACAAGTGGGAAAACCGCGCCCGCGCGTTCCAGCAGCTCCGCGCGGCCTCCGGCAGCGCCGTGGCGCTGAAGGACAGCAACGTGGAGATCGGCACGCTGGAAGGCGCGGGGAGCGTGAGCGCCGTACGCATGACGGCGTCCGAGGTCTCCGCCGGCGATGCGGCGGGCGAAATCGGCACCCTGTCGGTCTCGGGCACGCTGGAACTCGCCGCCGGTGCGGTGGTGCCGGTCGATTGCGCCCCGCCGGCGGGCGACCGCATCGATGTCGACGGGACTCTCAGACTCTTGGGAGCCGGAACGTTCGCGGTCAACTGCACGACCAGCAATTTCGGGAACCAGTCCCTGGTGCTGTTCACCTTCAGCGCGCTGGAGGGTGCGGAGCATCTCGCCGATTGGACCGTGACAGGTGACATCGGTTCGAAGTATACGGTGCGTCCGCGCATCGAGGGGAATCAGCTCGTGCTGACGTTCACGACAAAAGGCACGCTGCTTCTGCTCAAGTAGTTAACGAAGTCGGCACAAAAACCGCGCACTCACGGAAAAAGCTCCATCAACGCATCCGCGAAGAGCTTCATGCCGCGCTCGTCGGGATGGTTGATGTTGTTCATCAGCAAGGTGGAGTACGGCAGCCCCTGCCGCCAGAGCCGGCCCCAGCGCAGCGAGGCGTCCGCCACCGCGACGTGGTTGTTCTCTCCGAAAAGCCGCACGCCCCGCACGTAGGGGCGCGGGTCCTGGTCGATCTCGCGCTCCTGCTTGAGCCCCATCCAGTCAGCCCGCGAGTAGTGCGGCGTGAGGATGGCCCACTCCGCGCCGAGGTTCTTGAAATCCTTGAGGATCGCGCCGTAGTTATCGAGCACGGCGGCCTCGTTGAGCGACGCGTCGTTGATGAACTCGGAGACGATCAGGTCCGGCTTGAGCGCCAGCACCTTCTCGGCGTAGTTGTGCGGACTGCCGGGCGGTTCGGCGCGGTAGGACGCAGTGGCGCGGCCGCCCCAGCCTTCGGACAGCATCACGATGCTCGCCTTCGGGAAGCGCTCGCGCAGACGCGCCGCGAACTGCTCTTGCCACTTCTGCGCAAACGGCAGATAGATGCACTCGGTCACGCTGTCGCCCCACGCGAGAATCCGCACCGGCGCGCCGGCCTGCAGCTTCGCGAGCGTCTTGGGCAGCAGCTTCTCCGCAACCGTCGGCCCGGCACGCGGAGGCTCGGGATACGCGGCCTCCATAATCGGGAAGAGGTTTGTCGGCGTCAGCTTGTCGATGCGCCCCGAAAGCCACACGTTGCCCACGCGGGTTTCGCCCGCCGCAAGCTCCGGCGGACGCGGCGTGGCCACGTGCGGCACGCCTTTGCGCAGCACGATTTTTTTGTCCGCGGTCAGCACCGCGCTGTCGAGCCGCATCATCGCATAGCGGTAGCTCGCGAAGACCGGCTTGTCCGCCGGGATCGCGCCGCCCTCGATCCGTCCGAACCCGCCCCAGCGCGGTTCGAGCTTGTAGTCCTTGTCGAGCGCGTACGTCTTCGCCGCCGCGCCCGGCCCGTCGCGTACAGTCAACGAGGCGTTTTCCAACGCGTCCGCCACGCTGCACGCCTCGGCCTTGGTGCCGATCAGCGGCGTGCCGCAGCGCCAGAAGGGGCCTTGAAACAGCGCCAGCGTGTCGTACTTCTCGTCGGCAACCGTCACGAGATCCGGCGGATCGACCGTCAGCACGGCGGAAATCTCGCCGCTGGTGACCTTCACCTGCCACGCGTCGGCAGGCTCCATGCGGGGCGGCTCAGCCGCGAGGACCCAACTCGTCAAACCCAGACTCAACAACGCCCCAAAACTGTTTTTTTTCATATGTTCCTCACTTCACCCCGAACTTTTCATTCAGCCACCCGTAAGCCTTCGGGTAGTAGTCGCCGCCGCGCACCCCGTGCGCGGTCTCGGGATAAATCATAAAGCGCTTCTCGCCTTTCAGCAGATTGTACGGCGCGAAATTCGTGCGCGGCGGACAGATGTTGTCCTGCAGGCCGACGCCCATGACGACCGGGCAGGTGATCTGCGGAGCGAAGTTCTTCACGTCGTAGTAGGTCAGCATCGCGTACAGGACGTCCTTCGTCACGCCCTTGTCGTTCTTGGCGAGATAGTTCCGGTAGATGCTCCCCGGCCATTCGGTCAGCGCGATGAAGTTCGGGATATCGCAGAAGCCCGGGATCGTGGGCATGCAGAACGCCACGCGCTTGTCCAGCGCGGCGCAGACGTAGGAGAGCGTGCCGCCCTGGCTGCCGCCTTCGACCGCGATGCGGCTCTGGTCCACCTCCGGCCGCGAGCAGACGAAGTCGATGGCCCGCACGGTGTCGAGATACGCGCCGCGGAAGTAGTAGTCGTCGCGGCTGTCCAAGCGGCAGGCCATCCAGTCGCCGTAGATGTTCTCGGATTTCATCACGCCCTGGCCGCGCGTGGAGGCCACGTAGCGGATGAAAGGCCCGCCGTCGCGATCCGGAATGCTCGGCCCGGAGCTGTAGCCGAGGAAGCGCACGACGACGGGATACTTGCCCGGCTTTTTGGGCACGAGATAATGTCCGCCCACGACCACCTCTCCGAACGAGCGCATGCGCACCTCGTAGAGGTCCTGCGAGGCCGTGCAGAGATTGGTGAGCAGCACCATGGAATAGCGCGGCTCGACCTTGGCCAGTTCGGCGAGACCGGTGTCCCAGAACGCTTTAAAATCGGGCTTGGCCGAGGAGGTGTGCGTGATCTTCTCCGGCTCGTAGCCGAGGTTGAAGGCGGTCGGCGGGCCCTGCTTGCCGTCGTTCTCGAGGTGCGCAATGATGCGGTAGATGCCCGGCGCGGTGACTTTGTGGCTGACCGTCTGCTTCACGTTCCCGCCTTCGGGAAGGGACACGGGCGCTTTCAAAACCGTGACGGCTTCGCCGGAGTCGGTCGTGATCTCCGTCACAAGCACGGCCTCGCTCTTTTGTTTCGCGGCATTGGCTAAGGAGAGGGTGGCCGACAGCGGCTCCTCACCGTAAAACACACCTTTTTCCTCGGCGAGTTGGAGCGCCACCCGCACGGGGAAGTTGGTGTCGAGAACCGGCGTTTGCGCGAACGTGAAAGCGGCGGCAAACAGACCGAGTGCAATAACAGAAACGAGTTTCTTATGCATGATAGGCGTGATCATAGGCTCTTCTTTGCCGTTTGGCAATCGGCAAGTCAGTACCGTGGCGGCACGGTCAGACGCTGCCAGTCGTCCGTGATCTTCAGGAGCGCTTCCGGCACCGGACCGGTCAAGCCCTGAACGACACCGCGCAAGCGACCGTCCGCGCCTGTCTGGAAGGCCAGATCGACACGTTCGGGCAGCGTCAGCGCCAAGCCGTCGGCGCTGACGTTTTTAAGTCCGCCTGCCGCGAAGGCGGCGACCTTGCCGTCCGGCGCGAAGCGGACCGCCACGAGGCCGACCGCATCCACGCTCACCGTGTGACCCTGACACTGAAACGTCTCGCTGATAGGATCGCCTGCGGCGTCCTTGCTCCCGGCGACCCTCACATACGTTCCATCCGTGAGAACACTGTGCCCCTCCGTCGGCGGTTCGGCGCAAGCACCGCCGTGTCCCCACCCCGTCACGCGGGTCGCTCCGGCCCCGTCGAGGAACCGCTCCACGTCCTTCGCGCAGGCCTGATCGTCCGCGCAGGTCCGCACCTTCGCGCCCAGCCGCGCCGCCGCACCGAGCGGGCGCGCTTCGAAATCCTTGGTCCAGCCGCCCACCATAAACAGCGCGCTCCGGCCCGCCGCGGCCCGGCTGAAGAACGCCAGTTCGTCTTCATCCCCGAACTCGGGCTGGTACAGCACCACCGCCCGGTAGCGCTGCGGGCCGAGGCAGACGTAGCCTTCCGCGTCCAGCTTCAGCGCCTTCGACGCGACCAAGCTGGACGGGATCAGGTCGGTCGGATAGCCTTTGGCGCAGAGCTCGGAGGCGACCCCGAGCCCCACGTTGTTGTAGGAGGGCTGCGTCCAGTTCATGGCGCAGGCGTGCCCGAACACCACGGCCACGGGACAATCCAAAGGCGCCTGCGCGATGAAATCGAGCATGCGCAGCCGCGCCATGCCTGCCATCAGCCCGCTCCGCATCAGCACGAACTCGCGCTCGCCGCCTTTGAGGTCCGGGCGCGGGTAAAGCGGGTGGATGTTCAGCCGGCCGCCGCTCAGCGCGCCCGCCCACAGCTCGCCCACATAGGGGTCCGTCTCTTTGGCGTAGTACTGGTTGTACCAGAGCGGGAAACCCCACCGCTTGGCCAGCGCGGTGCGGCACGGGTAAGGCGTGGTCTCATCCGACTGCCCGATGTCCCGCGTCGCATCCCACCAGGATAAGCCGCTTTTGCGGAACTCCTGCTCTCCGGGATAAGGAAACCACGTGGCGTGCGTGACGATAAACGCGTCCTTTCCGAAGGCCTCCTTGCCCGCGCGATAGAAGTCGTCCTCGATCTCCACGTTGCGCGCGCGGCACAGCTTCCGGTAGCGGTTGATCGCGGCTTGCCGCTCAGCGTCTCGCCCCTGCTCTCCCGCACACATCAGCAGCGCGTCGCGCACCAGGTCGCGCCCGCCCGACACCTTCGCGTAGGCTGCGGCCATCGGCTTGGAATACCAGTAGCGGTCATGGGCGGGGTTGCCCGTGTGGTCCGGCGGAAAGCCCCACTCGTCCTTCATGATGCCCGCCAGCGGCAGATCGGCGTACTGTTTGATGATGCCGCGCTGGTACTCGAGAAAGTGCGGCGCGAAAACATCGGGCGTGAGACACGTGTGCGAGGCGATCACGCAGGCGACGCGCCCCGGCTGCGCAGGCACGCGCACAGCCAGCTTGCGCGGCCCTTCGGCTGACTCGACAACACCCTCGCCCGTGATATCCCTCACCGTCGCGGGGTCGATTCCGGCGGGCCCCTTCACGAAAGAGTAGACGCGCACGAGCCGCGTCGTCAGGCACTCGTAGGCGGGCAGGCTCCCGTTCATGTGGTCGCCCGTATCGACCCCTTGGAAGGCCACTTCCGCAGGGCCGTCTTTCGGGAACTCGGCCATCTTGAGGACCAGCTCTTCTTGCTCTTCGTCCGGATAGCTGGCGCGGAAGGCCTGCCTCGCCAGGCGGATGTCGACCTCCAGCGCCACTTTCAGCCCCGCCGCCGCCGCATACCTCACCGCCTTGTCCGCCTGCGCGTGAACCTTCGGCTCCACAACCTCGGCCGTGCGGCAAGCGGTGGAAAGCAACGTGTACGGCGAGTGCGCGGCCGCCGCGTCCAGAAACGGCTTGTAGCCGTCCGGACCCAGCGTCCCCTCCTCCCAAAACCATGCGCCGATGACGGGTGGCCACTCGGCGCCGGCGGGACGGCAGGGCGCCGTGCCGACCTGATCCACCGCTGCCGCGCGCAGGCCCGACAGCCACAACGCGCCAAACAACAACCGCACGACGCCCCGCCCCCTCATGTTCTGCATGGATCGCTCCTTTTGCGCTGGCATCTCAAACACCTCCGCATGGCCTTGATTTAAACGTATCGCACCCAAGAACCCATGTCGAGCTTGAGTTTCGAGGTAATCGGTTGGTGGCAGGGGTATGCGAGGATTTCGCGTTTCTGCCGAAAGAGCGGCGCAAGACTGGGGGCGCGGACGGCCCCGTCCGCGGAAGGGGCGTTTGCACCGTGTGGCAC
>JANYBJ010000196.1 GCA_025360845.1 bacterium
CGACCGCGAAAAACCGAAACCGACCGGGAAAACGACCGCAGGCTTGATCCTGCGCGACGGAAATCGAAAAACGACTGCCGACAGAAAACGGAACGCGGTGGTTATGGGCAGCTATCGGCAGCCGACTTTTTCAGCGCAACCCGATGTCGCGATACGACCCCTATGCCCTTTGTTGTAGGCCGCGTTGAGATCCTTGTGTCTGCCCTTGTACTCCCAGCCGAAGAAGCCCTTTTTCCAGACGTCTGCGAAACCTTCGCCGCCGTCGTGCTTGGCGATGCCCTTCTCGAAGCCGAAGGCCTCACCGGCGGGGTCGGCCTCGGCGGGCGTCGGGTGCCCCAGCAGGTGGCAGAGGTCAAGGAAGTGCTCCTGCGCGGCGGAGCGCTCCTTGAGTTCGACGTGTCTCCACTTGGCGATGAAAGAAGTGACCTTCATGAGGGGTTGTCATCTGCTTCGGGGTCTTTGTTATTGACGCGCGCCTTACTTTCCTTGGCTGTCAGGGTGAGTGGATCTGAAAACCGCGTCTTGTCGATTTCCTTCACGGTTCCTCCTGACCGCCTTTTTCTGAGCAGGAGCGGCTTGATGAGTTGGACCAGCAGCACAAGACCCACGAGCGCGCCTGTGCCGTAAGCGATTTTCTTCAGGTTCTGCTTGCGTGCTTGCTGAGTTTCCATTTCGTCCAGCAGCGTCTGAACTTCCGCTTGGTTGGCAGACTTCGGATGTCCGGCCAGATAGGCGCGCAAGGTGGCGATGGCAGGCGCCGTGTCTTTTGAGTCGCGGAGGTTTCTGAGAGCCTCGATTTCCCGTTGCGCCTGCTCCTGTTCCCGCTGCTTACTTCGCGAAGCCGCGACGGCTTCGCTGTTTTTGAGTTCCTTTTCCAATAAGGCTCTGGCGGGCTTGAGGTCGGCGCGGTGGGCAAACCGCTGAATCAGCGCCTGGAGCAAAAGGGTTCGCTTCGCGGGATCATTCTCGTTTTTCGCCTGGTTAAACTGCTCAGAGAAATCCATGTCGTCTTGGCAGATGGCGACCATGTTCGTGAGAAGAGAGAGATAGTTCGCACGGACTTTCTCGCTGAGTTTAATGACGCGGCACGTGCCTTTGCAGATGGGGCACGGCGTCTCGATATTTTTTTTGCCGGCACACATTGGGCAGGTTCCCGATCGTTTGCAGGAAGGGCACGGGGTGTCCGCTCCGTCGGACGACTTCAAATGTCCCGAACCTGCACAGGACTTGCACTTTCCGGAGCCCATGCAGGAGGGACAAACAGCCGTTGTTAGACCGGTGCCCTCGCAGTCGGCGCAGACGGCAAGATAGGCGTCGCGGTTCACGCTGATCAACGTCGGGTCGCCCGGGAAAGTTTGGCGGTGAATTTGAGCCGCACGCTCGAACGCGTTGGTGTTTCCCCGCAACAGGAAGGAAATCGAATAGGCCGCCATGGAGCGACTCCGCAAGGCGGGGCTGTTTGTCGCAAGGCGGGACACGTCCAAAAGCGTCTGCAACTCGGCGGTGGCCAGCGGCGTGCGTTGAAGGGTTTCGCAGGCTTGTTGCAGGCGAGCCTCTGAAAAGGCTTGTGCGGCGGCGCTTCGGGCCGTCGCGCAGTGGACACAGGTTAAAAGCAGGACGATGACGCGGGTGCTCCTCTTCATTCTCCCAACTCCCATCCGTTAACAACCTCTTCGAACGTCGGTTTAGTGACATAGGCCGGCAGGACTTTCAACAGTCGCGTGTGCAGCGTTTGAGCGGGAAGGCCATGCCCTTTTCGGCTCAGTTCCCGAATGATCAGAGACAGGTAACGAGTATACACGGTCGTGAGCGTTTTGGAAGGGAACTCAGCCAAGGTTTCGGCCATAAAGTCGGCGGAGGCGATGGCGAGCGCGAGGTTGCTGGCGGTCTGCCATTGGTTCTTTGCAAGGTCGCCCGTGAACCGGCCGTTGAGCACACTCAGCATGAGCGGTTGGTAGACGCCCCGTCGGCACATCAGCCGTTCGGTCCCCGTGGCATACTCCAGGCCTTGGCTCGCCCAATAGACGGCATGCGCATCGGCCAGGCGCCAGTCGAACGGGCCGAACCGTTTTTCCAGCGCCTGCATACGGTCGGACGAGAGACGTAGGGCGGCGAGTTTCGTCCGGTTGTCCGGAGTGGCATTCACCGTGCCGTCGGCGTTGACGAACGGCGTCATGGTTTGTGCCAGCGTTTTCTTATAGAGCAAATGCGCGGAGTCGAGCGTGTCACCGACCTTGTTCTGGTAAAGCCAGGCCAGTTCCCTGTAAAGGCGAGCCTCGCGGGGATTAAAGCGCAGCCCTTGGTCACGTAAAAGGGAGATCCCGTTCTGTACCCACCGCAACCGGTCTTCGTCCCGGACCATCATGACGCTGACGTTGTAGGCCAGATTCCATGCGTTGTAACTCCAGGCCTCGGCGGCATGCGGGTCGAGCAGGGTTATCCAGCCCGAGAGTTGGACGAGTTCGAGATAGCGCCCTTCCTCTTGCAGCCGGCTGACGCGGAACCAGAGCACTTCGGAGGCGATGCCGCGGAAGCCGCCTAGGCCCGCCATCACAAACGTGAGAGCGGGCGGCACGTCGGACGAATACCCGGTATACGCGTCAGGCAGACCCGCACGTCGGTTCACAGCTAAGCGACGGCTCTGCCACGAGGCCAGGAGAAGCAGCAGGGCCAGCGCAACGAGTGCGAAACTGGAGACTCTCAAACGCATGTGGCTTTCTTATCAAAATAGGACTGGAAAGGGAAGCCCGGCTTAAAAGCGGTCGATGCGCAACACTTCGTTTGACGGGCGCGGCGTAATCATATACCTTAAACGTCAACAAAGTCTGCATTGGGTCTTGAGTCGGATGCTCCGTATTACGGGTTGCATTCTGGACCGAAGTGAAAGGGAGAGCGTATGAAGGTGAGTCGTCGGTTGTTGGTCTCCATGTTTGCGGTCGGGTTCATCGTGGGGGGCGTACCTGCCGCAGAGGTTCAGCCAAACGTGGTGGATCTCGCCGGTACATGGACGGTGCGTCAGGCCGACGGCGATAAACCTCCGGTTCCCATGCAGGTGCCCGGCGATGTTCACAGCGCGTTGCTGGCGGCCGGGCTTATTCCTGACCCGTATTTCGGCCGGAATGAGAACGCGGTCCAATGGGTGGGCGAGAAGGATTGGGTGGTGGAGCGTACGGTTGATATTCCCGAGTCGCTGCTGTCGAAGCGTTCGGTCTGCCTGCGCCTCGAACACGTCGATACCTTTTGCGAGCTCAGGATCAACGGCAAGAAAGTCGGCGAGACCGGCAACCGCTTTCGCCGCTACGATTTCGAGGTTAAGCCTTTCCTCAAAGCGGGCAAGAATACCGTCACGGCGCTGTTCAGCAGCGCGGAGCGCATCGGTGGCGAGCGCGCCAAGAAGCTGCCTTTCCCGATTCCGTCCAACTGCCTCAAGAATGTTCAGCTCGTGCGTAAACCGGCCTGCAACGGCGGCTGGGACTGGGGCATCTCGCTGATGGTTTCCGGCTTCGCGGGCAAGACGCAGCTCATCGGCAGCGACATGGCCCGCATCGACTACGTGTACTGTGAACAGAAACACCTGCCCGGCAAATGCGAAGTCACAGTGACCGCCGAAGTCACTTCGCCCGAGGGTGGCGATTCGATGTTTGCGGTGACTTTGGGTGAGGCCAAGGGGTATGCGCCGGTCAAGCTGGTGGCTGGCAGCAACCGGTTCACTACCAAGGTCACGGTTGAGAAGCCGCGCCTGTGGTGGCCGAACGGCGCGGGCGAGCAGGTGCTTTATGATCTTGCGGTGACGGTGGGCGACGACACGCTCAAGCGGCGCATGGGATTGCGCACCATTGAGGTTGTCAACAAGCCGGATGCGGGTGACACGTCATCCAAGCCCGGCATGAGCATGATTTTCCGCGTCAATGGCGTCGACCTCTACTGCAAGGGCGCAAACTGGATTCCGTGCGATGCGATGACCGCCCGCCAGACGCGCGACCGCTATCGCGATTTGCTCGGGTCAGCCAAGGACGCGAACATGAACATGATCCGCCTGTGGGGCGGCGGTCAATTCGAAGACGACAATTTCTATGACACCTGCGACGAGTTCGGCATCCTGATTTGGCACGACTTCATGTTCTCGTGTTCGCTCTATCCTTCCGACCGTGAGTTTCTCGCCGAAGTCGAAGCCGAACTGGCCCACCAGTTGCGGCGTCTGCGCGACCACGCGTGCATCGCCCTCTGGTGCGGCGATAATGAGTGCATCGGCGCCCTGACGTGGTATGAGGAGAGCCGCAAGAACCGCGATCTCTACCTGATCAACTACGACCGTCTGAGCCGGGTGCTTGAAGAGACCGTCAAAAAATACGACAACACAGGCCGCATGTTCTGGCCCTCCTCGCCTTGCGCGGGCCCCGGCGATTTCAGCGATTCGTGGCATTCGGACAACCGCGGCGACATGCACTATTGGACCGTGTGGCATGAGAACAAGAACTTCTCGGCTTTCTACGATGTGAAGCCGCGTTTCTGTTCCGAGTTCGGCTACCAGTCCTTCTCGTCGCTCGATGTGGCCCGTACATTCGTCGCGCCGGACCAGATGAATCCCACGGCGCCGGACTTCGAGCACCACCAGAAGAATACGGGCGGCAACTCCCGTATCATGGAGACCATGGCCCGCTACTTCCGCTTCCCTGAAGGCTTCGAGAGCGTGCTTTATCTTTCGCAAGTGCAGCAGGCTATGGCGATCAAGACGGGGGTCGAGGCGTGGCGCCACCTGCAGCCGCGCTGCATGGGCACGCTCTACTGGCAGCTCAATGACAACTGGCCCGTGGCCTCGTGGTCGAGCATCGAGTACGGCGGCAAGTGGAAGCACCTGCACTATCAGGCCAAGCGTTTCTACGCGCCGGTCGCGGTGATGATGGCGCCTGCGGTGGACAACGGGACGACCAACATCGAGTTCTGGGCCGTGAACGACTACGGCAAGCCGGCGAAAGCCGAGGCAGCGATGGAGGTTTGGGGCTTCGACGGCAAGAAGATCGAGACCGTGCCGTTGACCGGCGAGATCGCTCCGCGCTCGGCTCTGCTTCTCGGCAAGTTCCCGGTGTCGCGCTTCGGCAATGAGAAAGAGCTGACGGAGCGTTTTCTTGAAGTGGTGTTGACGGCGAAGGTGGATGACCAGACGGTGAAGCACAGCAACGGTTGGCACTTCAACTTTTTCAAGACGTGTACGCTTGGTGATGCGGTAGTGGATGCGATTCCCGCCGAACGCGGGGGTAAATGGACCGTGACGTTGACGACGGACAAGCCCGCTTTCTTCGTGTGGGCGAATGTCAGCGCCATCCGCGGCGAGTTCAGCGATAACAGCTTCACGCTGTTGCCGGGGCGTCCCGTGACCCTCACGTTTACGCCGAAAGACAACACCGCGACCTTTGCGGACTTCGCCAAGGGGCTGACCATCAAGCATCTTCGCCAGACATATGCGGGGAAGTAAGGTTCTGTTATGCGGGCTGCGATCTTCGATATGGACGGGGTGCTGGCAGACTCGGAGCCGCTGATCTGTGCGGCGGCATGCGAGATGTTCCGTGAACGCGGCATGACGGTCAGCCCCGAGGACTTTCTTCCTTTCGTCGGCGCGGGCGAGAACCGCTATATCGGCGGCGTCGCCGAGAAGCACGGCGTCGCGCTCGACATCGCTCAGGCCAAGGCCCGCACATACGAACTGTATCTGCAGATGGTGCCCGAGCGTCTGCATGTTTTTCCCGGAGCGGTCGAGCTGGTGCGGGCGTGCCGGGCGGCAGGCTTTGTTTGTGCCGTCGCTTCCAGCGCCGACCGGATCAAGGTCGACGCCAACCTGCGCAAAATCGGGTTGCCTCCCGAATCGTGGCAGGCTGTCGTGACCGCCGAGGACGTCGAGAGACGCAAACCCGATCCCGCCCTCTTCCTGAAAGCCGCGGAGCGGCTCGGCGTCGCTCCGGCTCACTGCACGGTGGTCGAGGATGCGGTGAACGGCGTGGCGGCGGCGGCTTCGAGGACGCCCTGGATGTCGGCGAGCTGCGCCTGGCTGTCGCGGGCGAGCTTCTCCGCAGCCTCGCGGGCGTAGCCGGCCTCGGCGAGCTGGTC
>JANYBJ010000245.1 GCA_025360845.1 bacterium
TGCAAGCAGGCCGGCATGCACTGGCGGCACGCCAACGCCGTACGAATGGCAGCCATCCACGCCCGCTACCGCTCGCACCACAAGGCCGCCTAACCTTCAACAGAATAAAATCGCACCCGACCCCCTAAAGAACCGGAAAAGGAGGTTGACGGAGATGTCGTTATTATGTATAGTTTGATTATACATAAAGGAGGTTGTGATGAACGCGACGGTTGTGGATTTGCGGTACCGCATGAACGATGTGCTAAAGGCGCTTGAACGGAAGGAAAGCATCAATGTTCTGTACCGCGGCAAAGTGAAGGGCATTCTTTATCCGGCCATGGAGGAGCCGACCGGGAAGGTGACTGAGCACCCCTTCTTTGGCGTCCGTGAAGGTGGCCCCGATGTGGAGCAGCAGATGGCGGCCTTGCGCGGGGGGCGCTGTCGTGATCTTTGACACAGACGTTTTTATTTGGATACAGCGCGGCAACCGGAGAGCCGCACACCTTGTTGAAAAAGAAGCGGAGCGCTTGTTGTCGCTGCAAACGTATCTCGAATTGCTGCAAGGCGCGGAGAACCGCAGGCAGCAGGAGGTCACGAGGGCCTTTCTCAAAGATTTCGGGTTCCGCACCTTGCCGATCACAGAAAATATCGGACACCGGGCGGCTGTGTATATTGAGACTTATGCGTTGTCGCACGGGTTGCTGGCGGGTGACGCGCTTGTGGCGGCTACGGCCGCCGAGTGCGGGCTGACGCTCTGTACGGGCAATGCCAAGCATTTTAAAAACATTCCGGGAGTCAGCTTGCATGTGTTTGCGCCGCTGCCTGTATAAAACCGGGGAACGGGCGCCATAGACAAATAGCCCCAAAAAACTCTGAAGAAGTCGGTTGACAGTTCACGCGCGATGGGGTATTGTTCAAAACCATTTTTCGCGTAGAAGGAAAAGACAGGTTTACCATGATGAAGACGTTTATTCCGAAGAATCCCGGTACAGCCCGCAGTTGGCAGCTGGTTGATGCGACAGACAAGCCGCTTGGGCGCTTGGCTGTGAACATCGCCAATACGTTGCGCGGTAAAAATCGCCCGACTTATGATCCCAGTGTGGACATGGGCGATTTTGTTGTTGTGGTCAATGCGGAGAAGATCCGTCTGACCGGACGCAAAGTAGAGTTAAAAGAGTATCAGCGGTATTCCGGCTGGCGCGGCGGTTTGAAAATCTTCAGCGCCAAGACCATGTTGGAGAAGCACCCTGACCGCGTGATTCTGGAGGCGGTCTGGGGCATGTTGCCTAAGAATACGATCAGCCGCAAGATGATGACCCGCATCAAGGTCTACCGCGGTTCAGAACATCCGCACGAGGCTCAAAGTCCGGTGGCGGGTTCGTATTAATCCTGTTTTTTGACCAAAGAAAAGAAGGTAAGAAGATGGCGAAAGAAATTGCAGCTGGCACAGGCCGCCGGAAGACCGCAGTCGCGCGTGTGCGTCTGATTGCGGGCGATGGCAAGTGGTTCGTCAACGATGTGGCGATCGAGAACTATATCCACAGCGAAGCGATGCGCCAGTATCTTGGCCAGCCTTTGGCCCTGACGGGAATGGCCGGAAAGTACGATGTGGTGGTTTCCGCCAACGGCGGCGGCATCAGCGGCCAGTCCGGCGCGATCCGCCATGGGCTTGCCCGCGCGCTGGTGGCTTCGGATGCGAATCTGCGCGAGGTGCTGAAGAAGGCCGGATGCCTCACGCGTGATTCCCGCATGAAGGAACGCAAAAAGCCGGGCCAGCCTGGCGCCCGCAAGCGCTTCCAGTTCTCTAAGCGCTAGTCGTTTGATTCTTCACATCCTGTCGAATGTGCGGGCGCCTTTCCCGGGCGTCCGCATTTTGTTTTTTATCGAGACTGAAATTTTATGCCATTGAGTTTTATCAAGAAGTTGGCAGGAAAACTGCTCGGCGCTCCTAAGCAAACGAAGACGTCTGCGGCGAAGGCCGACCCTGCGAAAAAAGGCGTGCATCCGCACGCGGTCAAGGCGCAAGGACTTACTCCGTCAAAAACAGGCGGCGACGTGAAGTCGCCTTCCGATGACCGGCCACGCGGCCCCCGCAGGGACCGTCCCTCGGGTGAGCGCGGCCCCCGGCGGGAGGGCGACAACCGTGATGGAAGAAGGCCGCCTCGGCGTGAGGACCGGCGGGACGACCGTCGGGATGACCGCAGGGATAACCGGAGGGATGACCGTCGCGCGGGTGACGGCACGGCCGCCCCGGCTGCGGCGGGCGCGGGACGTCCTGTCGCACGGCCGCCTTCCCGGCAGCGACCTGAGCGAGTGATGGGCGAGGAACGGCCGGTTTCGAACCCGCATGTGCGGCGTCCCGGCGGCGCGATGGCTGACGAGGAAATGGACAAGCGCCGCGCGGAGCATGCCGCGTGGTCGATTGACCAGTATCAGGTCGAGCCGGCTGAAGGGAAGAAACGTTTTCAGGACTTTGACCTGCCGACCGAACTGTTGCACGCGGTGGCGGATATGGGATTCCAGTACTGTACGCCGATTCAGGCGCTCAGCCTCGAGTATGCGTTGGCCGGCAAAAACGTGACGGGTAAGGCGCAGACCGGCACGGGCAAGACGGCGGCTTTTCTTGTGGCCATTCTCACACGGTATCTGCGCAGCCCCGAGTCGCGGCAGGAAAAGGGCGGCGCTCCGCGTGCGCTGGTCATCGCGCCCACGCGTGAACTGGTCATACAGATTTGCAAGGACGCGGCGGCCCTCGGCAAGTATTGCGGCTTGCGGTCGCTCGCGGTGTACGGCGGGATGGACTATGAGCGCCAGAAGCGCGATGTCACGGATGCGCCGGTGGACCTGCTCGTGGCCACGCCGGGGCGTCTGCTCGATTTCGTGCGTACGCGCGTGGTCGATCTCTCCAAGGTCGACACGCTCGTGATCGACGAGGCCGACCGCATGTTGGACATGGGCTTCATTCCCGATGTGCGCTCGATCATCAGCCGGCTGCCGCCGAAGGAGAAGCGGGCCACGATGCTCTACAGCGCCACGCTGACCGATGACGTGATGCGTTTGGCGTCGCAGTGGATGGAAGCGCCCGAGCGCGTGGAGGTGGAGGGTGAACAGGTCACCACCAAGACCATCAAGCAGATCGTCTACGTGGTCACCGCACGCGAGAAATTCACGGTGCTGTACAACCAGATCCAGATGTATCCCGACTCGCGCATGTTGATCTTCTGTAACCGCCGCAACACGACCGAAGATGTGGCCGACAGCCTGACGCGGCGCGGTATCCGGTGTGAGATGCTGAGCGGTGATGTGAACCAGAACCGCCGGCTGCGTGTGCTGGAGGATTTCCGCGAAGGCAAGGTGCGCATTGTGGTGGCGACGGATGTGGCGGGCCGCGGTTTGCATGTGGACGATATCGGCTTCGTGATCAACTTCGACTTCCCTTACGAACCGGATGATTATGTCCACCGCATCGGTCGCACCGGCCGCGCCGGCGCGAGCGGCACGGCGATCTCTTTTGCGGACGAGGACGAGTCGTTCATCATCCCCGATATCGAAAAGTACATCGGTGAGGAGTTGAAGTGTACGGTTCTGCAGCACGACGATCCGCTGATGGCAAAGATGCCGGAAGTGCCGCGCGGGCATCGGGAGCAACGCGCACCGGTCGAGCCGCGGGATCGGGCTCCCCGTCCCGAGCAGGGGGCGCCGCGTGAGCCGCAGAGCCGGGAACCGGCTGGCAGCGCGGAGCGTGAGCCGGAACTTCCCGCGTCCCATGGCGAGTTGTTGCCGCCTGCGGCAGGAGTGGCCGCACTCCGCCCTCAGGCGGAACCGGCGGTCGCGGCTGAGCGCAGGGCGGTCGAACGCACACCCGCAGCAGAAGCGAAACCGGCGCCTCGTGAGACGCAGCCGGAGCCGCGTCCTCCAGCGCCTGTGCCGGTTCACAAAGCGGTCGCGCCAGCGGTTCTGGCGAAAGCGCCTGCGCGGACGGACGCCGCGCCAGCCCCGTCGGTTGCACAGCCCCAGATTCCCGCAGGGAAGCGGCCGCGGTTTTCGGATGAGTGGGTGCCTGGTCAGAGCGGAAAGTGAGTCGGACACATGAGGCCTTTCCCGGATGGGTGTCGCGTGGTATACTTTTAAAAACGTGGAGGTTTTTGCTATGAAACGGATGACACTGGTTGCGGTTGCCCTAATGGGTCTGGTCGGTGCGGCGCGTGCCGAAATGGTCAGTATTGTGCAGACCACGGATATGCGCGGGCAGACGGCGTACGATGTGATGAACAGAGATGAGTTCAACGCGCTGTTGAAGGAGATCAAGGACGAGACGGCTGTGTTCGCGGCTGCGGTGGCCGATGCGAAGAAGGAGTGGGAGTCCAACAAGGACAACAAGATCCCGTTCCAAGGCAGCCGGATCAAGCCCCGCGCGGCAAAAAAAATGGGTCCAGACTTCACGGATCGCGAGAAGGCGGACAAGAAAAAGTCGACGTTTGAGGATCGGTCCAGCGATAAGCAGATCGCGGAGTTGGACAAGAAGACCAAGGGACCCAAACCCAAGGAAGAGGATGTCGCCAAAGAAGAGGCTCGCACCAAAGCTTTCGACACGGCCTTCGAGATGATCAGCAAGAAGATGGGCGATAAGCTCGGACGCCCGGTGCCGGCCATAGGGTTTGCGACCGGTGATTTTAAGAAGGATGGGGTGAAGAAGGAAGAGCCCAAGAAAGAGGCCGTGAAGAAGGAAGAGCCCAAGAAGGACGGTTTAAAGAAGTAAGCGGAGCCGGCCAGGCACTGATTCGATGCGAGGCAGGGAATCAGGAAGTGGGAGCAGACACACGACAAGTGGGAGGTCCATGAGGTTTTTAAAGAACTTTATGGACCTTTCGTTCATTTACGGGGATGAGATTTTATGCATGCCAAGATGAGTAGCTGGGCTGTGAAGAAACCGAACGCCGAGGTGGAGGCTTTTCTGGCACGTCCGGCCTTCGCCCCGGAGGCGGAGGCTGCTGCGGCCCTTGTGTTGGCTGACATCCGCGAGCGCGGCGACACGGCGGTGTTGGAGGCGGCGACACGGTTCGACGGCGTGGCGTTGAAAGCGTCAGAAGTGCGCGTCTCGTCCGCTGAGCTCGCGGCTGCCGTGAGGGCGGTGCCTGCGCGGATCAAGCGCGCGGTCAAAGAGGCCCATGCGCGGGTGCGGCTTTTTGCTGAAGCGGGCTTGCGTGAGCCTTGGCACATGGCGACGCCGCACGGCGGACATCTGGGCGAGTGCTATTCGCCGATGGACCGCGTGGGCGTATACGTGCCCGGAGGCACAGCACCGCTTGCCTCCACGGCGGTGATGACGGTGACCCTCGCCAAGACCGCCGGAGTTAAGGAGATCGTGGCCTGCACGCCCTGCGGCAGGGATAAGGCGGTCAACCCGGTATTGCTCTACGCGCTCAAGCTCGCGGGTGCCACCGAGATCTACAAGGTGGGGGGTATCCAAGCGGTCGGCCTGATGGCCTTCGGCACCCAGAGTTGCAAATCCGTGCAGAAGATCGCAGGTCCGGGGAATGCCTACGTGACGGCTGCGAAGCGTCAGGTCTACGGGTTCGTCGGCATCGACCAGGTGGCGGGGCCGAGCGAGATCGCGGTGCTTGCGGACGGGTCCGCCAACCCCGCTTGGGTGGCGGCGGACCTGTTGTCGCAGGCCGAGCACGGCAGCGGCCACGAGAAGGCGCTGCTGGTGACCGATTCGCAGACGTTGGCCGAAGCGGTGTGCGATGAGGTGACGTGGCAGACGGCCAAACTGTCGCGGGCCGCGCTGGTGCAGCGCGTGATCGACCAGGGGGGGATTCTGCTCGTGGCGGTTCCGGATTTAAAGCAAGGCATGGAATTGGTGAACCGTTTCGCGCCCGAGCATTTCGAGATCATGACGCGCGAGCCGCGTCCCCTGTTGAATCTTGTGCGGGCTGCCGGGGCGGTATTTGTGGGGGCTTGGACGCCCGAATCGGCAGGTGATTTTGTGGCCGGTCCGAGTCATGTGTTGCCGACGGGCGGTGCGGCGCGGATGTTCAACGGGCTCACCGCCGACGACTTCCGCAGGCGCCACAGCGTTGTGGAGTTCACGCAGGCCGATTTGGCCGAGACCCGCGCCCTGATCGAGACGTTCGCTGAGGTCGAAGGCCTCGACGCGCATGGCCGTGCGGCAGCGATCCGCTTTGACGCTCCCTAACAGAAATCTAACACTAAAACGCATCGACACCTTGTGTGGCAGTGTGGTTTAATTGAAAACGTTAGCGAGTGTTAGGAAACAAACGGGAGATTAACCATGCGCAGTGTAAGTGTTCAGGTGGGTTGTGCCGGTCTTCTGGCTGGAATTGTTCTGTTGGCCGGGTGCGGCAAGTCGCGTGAAGGGATCACGCTGGCAGGGTCCACCGCGTTCCAGCCGTTTGCGGAAAAACTGGCTGAACAATACATGGCGACGCACTCCGAGGTGTCGATCACGATCCAGGGCGGCGGTTCGGCGTTGGGCATTCAATCGGCGCTGTCGGGTGCGGCGCAGGTGGGCATGGCCGATCTCGTGAAACTTCCCAAAGAGGCCGACGCTCTGAAGAGTATCGTCGTGGCGCGCGACGGTATCGCGGTGGTGCTGAATCCGGCTAACGCGGTCGCCGGGTTGACCCTTGAGCAGGTGCGCGGCATCTTCAGCGGGACCATCAAGAATTGGAAAGAGGTCGGCGGTGCGGACCACGCCATCGCGGTGATCTCGCGCGAGGCCGGCTCGGGAACGCGCTCGTCGTTTGAACAGATCATTGGCGGGATTACCCTCACCGGGGACGCGCTCATTCAAGACTCTAACGGCACTATCCGCGAGACGGTGGCTAACGACGCCAACGCGGTCGGATACCTCTCGCACGGGCTGGTCAACGAGAAGATCAAGCCGGTGACAGTGGATGGTTTTTCCTGCGCAGAAAAAGACATTAAATCCGGAGACTATAAGCTGGTCCGTCCGGTGTTCTTGGTGTACAAGGCCGATGCGAGTCCGGCGTGCAAAGCGTTTCTGGACTATCTGCTTACGGCGGAAGCCCAAGAGTTGCTGCATAAGAACGGTCTGATTCAGGCGAAGTGAGAATTGCCGTAAGCCTGTCCCTTCCCCTCCCATGAAAGTCAACGGCGAAACGTTAGTCAAGGGTGTGTTGACGGCGGTGGCCTTCTCGGCGCTTGCCAGTCTGCTGCTCATCGCGGTTTTCATTTTCAAGGAAGGATTCCCCTTCATGTTGAAGGTGGGGTTTTCGGATTTTCTCTTTTCCTCGACGTGGAATCCGCAGGTGGGGCAGTTCGGCATCTTCCCGATGATTGTGGCCTCGTTGTATGTGACGTTCGGCGCGATGCTGATCGGAGCGCCCTTGGGCGTCGCGGGTGCGATTTTCCTCAACGAATTCGTGCCCCGTCCGGTGATGCGGGTCATTAAGCCCACCATCGAGTTGCTTGCGGGGATACCGTCGGTGGTGTTCGGGTTCTTGGGCGTGATGGTGCTCGCGCCGTTCATCCGCGAACACATGGGTGGTCCAGGGCTTTCGGTTTTGGCGGCTTCGGTGATTCTCGGGATCATGGTGTTGCCTACGGTCATCAGCATCTCCACCGATGCCATCAGCGCGGTGCCGAACTCCTATCGCGAGGGTGCGTTTGCGCTGGGCGCGACCCGTTGGCAGAGCGTCCATATGGTGATTCTCAAAGCGGCCCGCTCGGGTATCATCGCGAGTATCATCCTCGCAATGGGCCGGTCTCTGGGCGAGACCATGGCGGTGATCATGGTGGCTGGAAACACAGTGAGGGTGCCCCACGCGGTCACTGATCCCGTGCGGACGCTGACTGCGAACATCGCGCTCGAAATGGCGAACGCCACCGGAATGGCGCGTGAAGCCTTGTTCGCGACGGGCGTGGTGCTGTTTGTGGTCATCATGATCCTGAACGGCATCGCGATGTCGGCGATGAAGGGACGGGGGAAGAAATGAGAGTCTCCCCTAAAATCACGCAGGTATTGGCGGTGACGGTTTTGGGAGCCGCCACGATTTTGACGGTGGCGGTGTTGGTGTTTGTCATCGTTTTCGTGCTGGTCAAAGGCTTGCCGTGGGTCGACTGGGAGTTTCTGTTCTCCTACCCTCAAGACATGGGTAAGTCGGGCGGTATTTTCCCGACGCTGGTGGGAACGTTCCTGTTGCCGCTGCTGGCGATCGCCATCGCGTTGCCGCTGGGTCTAGGGACGGCGGTGTATCTGACGGAGTACACGCGCGAGACGCAACTCACGCGGACGTTGAGGTTCGGCACGGATTGTCTGGCGGGCATACCGTCCATCATATTCGGTCTGTTCGGCTTCATCTTTTTCGTGGTTAAGCTGAAGATGGGATGGTGTCTGCTCTCCGGCGCGCTGACGCTGGCGATCATGGTGTTGCCGACGATCATCCGCACGTCCGAGGAGGCGATCCGTGCGGTGCCGAACGCGTACCGGGAAGTGAGTTTCTCGTTGGGGGCGACGCGTTGGGAGACGGTCCTCAAGGTCGTGCTTCCGAATGCGTTGCCGGGTATCGTCACCGGCGTGATCCTGAGTATCGGACGCTCCATTGGCGAGACGGCGGCGGTCATCTTCACCGCAGGCTCATCGCTGCGGATGCCGATGTCGGTTTTTGACTCGGTACGGACGATGTCGGTTCACTTCTACATCTTGGCGCGTGAAGGGATATCGAACGAGAACGCCTATGCCACGGCGGCGGTGCTGATCATTTCCGTCCTTCTGGTCAATCTGGCGGCCTATACCATGATGCACCGCTTTATCGCAAAGAGGTCTAAATGAGCGCGCCGTCCGACATCAAGATCGCGACAAAGGATTTCCGGGTCTTTCAAGGAAAGGAAGCCGCGTTGCGGGGAATCACGCTGGATATCCCCGCCCATCGGATTCTCGGGATTATAGGGCCTTCCGGTTCCGGCAAGACCACGTTTCTGAGGGCGTTGAACCGCTTGAACGATCTGGTTCCGGATACGCATGTCGAGGGGCAGATGCTGTTGGACGGGCGGGACATCTATCACCCGGCTTTCGACGTCGTCTCCCTTCGCAAGCGTGTGGGTATGCTGTTCGCGCTTCCAGTGGCGTTGCCGATGAGCATCTATGAGAACGTGGTGTACGGGCCGAGGTTGTCCGGCATCCGCAAGCGGGCGCGGTTGGACGAGATTGTCGAAAGCAGCCTGAAGGCGGCCTTCCTGTGGGATGAGGTGAAAGACCGTCTCCCGAGGTCCGCTCTCCAGCTTTCCGGCGGGCAGCAGCAGCGGCTCTGCCTGGCGCGCGTGCTGGCGATGGAGGAGCTAGAGGTGATCCTGCTCGACGAGCCCTGTTCGGGGCTTGATCCCATCTCCACCGCCAAGATCGAGGACGCGTTGACGGTCCTGAAGGAGCGGTACACGATTATCCTCGTGACCAACAACACCAAGCAGGCGGCACGCGTGGCGGACGATACGGCGTTCTTCCTGATGGGCGAGATGGTTGAGTACGGCTTGACTGAAAAGATATTCACCGTGCCGGACGATAAGCGGACGAACGAGTATGTGACAGGCAGGTTCGGATGAGCAGCACAGTTATCAGCATACAGAATCTGGATCTGTTTTACGGCGCTTTTCAAGCCCTGAAACAGGTTCCCATGACCGTCAGGGGCCGTCATATCACGGCGCTGATCGGACCTTCGGGCTGTGGCAAATCCACATTGCTGCGGACGATCAACCGCATGAACGACCTGATTCCAGGTGTCAGGGTCACGGGTTCTATCCTGCTCGACGGGAAGGACATTTATGCGGCGGGAACCGATGTCTGCGCGTTGCGCAAGCGCGTCGGCATGGTTTTCCAGCGGCCCAACCCGTTTCCGCTGTCGATCTACGACAATGTCGCTTTTGGCTTGCGCGTGGCAGGTATGTCGGACCGTTGCCGCATCGAGTCGGTCGTGGAGCACAGCCTCAAGGGCGCCTGGCTGTGGGACATGCTCAAGGACAAATTGGACCATCCCGCGCTGGGGTTGCCTTTGGATCAGCAGCAGCGGCTCTGCGTGGCCCGCCTGCTTGCCGTGGAGCCGGAGGTGATCCTGATGGACGAGCCCTGTTCGGCGCTGGACCCGATCTCGACGGCCAAGATCGAAGAGCTGATGCTGGAACTCAAGAAAAAGTATACGATTGTGATCGTGACCCACAACATGCAGCAGGCCGCACGCATTTCCGATTATTCCGGTTACATGCTGCTTGGCGACATGATAGAATTTGGCGAAACGGCTAGCATCTTCACGACGCCGAAAGACAAACGGACCCAGGACTACATCAGCGGAAGATATGGATAAGGTTGGCAAGTATGGAACGGCATTTTGACGAACAGTTACAGGGATTGAAGAACCACCTCATGAAAATGAGCGCGCTGGCCGAAGTCATGATCGCAGATGCGGTCAAGACCGTGGTCGAGCGCGACGCGGCGGCGGTCTCTCCGGTTTATGAACGCGAAGAAATCGTGAACCAGATGGAAATCGAGATCGACGAGATCTGTCTGACCCTGATCGCGCTGCACCAGCCGACGGCCGGCGACCTGCGCTTCATCATGGGCGCGGTCAAAACGAACGCCGAGTTGGAGCGGCTCGCGGACGAGGCGGTGAACATCGTGCAGAAGGCGGAGCATCTGCTCAACGTACCTCAATTGAAACCGTTCTCGCTCATTCCCGAGATGGCGACCATCGCGCGGGGTATGGTCCGCGACAGCCTGAGAGCCTTTGTGAACAGGAATGTGGACCTGGCCCGCGAGGTCTTGCTGCGCGATGACCGTCTGGACGATCTCAAAGCGAAAATGAGCGTCAAATTGACCGCCTACATGAGCGAGGACCCCGGCTCGGTGCCGCGTGCGCTAGACCTGCTGTTGATCTCGCGCTATCTCGAGCGGATCGGCGATCACGCCACAAACATTTCCGAGATCGCGATCTTCGTCGTGGAAGGACTCGATGTCCGACACCACGCGGACCAGAAGCGCTTCGTGAACCGGACGAATGGCCACGCCGATAATCTTGCTTAATAACCGGGGGTTGCCATGCCGTTGAAAACCAGAAGAGGTTTTCCTTCAACGGCCGTTCTTGCGGGGGGTGTGGTTTTTTTCGGCTTAGTGTGCGCAACGGCGGTTGTGTCCCAGCCGTTTTACTCCTTCGTGTTCTGCCGCGTGCCGGCTTGGATCGCCGCCGGGTACTTTGGCGCGAGCCTCGATGGCAGCGTGTTGGTGCTGGGCTCCGGGCGTGTCGTTGCGGTGACGCGCGAGTGCGGGGGTTCAGATTTTTTCGCTTTGAGCTGTGCCATACTGACTTGGCACGCCCTGCGTCGGAAAGGCGCGGTTCTGCTCCCGTTGTGGTTGTTCGGCGCATGGGCCGGGACCGTGCTCGTGAACGGCATGAGGGTGATCGTGACCGTTTGGACGCGTGCCCTCGTTGAAGGGGTTCTTCCGGAACGCTTCTTTGGCGCCGTACACTTGGTCAGCGGCGTGCTCGTTTTCTTTCCAGCATTAGCCTTGCTTTGGCGGGTATGTGTCCGGCATGATTTAAGCGATACGTAAAAAGCGGAGACGACGTGATGCAAGATCAAACGCCCCCCGACCTCTTCCCAACCGTCTTGCGGCGGCCAGCCTCTTTGCTGTGGGTTGTCGTTTTGCCATCCTTTTTGCTGGCGCTGGTGAATGCGTTCAGTTTCTGGCTGGTGTGGGGCGAGATGAAGGAGACCTCACAGCGCGCCTACGCGCTGACGCTGCTGGCGACCTCGCTCCTGCCCGCGCTCGCGGGACTCGGGGCGATTCTGTGGGTCAGGCGCAAGGCGGACGGTTCTCCGGCTTGGGTGAACATCGTGCCCGCGCTGCTCTGTCTCGTTCATCTGCTCTCCTTCTGCTGGCTGTTCGATGACGCCATGCCGCGGGGCGTGCCGGAGTGGATCATCGGACCCTCCTTCTTTCTGGCTCAATTCGCCTGCATGATGCCGGGCCTGTTCACCGGGGTTTGGCGTATCGCGTGCATGCGGCTGAACGTCAGGCCTTTGGCGGATTTCGGGCTCTCTCTGGCGGCGACCTTTATTCCGCCCGCGCTGCTGTACTTCGGCATGTTCGTCGCTAGCCATTTTGTCTCTTGGTCGAGGGCAGACTCGCTGTTGCGGCCGCTCTTCATTGCCGGAATGGTGGCGGGTCCGATCCTCTTTTTCTTAGGCCTGCTTCGCTGCCTGATGCTCGCCCGCCGCTTCTTTGTCCAGAAAGGCGAGAAGAGCCGCGCGCTCCACGTGGGCTATATCGGGTGCGTCGCGCTGGTTCTGCCGATCGCGGGCCTGCTGCTGAACAAGAAGATCCCGTTCCCCGCCGACTTCCAAAACCTGTGGCCGTATGTGCTGACGGTTCTGAACGCCGTTTTTCTGATGATGCCTGAGACGGGCAAACGCTGGGCCGATGCGTTGGTGCGGGCCATGCGGCTCGCGCTGTTCCCGTTCACCTTCTATTTCTTCGTGGTCTTCCTGCCGTTTCTGCCGCTGTCGATTCTGGCGATTCTGGCGATGGGCACGGGTTTCCTGATCCTCGCGCCGACGCTGCTCTTCATGGTTCACGGGCAGATCCTCAAGCGCGACTACGAGCAGCAGAAGGCGGCAGGTGCGGGGCGCTTCGCGCTTGGACTGCGCATGGCCCTGTGTCTGCTGGCGCTGCCGCTCGGTATCGCGGCGCGGGCTGAACTTGACCGGGCTGCGTTGCACCGCACGCTCGACTTCCGCTATGCGACTAACTATCGGTGCGATGCAACACTGTCGGTCTCGCCCGCGCGGGTGCGGCGCGTCCTGCTCAACGTGCGCCGCTTCAAGGACGGCGCGGAACTGCCCTACATCACCAACTGGTACAACTGGCGCGTGTTCGACAACATGCTCCTACAGGACGAGAAGGCGGAGGATTTGTGGCGGCTGATCGTGGGCGGCGAACCGCCGCAACCTGCCAAAGAGGATTTCTCACGCAACATTTTCGCCTCACTTTTCGGCGGCAAGACCCGCAGCCCTGAGCGCAGGTTCGGGGGCGTGCAACGGCCTATTCCTCGCAATGTGGCGCTGTCCGATGTGCAAAGCGCGTACGCGACCACCAACGGCGAGACCGAGACGCGCGTGACGCTGAAGGTGACGTCGCACGATACGGCCAGCCAAGCCGAGTACTTCGCGAAGCTGAAGGTGCCGCCGGGCGTCTGGGTAAGCGGGTTCAAGTTAAAGATCGGCGACAAGTGGGAAGACGGGCGCGTGATCGAGCGCAAAGCCGCCGAGTGGGTCTACCGCCAGATCCGCGACGTGTCGCGGCGCGACCCCGCGATCCTGCGGTACGACGACGAGGATACCCTGACGCTGCGCGTCTTTCCGGTCGCGCCGGATGAAACGCGCGAGGTGGAGATCGATTTCCTGTGTCCCGAGGGTCTGGCAGACGCGGTGACGGTCGGCGAGCGGCGCGTGGCGCTGGGAAATGGAACGGCCAAGCCCCTGTGCGCGTGGGCGGACGGGGTCTTTGTCCGCAACAGCGCGTGGCGTCCGCCTGGCGAGGCCTGCGTGACACCCCAGCTGGCCGTCCATCTGATTCTCGACTGTTCGGCGGGTGCTGTCTGGACTGCCGAGAACGTGTCAAACAGTTTAAATATGGCTCAAGCTGTATTGGGACTCCGCGTCCGAAACGTGCTGCTGGCAAATTATGAGCGGCGTCTCGTGGCGGCGTCTGCGCAAGGAATCCAAGGCGGAATGTTGCCGTCGCGCGGTTCGTTCGATGTGGCGACCGCGTTGCGCATGTTGGCGTTTGACAGCCGGATGCAGAGCTTCAGAGAGGTCGGGCCGCACACGGTTCAGTTGCCCCGGATCGTGCTGGCGGGCCACTCGGTGCGAGCCGCGCTGGATGCGGTCAAGCCGGCCGAGTGGCGGGCGGTGCGCGATGAGTGGCCGCTCATCACCGAACTGCTCGTGATGGACGAGAGGGGGAAGGTCGCGCCTTTTGTCTTGCCCAACTCGATGGACGACGTCAGCCAGACGGCGGTGTTGTCTTTGGGCTGTGATGTCCGTTTGTGTGTCGGCAGCGGCGCTGACAAGATAGTCTTCATCCATGGGGACGGGGAGCCGAAGCTCTTGCTCATGTCGTTCGAGGCCGAGCGTTGCGCGCCGGTGCCGGGGCTGGCCGAGATGCCGCAGGATTCGCGCTGGGCCAAGGGGGCCGCGGCTTGGCGGCTGCAGCGGGAACTGGAGGAGAATCCCGCACGTGATCATCTGCGGCGCGACATTTTGGCGGCGAGCCGCGAAAGCGGTGTGCTGACGCCGGGGGGAGCCTACATTGTGGTGGAGAACAGCATGCAGTGGAAAATGCTGGAGGTGAAGCAGCGCCAGACGCTGGCGGGCGATGCGGCACTGGACTTGGTCGAGTCCCCCGCGCCGCGCGCGTGGCTGCTGGTGGCGCTGGGGCTCTTGATGCTGGTGTTTTTCAGAATGGCGGCGTTTTCTAAAAAAGGGACAGTGCCAAAACGCAAGGGGAAATACGATGAATAAGGGTCTGTCGCGTCGGACGTTTGTGGGGACGGGAATGGCGGCGGCCGTGGCAGCGGGGGCGTTGCCGAAGAGCGCAGGTGCGCAAGGTGCGTTTCCCGCGTTCATCTGGGGTGCGCTGCTGCACATGGGCACGAACATGTGGTCCGACGTGCCGGTCAAAGAGTGGGGCGCGCTCACGCCTGAACAGCTGCTTCTGGTGTGTCAGGCCGACCACCTGCGCTTCGACGAGACGGTGTGGCAGACGCTTACGCAGCGCATGAAGACGGCGGGCATGAACCTGGTGGTGATCGACCTCGGCGAGGCGCTGCAGTATCAGAGCCACCCCGAGCTGGCTGTGAAGGGATCGTGGCCGATCGACAAGTTCCGTGCCGAGCTTGCGCGGCTGCGGGCGATGGGGCTGGAGCCGATCCCCAAATTGAATTTCTCGACCGCGCACGACACCTGGCTCAAGGAGTACGGCCGCCAGGTCTCCACGCCGGTCTACTACAAGGTGTGCGCGGACATGATCCGCGAGGTCTGCGCGATCTTCGGCAAGCCGCGCTTCTTCCATCTCGGCTACGACGAAGAGACGGCGGGAAACCAGAGCCAGTACAGCTACGCGGTGGTGCGGCAGGGCGAACTGTGGTGGCACGACTTCCTGTTCTTCGTGAAAGAGCTTGAGGGCCAAGGCGTGCGCCCGTGGATCTGGTCCGACTACTACTGGAACCGGCCAGAAGAGTTCCTGAACCGGATGCCGAAATCGGTCTTGCAGAGCAACTGGTACTACGGCGCGGCGTTCGAACCCGAGAAAGAGAAGTGCGTGAAAGCCTATCTGGACCTCGACAAGGCGGGGTTCGATCAGGTGCCGACCGGTTCGAACTGGAGCAACGACGTGAACTTCAAGTGTACGGTGGGATTCTGCAAAAAAAACCTCGCGCCGGAGCGCCTGAAAGGGTTCCTCATGGCTCCCTGGTTCTTCACGCTCAAAGAGTGGCAGGAGAAGAACCTGCAGGCCATCGCCCAGGTCGAAGAGATGATCCGCGGCGGGTAAGCGGTCCTGAAAAGGATGGAACAACAAGGCGTGTGCTATTGTTCAATCATTTCCTCGGCACCATCCGAGACACCGCGGCCGGAAACGGAAAAATGGCGATCATCAAGAACGGGCCGGGCACGTTACGGTTCGAGAACTGGGGCTGCGACGGCAACACCTACTCGGGAAACACCACTGTCAACCAGGGCGTTCTGGAACTCCGCTCAGCCTCCGGCTGGGCGCAGAACGGCTCCCGCGCCGGCAACCATGTGATCATCAACTCAGGCGCGACGCTGGCGACGCTGTACAACCACGAGTTCGGCTTCACCGGAACCTTGGCAGACATCACGGTCAATGATGGCGGCACCTTTGACGGCAACGGTTGCGCACACTTCATCGGCAACCTCACCTTGAACGGAAACGCGACCGTCACGAATAACCACTAAACCTTAAAAAAGACCAGCCAGCAATCATTATGGCGATTCAGTAATATCCCATAACACTATGCGTAGTTTATCGATGGTCAATCGGCTCTCATCCGTTAACCAAAGCGGGTGCTACTCCCCAATTTGTTCGACAACCAGGTGACAACACCGTTCAAGCGAACAGCGTCCGCACGAAATCCCCGTTGCGCTTGGCGTCGGCCACGCCGTTCTTCGAGGGGCTTGAGGTCTCGAGCACGATCCAGCCCTGATAGCTGATCTCTTTGACGGCGGAGGCGATCGCTTCGAAGTAGGGCTTGCTCTCGTCGAGGTAGCGGTCGCCGTTTTTGAAGTGGATCTGCGAGATTCGGCCCTTCAACTTGCGGATCTCGGCCGGGGAGTCGTATCCCATCGTGATGCCGGTGTTGTACACATCGTAGTAGAGGCTGACGGCCTCATGGTTGACCTCTTCCAGCAGGCGCAGGTTCTGCTCGGCGCTCAGATAGTTCTCAACCGCAAGGGTCACTCCGGCCTCCTTGGCGCGGGGGGCGGCGGCCTTCAGGCGCTGGACCACGCTTTTGAACTCCTCCTCTTTGAGCTTCTTGTCGGCCAGAAGGTCGCCCTTGCCGAAAAAGGCGACGAGGATGTTCTTGATCTTGAGGTCCTGTGCGGCTTCGATGCACTGCGTCAGCCAAGCGGGCCCGCGCGGATCGGTCGCCAGCGGGAAGTCGTTGAGCAGCCCCAGCATGATCGAGCAGATCGGGAGCCAGGCTGACTCCATCTGCAACTTGTACTTGGCGCGTGTTCCGGCCGTGTGGATGTCCAACTCGTCCGCCTCGTTGCCGGCCCATACCTGGACCCCTTCAATCCCGGCCTGTTTGGCCACGTCGAGACCGACGACGCACGCGCCGACCTTGATCTTTGTCCCTGCGGCATAGGCGGCCTTCGGCAGCAGTGCGGCGGCGGTCAACAGTCCGGATGTTTGCCGGATAAACGTTCTGCGCGTCAGTTTCATCGGAGTCCTCCTGGATTTTGAGCGGGTTTGTGGGTCGAAGAAAAAATAAGCGATGTTCAGCGCTCGACCAGCAGCAGTTCCAACTGCTTGCGAGAGCCTTTCATGCTGACTCCCTTAACGGCGACTTCGACCTGTTCGCCGATGCGGAAGCGACGGTGAAAATCGGCGATGAGCGTGGACGGGGCAATCACCCCGTCTCCCCCGATTTCGGGCGGCAGGGCGACGAGAAGCCCTTGCGACGGGGAAACGGCTTTGATTTCGCCCGTTAACCGTCGGCTCTGCTTGTGCGCGACAACGAGCGAACGGCGGACTTTCGGGTCAATGATCAGCGGCTCGGTTGCGGGGTCGCGGGTCCAGACCGGCTCAATCGGCTGAGGGTTAGTCAGCGGAGGGCACGTCGGAATCGGCTTCTGTTTCAGCTCCGGTGCCGGTGTCGTTTTCGGTTGCGGAGGATCATTACTGGTTAGGGAAGCGGGCGATATGATAGCCGAAAGAGCTTGGCAGTGCTGAAAAAAACTCGAAATACGCGACGACACGCTTTTCGGAAGGAATCCCATTGTCTGAAGCCGCACACTCTCGGTGCGTACGGTGTACCATATCGCGCAGTGACAGATGACAATGAGCCAAAAAGCGAACTGATAGGAGATTTTCTTCACCTTGTGCCGAAAGGCGATTTGGCCTACGAGGGCACCAGGCCACCCGCCGCACAACTCCAGCAGGTGCAAAACCGCTTCCGGCGTGCGACGTTCATTTTCGATTGCGGCGCGTTTGTCGTGATAATAGAACGCGAAGGTGATCAGGCTCATTAACGCATAAGCGAGGGCAACGGGGTAGAACGGTACCGCTTGACGCCAGACCCCATACGCATAGAGGCCCAGAAGCGGGAGGGGGATCACGAGGGCGCCTAATAAAATAGGGATACGCTTCATTAATGTCTATTATGGCTCACACGGTAGAATGTCGGCAACACAAAAGCTTGAAAGCGAAACTCAATCCGCATACGAAAAAGCCGCGCGGGAAATCCGCGCGGCCGTTGAGAACATCCGGTTGGAGGCCCGGACTTTATGCGGTGGCCTTGTCCTCGGGGATTCGCATCCCGTAGAAGGAGCGGTAGACGAAGATCAGTGCAACGGCGAAGATCACGCCGCCGATGGCGTACTTGGTCGTGGCATCCTTCATGGCCACGGCGATTTCCGTGGCGAGAAGTCCGAACAGGGTCGTGAACTTGATGATCGGATTCATCGCCACCGAAGAGGTGTCCTTGAAGGGGTCGCCCACGGTGTCGCCCACAACGGTCGCGGCGTGCAGCTCGGTGCCTTTTGCGCGCAGGTCCACTTCGACGATCTTCTTGGCGTTGTCCCAGGCGCCGCCGGCGTTCGCCATGAAGATGGCCTGGTAGAGGCCGAAGAACGCGATGGAGATCAGGTACCCGATGAAGAAGAACGGGTTGAAGAAGGCCAGCGACAGCGCGAAGCAGAAGACCGCCACGAAGATGTTGAACATGCCCTTCTGCGCGTAGATCGTGCAGATTTTGACAACTTCTTTGCTGTCCTCGATCGAGGCCGTGTCGGCGTTCAGGTTCATGTTCTCCTTGATGTAGACGACCGCGCGGTAGGAACCGGTGACGACCGCCTGCGTGGCGGCGCCGGTGAACCAGTAGATGACTGCGCCGCCCATCAGCAGGCCGAGCACGATTTCCGGACGCACGAGGCTCAAACCGGAGATGACGAAGTCGACGCCGGCCTTGAGCTGCTCGGGTGTCATGTGTTCCCCGACCGCGCCGCCTGCGGCCTGCACGAGCGCGGCGGCCTTGCCCTTGGCCAGCATCAGGATGATGCCGAAGATCATCGTGGTGGCGCCGACGACGGCGGTGCCGATCAGCACGGGCTTGGCCGTGGCCTTGAAGGTGTTACCCGCGCCGTCATTGCGCTCGAGGTTGAGCTTGGCGTTTTCGAAGTTAGGCTTGAAGCCGAAGTCACGCTCGATCTCTTTCGAGATGTTCGGGATCGACTCGATGCGGCTCAGCTCGTACACGCTTTGAGCATTGTCGGAGACCGGCCCGAAGCTGTCCACAGCGATGGTCACCGGGCCCATGCCCAGAAAGCCGAAGGCCACGAGTCCGAAGGCGAAGATCGGTGCGGCGAACTCCAGACCTGCGGGCATCAGGCCGGCCACGGCGGGATTCGTTGCCAACAGGGCGGCGACGAGCATCAGCACGAGCATCGTCAAGCCTTCCCAGAAGGCGCTGAAATTGCCGGCGACGAAACCGGAGAGGATGTTCAGCGAAGCGCCGCCCTGCTTGGAGGCGGTCACAACCTCCTTGACGTGTTTGGCGTTGGTGCTGGTGAAGACCTTGGTGAATTCCGGGATCACCGCGCCCGCGATCGTGCCGCAGGAGATGATCGTGGAGAGGACCCACCACAGGTTCTTGTCGATGCCCGTCCCGGCCGGCAGCAGCAGGTAGCTGGCGAGGTAGGTGACGGCGATGGAGATGAACGAGGTCAGCCACACGAGAACGGTCAGCGGGTGCTCCGGGTCAAACTCCTTGGCGTCCTTCAGCTTGGCCGTGAAGTAGAAGTCGTTGGCGAAGTACGAGACCAGCGAGGTCAGGATCATCAGGATGCGCATGACGAAGATCCAGACGATCATCTGGGCGCAGAGTTCGCCGTTGCCGAGGACCAGCGCGAGGAAGGTGATCAGCGCGACGCCGGTCACGCCGTAGGTCTCGAAGCCGTCGGCGGTCGGGCCGACGCTGTCGCCCGCGTTGTCGCCGGTACAGTCCGCAACGACGCCGGGGTTCTTGGGGTCATCCTCGGGCAGTTTGAAGACGATCTTCATCAGGTCGGAACCGATGTCGGCGATCTTGGTGAAGATGCCGCCGCAGATACGAAGCGCCGAGGCGCCGAGCGACTCGCCGATCGCGAAGCCGATGAAGCAGGGGCCGCGCAGCTCGGTGGGGAGAAAGATGAGGATGCCGATCATGAAGAACAGCTCGACCGCGACCAGCAGGGTGCCGACGCTCATGCCCGAGCGCATCGGGATCGCGAGCGCCTCCCACGGCGTGCCGCGCAGGGCCGCAAAGGCGCTGCGGCTGTTAGCGAAGGTGTTGATGCGCATGCCGAACCACGCGACGCCATAGGAGCCCAGGATGCCCAGCACCGACGCGGCAAGGATGATGCCCACGTTGGTCAGCGGCATCTTTTGCAGGACCAGGAAGTAGTAGACCATGCAGACGGCGATCAGCGCCCAGAGGATCGCGAGGAACTTGCCCTGCTGGGCCAGGTAGCTCTTGCAGGTTTCCCAAATGATGTCCGAAACATCGCGCATCGATTTATGCACCGGCAGGTTCTTCGTCTTCGTGAATTGCACCAGACCGAAGATCAAGCCGAGCGCGCAGACGCCGATGCCGATCATCATCAGCGAGGTGCCCGAGATGGCGCCGTTGAAGAACTTGATTCCCAAGTCCGGGAGGATCAGGTCCGCCTCGCTGGCAAACGCCGGCACGGCTCCCAGAACCACCAAGATAGACACCGACCACAACCACTTTGACACATCCCGCAACCGCATAACTCAACTCCTTAGTTAACTTTTTTGGGTGAAAGAAAGCAAATAAGATACCGAAAACAGTCACGTGATTCAATATCATTCGCCATATCATTCGCCAAAACGTGAAGAGGTCACAAAACTGAAGATTTTGATGCTGCGAGCATGCCGCAGGCGGCATGGATGTCCTTGCCGCCGCTGTAACGGCGGATCACGGGGGCTGCGAGATGCGTGCGCAGGGCGTCGCGAAACGCGTTGCGTTCAGCGTCGCCCGGCGGTGTGAACATTCCCGTCGCATCGTTCACATCAATGAGATCGACCTGCACCGGCAAGTCGCCGACCCAGGCGGCCAACTGTCGCGCGTCATCCTCGCGTGTGTTGAATCCGGCGATGAGCGTCCAGGCCAGCGTGACGCGCCGTGCGGTTGCGGCGTGGTACTCGCCGAGCGCGGCACGCAATTCATCCGAGGGATACGCTCGTTCGACGGGCATGACCGTGCCTCGTCTCGCGGGATCGGCGGAGGTCAGGGATACGACCAGGCGGAAGGCGTGACCTTCGCGGGCCAGGCGGCGGATGGCGGGAGCGATGCCGGCAGTGGAGATCGTGATCGCTTTGGCTGCGATGGCCAGTCCCGACGGCTCGGAGATAATGCGGGCCGCGCGGATGACCGCACCGTAATTCAGCAGGGGTTCGCCCATGCCCATGAAGACCACGCCGCGCACAGGGTGCGGCGTGTCACGGCGGATCTGGGCGACCTGTGCCACGATTTCCCATGGGGCAAGGTCTCGCGTGAAGCCCATCCGCCCGGTGGCGCAGAAGGCGCACCCCATCGCGCAGCCGACCTGGGTGCTGACACAGACGATGGACTTGGTGGCTTCGGGGCGATGCAGCAGGGGGATGAGAACGGCCTCGAAGCGGGCACCGTCCGCGCTTGCGAAGAGATACTTGGCGAAGCCGTCGACGGGCGATGTGCGCCGGTCGAGCAATGTCAGCTCGGGGATGTGCAACTCCAGCCGCACGCGCTCCAGCCAGCGGGCGGAGAGGGTGGTGTCCTCCACCGGCCACACGCCGCGCCGCAGGGCGGAGGACTGGAGGCGCCGCGCGAGCCGCGGCGTCATGCCAAGGTGAGCATAACAGTCCGCGAGTTCCTGGGATGTGAAATGGGTGAGCGGTTCAGACACGCCTTACAGCTTGCCGGAACCGCGGGTGGGCGTCAAGTCACGAAAGCCTTGTTTGCGGGAAAGCCATCTGATACTTTCATAACTGAAATGATTGGGACGTGTGCGAGAGATTATACCGGAGGTCTTCATGGGCGCGGAGGAACTGAAAACGGAGGTCGGGGGTATGGGACGTGACATTCGGGACCACAACGATCCGGTAGACACCACGGGCTTGCCTTCTCTCGACGCTTCGCTCAGCGGCATTTTGGCGGGCGATAACATCGTCTGGCACGTGGACCGCATCCAAGACTATCAGGCCTTCGTGAAGCCTTATGTGCAGGCCGCAGTACGCGACCGCCGCAAGCTGGTCTACTTCCGTTTCGCGAGGCATGAGCCGCTGCTGCCGGATGACTTTCCCTGCGAGCGTCACGAACTCAATCCCGAGGACGGCTTCGAGGTGTTCATCCACCGCATCCACCACGTCATCGGCGAGGCGGGCTTCGGCGCCTACTATGTCTTTGACTGCCTCTCCGAACTCGCGACCGACTGGTACTCGGACGCCATGCTCGGCAATTTCTTTATGCTGACCTGCCCGTATCTCTACAAGCTGGAGACCATCGCCTATTTCGGCCTGTTGCGGCGGCACCACTCGCGGCACGCGACCGAACCGGTGCAGTCCACAACACAGCTTTTTATCGACTTGTTCCATGCCAACGGCAAGCTGTATGTGCGGCCGGTCAAGACGCAGTTCCGCTACACACCGACGATCCATCTGCTGCACGTCTGGAAGGACCAAGACGTCTTCGAGGTGGTGCGCTCCAGCGCCGTGATCGCCGAGGTGCTCTCCAATGCGGGGCCGGACTGGGTGGCGGACGAGATGTACGGTGAGGAGGTGCTGCACCGGGCCGAAGAGATCACCTCGTACACGGGCGCGGCGGGGTTCTCCTACTCGGACGAACAGAAGCACGCGGTCTGGCGGCAGCTTGTGCGCATGGTCGTCACGCGCGACGACGCGATCATGCCGCTCGTGCAGAAGTACCTCACGATCTCTGACTTATTGGATATCCGCGGGCGCATGGTGGGCACAGGCCTGATCGGCGGCAAGACCGTGGGCATGCTGGTGGCCCGCAAGATCGTGGCAGGCGATGCGCCGCAGGTGGGCTCCAAGCTGGAGCCGCACGACTCGTTCTACATCGGCGCGGACGTCTTTTACACGTTCTTGGTCCGCAACGGTCTGTGGCCCTCCCGGGAGCAGCAGCACTCGCCGGAAACGTTCTTGGAAGGTGTCGACGAGGCGCGCGAGAAGATCCGCGCCGGAACGTTTCCCGACTACGTGTTGCGGCAGTTCGAGGAAATGCTGGACTATTTCGGGCAATACCCCGTGATCGTGCGGTCCAGTTCGCTGCTGGAGGACAACTACGGCAATGCCTTCGCGGGCAAGTATGAGAGCGTGTTCTGCGCGAACCAAGGCACGCGCGAGGCGCGGCTGGCGTCGTTCCTCGAAGCGGTGTTGACCGTCTACGCCAGCACGATGAGCCGCGAGGCTCTGAACTACCGCGCGCGCCACAAGCTGCTGGAGCGCGACGAGCAGATGGCGCTCCTCGTGATGCGCGTGACCGGCGTGCTGCAGAGTCACACCTTCTACCCGCACTTGGCTGGCGTGGGGTTCTCGTATAACCCCTTTGTGTGGAGCAAGGAGATCGAACCCGAGGCGGGCGTGGTGCGGCTCGTCTACGGACTGGGCACGCGTGCGGTGGATCGCGTGGACGACGACTACACGCGCGTGGTGGCGCTGAACGCTCCCTTGCGTCGGCCCGAACCGGATTTCAAAGAGGTCTGCCGCCATTCTCAGCGCAAGGTCGATTTCATCGATCTGGAGGCGGACGCGTTGCGCTCGGGGTATTTCGAAGAGCTGCTGAAAGACGCGCGCGATGTGCCCATCGACCTCTTTACCTCGTACGACGAGAAGGCCCTGATGGAGGGCCGCGTACACCGCATTCTGACCTTCGACAAGCTGCTGACGGAGACCTCGTTTGTGGCGGACATGCGGCAAATCTTCAAGACGTTGGAGCAGGCGTATGAGCGGCCGGTGGACGTCGAGTTCGCGGTGAATTTTCTCGACGATAAAGCCTACCGCATCAACCTCCTGCAATGCCGTCCGCTGCAGGTGCAAGGCACGCACAACCCGAACGTGCCGGAACTGTGCGTGGCGCCCGAGGACGCGCTGCTGATGAGCAAGGGTGCGGTGGTGGGCCACAGCCGCGTGACGCGCCTGGATTGGATCCTGTATGTTTGTCCGGAATTGTACGGCGCGCTGCCGGAGAACACGCGCCATGCGGTGGCGCGGGCCATCGGCGAGGTCAACCGGGCCTTGGGCAAACTCGGCGGCACGGTGCTGGCGATCGGGCCGGGACGGTGGGGCACGCATATGGCCTCGCTCGGCGTTCCGGTGAACTTCTCGGAGATCAACCATGTCGCGGCGCTGTGCGAGGTGGCGCAGATGCACGCTTTCCTGACGCCCGACATCTCGCTCGGCACGCACTTCTTCGGGGAACTGGTGGAGTTGAACATGCTCTACTTCGCGCTCTTCCCGGACCGGACCGAGAACCGGTTGAACATCGCGCTGATCGAGCGCACGCGCGACTGCTTGCCTGAACTGGCACCTCACTTGCCCGAAAACGTCAAGCCGGTCCTGCGCGTGGTGCGTGCGGACGAGGTCGAATCTGAAGGTCTGTGGCTCGTGGCCAACGCGCCCGAGCAAGAGGTGGTCGTGGCGCGCCGGGGGAAAGGACATTATGAAAAGTGACAGCATCCATGCGGTAACGGGGGCCTTCGGATACTCTGGCAAGTACATTGCCCAGAGGCTTCTGGCCGAGGGCCGCAGCGTCCTCACACTCACGAACTCTCTGCAGCGCCAGAACCCCTTCGGCGAGCGCGTGAGGGTGCTGCCTTTCCATTTCGATGACCCGGAAAAGCTCACCGAAGCGCTTCGCGGCGTCTCGGTTCTGTACAACACGTATTGGGTTCGTTTCAACCACGGGGACTTCACCCATGCGGACGCCGTGAGGAACACGGAAACCCTGTTCCGGGCCGCGAGGGCGGCAGGTGTCGGCAGGGTCGTCCACATCAGCATCACCAACCCTTCAGAGGATTCGCCGCTCGAATACTTCAGGGGGAAGGCTCGCCTCGAGCGCTCCCTAGTAGAGAGCGGGCTTTCATACGCGATTCTCCGCCCCGCCGTCCTTTTCGGGAAAGAAGACATCTTGGTGAACAACATGGCGTGGGCGTTGCGGCATCTGCCCGTCATGGGCGTTTTCGGTGACGGTCAATACAGGCTGCAGCCCATCTACGTCGATGACCTTGCGCAGCTTGCCGTAGAGCAGGGCAAGCGAAGCGGCAATGTGATCATCAACGCCATCGGCCCGGAGACCTTCACCTATCGCGGGCTGGCCGAAGTCATCGGGCGGATCATCGGCAAGCGGCGGCCCGTTATGCCTGTCCCGCCTATCGCGGGCTATGCCGTCGCTTGGCTCATCGGTAAAATCGTGGGTGATGTGTTGATCACCCGTGAGGAAATTCGCGGGCTGATGGACAATCGCCTGTTCGTTGACACACCTCCCGCCGGAAGCACGAAATTGACCGAGTGGGCAAAGGAACGAGCCTCCACTCTCGGGCGGCGATATACCAGCGAACTCGCCCGCAGGAGTGACCGGAAGGCGGAATACAGGAGCAACTGATCCAGCTATGCGTGATCGGGTTGTCATCGTCGTGGCCTATGTACTGGGCTGCGTGGGCGATGTGAGTCGTGTCGTCGGTTTATGAGACGGGAAACCACAGAATTGAACCCCACACAGGCATCCAGCAAACAGGTGCCACGCGAGTATTTCGCCACCACGCGATGGACGGTCGTCCTGCAGGCCGGTCGCGCCAACAGCACGTCGTCTGCGCGTGCCGCCTTAGAGGAGCTGTGCCAGACCTACTGGTATCCGCTCTATGCGTATGTCCGTCGGCGCGGTCACGGTTCACATGACGCCGAAGATCTGGTGCAAGGGTTCTTCGCCCGTCTGATCCGGCTGAACTCGCTCTCGGACACATGCCGCGAGAAGGGCAAGTTCCGGGCCTTCCTGCTCGCGGGCATGAAGCATTATATGGCCGATGTGTGGGGGCGGGACTCGGCCGCCAAGCGCGATGTGCGTAAGACCATCTTTTTGGACGCGCTTGAGGCGGAGTCCCGCTATGCCTTGGAGCCCGCCGACCACCTGACGCCGGAGCGCCTGTTCGACCGTCAGTGGGCGCTTTCCCTTCTTGAACAGGTTGTTCGGCGCCTGCGAAGCGAATACGAGTCGGCGGGAAAAGGAGAGCTGTTCAGCGGGCTTCAATTCGCGCTCACAGGCGAGAAAAGCACAATACCGTACGCTGAATTGGCCGTGCAACTGAACCTTTCCGAGGGTGCCTTGCGTGTGGCGGTTCATCGGCTGCGGCAGCGCTACCGGCAACTCTTGCGCGAAGAGATCGCCAACACCTTGACCGAAGGGGAGGATGTCGCCTCTGAGTTGGCCGACCTGCGCCGGGTGCTGTCGTAGTCCTGTAACATTTTCGCCGCGATTCCTCTGAAGGGTTGTGGAGGCAACTGATGAACAATCTGACACCGTGTCCGCAATGTGGCCATCTGATGGCCCGGAAAGAGCTGATGGGGCTGTGTCCCGCCTGTATGCTCAAGGCTGGCTTGGGCAGTCTGGCGGACGATACGGTTGCCGGGCACGCCGCCCGTTTCGCACCGCCGGCTGTGGCCGAGATCGCGAGCAAGTTTCCGCATCTGGACGTCATCGAGCTGCTCGGCTGCGGGGGAATGGGCGCGGTCTACAAGGCCCGGCAGAAGAACCTCGACCGCTTGGTCGCACTGAAAATCCTGCCGCCGGACATCGGAAGCGATCCGGCCTTTGCCGAGCGTTTCGCCCGTGAAGCGAAAGCGCTTGCGAAACTCAGTCATCCGAACATCGTGACCATCCACGATTTTGGACAGGCCGACGGACTGTTCTTTTTGCTGATGGAGTTTGTTGACGGTGTGAACTTGGGGCAATTGCTGCGCGCCGGACGCATCAGCCCGCGCGAGGCGCTGGCCATTGTGCCGCAGATCTGCGATGCGCTCCAGTACGCCCACGACCAGGGTATCGTCCACCGCGACATCAAACCCGAGAACATTCTGCTCGACCGGCGGGGATGCGTGAAGGTCGCCGACTTCGGGCTGGCGAAGATCGTGCGAGACTCTGCGAGCCGGACGGATCAGGCTGATCGGACGGATCAGTCAGACCACCGCGCTGAATGCTCCCAGGCCAGCCTGATCATGGGCACGCCGCAGTACATGGCCCCCGAACAGGTCGAGCATCCCTCCGACGTGGACCATCGCGCCGACATCTATTCGCTCGGCGTCGTCTTCTACCAGATGCTCACCGGCGAACTGCCGAAAGGTGATTTCGCGCCGCCCTCGAAAAGAGTCGTCTTGGATGTCCGCCTCGACGAGGTGGTCCTGCGTGCGCTCGAACAACAGCCAGAACGTCGCTATCAGCAGGTCAGTGAAGTGAAAACGATGTGCGAGGCGATTGCGGGTACGCAGTCGCCTGCGAACCCGGCTGACTCTGAGAACCGCGCCAATACGGGGAAGAAAGGCGATGGCCAGGAGGGCTCTTATGTATTCCTTCTGCTCTACTTGGGTTATGTGGCGGCGCTTATCGCATCGGCAGCCTGGCTGCCGGATCGGGTGGCCACGCATTTCGGGTTAGGGGGTCATGCCAATGGCTGGAGGAGCCGCTTCTCCTACCTTGGTTTCGTTGGTGCAACTCCGGCCGTGATCGCCTTGATTTTCGCAGCCGTGTCTGCGCTGACGCAGATCCTTCCCGCCCACTGCATCAATATACCGAGGCGCGACTTCTGGTTGGTTCCGGAACGGCGAACGATCACGGCGGGCATCATCCGCAACCGTCTGGCCTGGCTGCTCTGCCTGTTCACCTTGTTCTTCGCCGGTCTACATGGCCTGACCCTTGTGGCCAACCGCACTCAGCCACCCCAGCTGCCGATGGATGGCTTGTTGATGTTGGTCATCTTATTCCTTGTGGCCACGATCGCCTGGATGGCCCAGCTGCTGATGCGGTTCGCCGAAACAAATGTTGATAGCGGAGGCGTGCGGCAACAAAGCGCACCCGTCGGAGCGAGCGACATGACAAAGACGCTCCCATCTGAGACAAACGCGCCGTCACGTTTCTCGCGTGCGGCTATTGTCGGCTCCGCGTGGGCACCGCTGTTTTTTATCGGATCTGTCGCGACCTTCACAGTCGTAAGCTTCGTGCCGGCAGGCGAGTACCACGGGCCGGCGTGGTGGCAATATCTCCTGATGTTCACGCTGTTGCCGCTTGGCATCGCCGCGCCGTTCGGCACGACGATTCTCGGCTGGATTGCCGTGTCGCAAATCCGTCGTTCGGCGGGAAAGCTCTACGGACTATGGCTGGCGGTGTTCGACGGCTTGCTGTTTCCGCTGCTGGCGCTGGATGGGCTTATGACTTGGTTGATGTTGGCCACGTCGCGCGCGTGTGTGGACTTTTATGCTAACCCCTCGGTGCAGAGCAGGCCAGAGGTCAATCCCGCGGTTGCCACGAAGATCGCGAATCTGTTAGCGGGCCATCAAAAGGTTTCAATGGTCGCCGCCATTCTCATCGTTCTGATCGCCGACCTCTTCATCATCCGCCGCGTCTGGTTCGCGGTGAATCGGCCGTTGACCGCCTCGCTGCCTTCGTCAACGGCTCAGCCCGTACGCAGGACGCCCTCCTTGGGCACGGTGCTACTGGCTTTGGCGGCCGTTCTTGTCACGGGCCTGCTGCTGTTCAAATCCTTGCCTGGCATCCACCTCCTGAAGGACATTGAACGGCAATTGCCCTCCTCCCCTTCGGCGCAGGCCTCCCACAGCGGGAATCCCGTTTCCCAGCATATCCGCACCGGCAACCTTTCCGCGATGGTGCATCACGACAACGTGGATTTACACTACGAGATCTTATATGACGGTGATTTCAATTCGTGGGGCGGATGCACCTTCAACACCCACTCGCTAAAATGGCTGGAAGATTTCGGCCTCAAGCTGAGTAACGGGCGTACATTTGGATATCAACGCGAATCAGTCTATGCCGACACTTTTCTTAAAGTCAATGGGCAGCAGTTCGATTTCCGCCAAGGCCGCGTTTTCGTGTTGCATGACGATGGTGTTGTGGAACAACTGGCTTTGTTTCCACCTCTTGCCGTGGCTCGCGACTTGGACGCGTTGGCCAGACTCATCGCTAGCCAGCGGAGTCAACCCGCACAAGAGCTTGCGAATCCTGAGCGGAGTGTGGAAAAATAGAGTGACATGAAAAAAGGAGATTCGGTATGCAAAAGACAGCCATCATTCTGCTGTTGGGGATAACCACGGTGTCGCTGCTCGGCCTGTGCCTGGTCCAGCGCCAGCAGATACAAAGACTCAGCGCTAATCGCGCGTCGATAGAGCCATCGGTCGAAGCGGAAACGACGGCGCAACACAAACAGCCAAGCTCAGTCGCGCAGAAGAGCAAGGAAGAAGCGGGCTCTCCGGTCCCTCAGACGGTAGCCGAGGTCAAGGAGATGCCCGCAGAGACCAAGGTCGAGACTGTTGCAACAAACGAATCGCCGATGGCTGAAATCGCCAAAATCATGAAGAATCCCGGCATGAAGGAGATGATCCGGGCGCAGCAGAAGGGGCAGATGGAACTGATGTACGGCTCGCTCTTCAAGTGCCTACAGCTTTCGGACACGGAGTTGGAAACGCTGAAGGGTGTCCTGCTGGACAAGCAGATGGCGCTGGTGGACATCTCCATGGACCTGATGAACAAGTCAGCGACACCGGAGGAGCGGAAAGCGGCGGAGACCCGGATGAAAGAGTTGACCGCCGAGTACGACACCCAGCTCAAAGCGCTTCTGGGAGACGACAACTACACCGTCTATCAATCGTTCGAGGCGACGCAGGCTGAGCGTATGCAGGTCAGCATGTTCAAGGGTTCGCTCAACGCGGGCGACCAGATGACGGATGAGCAAGAGGACAATCTCGTTCGGGCCATGCACGATGCGCGCAACAACTTTCAGAGTTCAGCCCCGGGATTTGGAGATAAGCCCAACGCTGATCCCGACCAGTTCACGCCGGAAAAGATCGCGAAGCTGTTGGAGGATAGCGCTAAACTGCAGGAGCAGTACGTGGCCCGGGCCGCCGCGATTCTGACGCCCAGTCAACTTGAACTCTTCAAGGCGAACCAGAAACAGCAGTTGGCCATGCAGGAAATGGGGATGAAGATGGCCGCCAAGATGTTTGGACAACCCGCCAAGTAGACTCAAAGCCTTTCGCGCAGCGCCGCGCCCCAAGATCCCGCCTTTACGTCAGAAGGTCCAATGTGACATAATAAACTCATTCATTAAGGAGGACGGGATGAAAAAGATGGTGTTGTCTGCGATGGTCGTGGTCTCTTGGTCCTGCTGCGGCTCTGCGCAGTCCGTGGGCGAACTCAAACAGCGGCTCGAGAAGTTGGAGGCGCGGGTCGCCAAGTTGGAGGCGGCGGCCGGTGGCGCCCAAGAGACGAAGGGGTCCAATGAACAAGTTGCCGACGGCGAGCGCGCGAAGGCCAAGGCCAGAATGCGGAAGGACCTTGAGGTCTACTCGTCTGACGATCTCGGAAAGATCGAGAAGCTGTACCAGGTCGCCAACAAAGAGTGGCGTTCGGAGGATGGCAAGAACAGCCTGAAGGAGCTGATCGCCAAATACGACAAGGCGAACCGCACCGGCTGCGCGCTGCTCTACTTGGGTCAGATGAGCAAGGGCGACGAGCAGATCGGCTATCTGACAAAGGCGATCGAGGGCTTCAGCGACTGTTACTATGGCGATGGCGTGCAGGTCGGCGCGTACGCCCGCTACTACCTCGCCTGCCGCTACAAGCAAGACGGGAAAGCGGACAAGGCCCGCGCGTTGTTCGACGAGATTAAGACGCAGTATCCCAACGCGGTCGACCACCGCGGCG
>JANYBJ010000251.1 GCA_025360845.1 bacterium
GTCGCCCCTACCGTACGGGCGACCGGCGGGTCGCCCCTACCGTACGGGCGACCGGCGGGTCGCCCTTCATTTCATACGCTCTGCGTGGCGACCGCGAAACGGTCCTTGCCCGAATAATCCTTGACGATCTCCACCTCGGTGAAACCGTACTCCTCAAGCATCTCGCGCATCGCAGGTCCCTGATCGTTCCCGATCTCCAGAAAGAGTCCGCCGCCCGGCTTGAGCACCATCACCGCATCGAGCAGCAGCGTGCGGTAGACGTCCAGTCCGTCCGCCCCGCCGTCCAGCGCGAGGCGCGGCTCGTGCTCGCGGATGTGCGGTTCAAGTCCATCAACGACATGCGAAGGGATGTAGGGCGGATTGGAGACCAGCACGTCCACGCTCGCGGGGTCGAACTCGCCGCACCCGTCGCTGTCGGCGAACAGCACGCGCTCTTGCAGCCCAACGAAGGCCGCGTTCTCCTTGGCCAGCGACAGCGCTTCGGGGCTGATGTCCAGCCCCACAAACACGCCGTCGCGCAGCTCGCCCGCCAGGCTCAGGATAATGCAGCCGGCGCCTGTGCCGACATCCACCACCAGCGGCTTTGCCGCGCTTTTCACCTGCGGCGATTTCAGCACCAGATCGACCAGTTGCTCGGTCTCGGGCCGAGGGATCAACGCGCGGCGGTCCACCTTCAGTGTCAGCTTGCGGAAATCCCACTGGCCGAGCACATACTGCACGGGCTCGCCTTTAGCCACACGCTGCAGCCCGCGCCGCAACGCGTCCACGATGCGCGCGTCGGGCACGGTGGAGGCATAGCGGTAAAGCTCCAGCCGACCGCACTTGAAGAGACGCGCGGCCAGCAGCTCGCTGACCACGCGGGCGTTGGGAATCTTGCTCCGCGCAAGAAAGGCGTCGCCGAGCGCGATCAGCTCATCGAGTTTTTTCGGAGCTTCGTCCATCATTCATTTCCGGTTTAGACGGTAGGGACGGTTCCCCGAACCGTCCGCAAAGACACACAGTCGTTTCGGGGAAACGACCCTACCCTCATAACTGAACCGCACGTCAGAACGGCGTCGGGTCATCCGGCGGCGAGAGCGGCTCCGCGTCTTCGTACGTCACAGAAGCGCCATCGGTGTCCATCTTGTCGATTTTGAAGGCCTGGAGATCCACGTAGTACCGCTCTTTGAACTCATTGCCGCGGATGCGGAAATCCACCTTCACCCGATCACCCGCCACCACTCGGTCGAGCAGCGCGCACTTCTCTTTGACGCAGACGAACTTGATGTCCTGCGGATAGTCGTCTTCCAAGGTCAGAACAAACTCGCGCTTGGTAAACCCGCTTGCGAACGTCATCGGGTCGAACATCAGCTTGATTTTGCCGATCATCTCATAGGTAGTTCCAGCCATACTCACGTCCTTTGCTTGAAAGCATCCAAAAATACAGGCGTATTAAACCATATCCCCGCCCTCCGATCAAACCTCTTCCTTCAGCACTTCGGGGCCGAAACGTTGCGAGGCGACCCGTGCCGCCCACGCCACGCAAACTGCCGCGCACCCGAACATCCCCAAGAGAATTCCCGCCATCGCGAGCCACGGCAGCTCGCCCTGCAGCGACCGCGCCGCAGGCCGGACCGCCGCCAACGCGGGCACGACACCGATCGCCAGACCCGTCAGCGTCAGCACGCCGTACTCCGCCGCCAGAAGACGCATCGCCGTCCCGCGCGACAGCCCGACCGCGCTCATCAGCGCCAGCTCGCCGCGCCGCTCCTCCACGCCACGCAGGATCACCAGCGCGATCCCCGCCACGCCCAACACCACGCCCAGTCCGCCCAGCACGAGGAACATGTCGAGGTACGCGCCCTCCACCGACCCCAGCAGCCGCAGGCGCTCCTCCACCGTCTCGACCGTCACGCCCGGTTCCGGATGCCGCAGGTTCGCGACGGAGTCACGGCTCGACAGAGTCTCGCCCTCCATCACCCTCCCCTTGCCCATGGAGGGCGAGCCTCCCCGCTTGTCCGCGGCCGCCCTCAACAGATACGGCGCATCGTCGCACAGCCACATCCGGTAGCCCGCCTGGTGTGGGAACAGCCTCACGAACTGCTTCTCGTCCACGATCAGTGACCCCTGTAGAATTCCGCTGCGCACCGGAAGCGCGCCCACGATGCGCACGCGCAGCTTCGACGGCCCGGAGGCAGGATCCTCGTAGAGGGTGCCGTCCCGCAATCCGGCCTTGGCCTTGAGGCTGTACTGCAGCATGGTCTGGTCCGCCGCGAGCGCGGGAATCGTCCCGTCTTCCAGCGGATTCTCGAGCAGCGACCAGATCCCGCCGGAATCCTCTGGCTCGAAGGCCCGCGCCCGCGCCATGGCCCGCACGTCCAGGCCGATGATCTGCGGGTCCACCGGCTGGCTCATGTTCAGGCAGCCCGCCACATCGGCCTCATGCAGGCGCACCGGCACCACGCCCTTGGCCCCGCTCACCTTCCGCGCCAGTTCCAGCCCGCGCTCGCGATCCAAGGGCGTGGCGGACGTCACGATGGAGGCGAACCCGCCGCTGCCCGACGAAGGGCGCTCGCAGCCCGCCGCCGGATCATGTTTCATGGAGAGGATGCCGACGGTCAGGAACGCGCCCACCGCCAACAGGATCACCACCGGCGCGCTGCGCCGCGGCGACTGTAGCGCGCGGCACAGACCCGCCTGGCCAGGCGATTGAATGCCCGTAATCGCGTTCGTAGTGCCGGCTTCAGCCGGCCCGTGTCCCTGTTTCCGCCTGAAGGCGGTGCTACAAACCATGGACCGCCGCCACGCGGTCCCCGCCGTCTTCACAAACAGCAGCAGCGAGAGCATCAGCATGAACCCCGCCCCGAAAAACACTCCGTTCGCCGCCGCACCGCGGGGACTCCAAATCATCGCCGCCATGGCCGCCACGGCCAGCACGCCGCCCGCCAGACTCTCCCACGCTTCTCCGACTTTGGAGCTTCCGAACTTTAGAACTTCCGAACTTCCCGTCCCCGCCGTCTGCCACAACTCCACCGGACGGCACCGCGCGAAGCGGCTGACCGACCTGAGCAGCACCAGCAGCGTCAGCGCCGCGCTCACACCCGCGGCCAGGCCCGCCATAGACCACGAGAAATGAAACGCCATGCCGGCTCCCGCGAAGGCGTCGCGCCAAAAGCGGGCCAGGCTCCATACCAGTGCACGCGCCAAGACCGCGCCAAGACCGCCGCCCGCCACCGCACCCAGGGCCAGCGGCACGCTCCACTCCGCAGCCAGCGTCCGAACCATCTTTCCCCGGCTCCAGCCCAGCGCGCTGAAAAGCGCCACCTCGCTCTTGCGCGTCTCCAGCGCCAGCGAGAGCGAGAGCGCCGACAACAGCAGCGCCGCGACCATCAGCACGAACGCCATGCCGACAAAAAGCATCCTGAAATCGGTCGAGCCTTTCGCGGCCTTGAGCCCCTCCTCCCACACCGGCCGCACCACAAAGCCAGCCTGCGCGGGCGGAACCGCCTTGAGCGCCTGGCGCACCGCGGCCTCGTCCGCAACAACCCGCACGCTCATCGCCCCGCCAAAGAACGTGCCGAAGCAGGCCTTGCCCGCCTCATACGTGAGGAACGCCTTGGGCGTTTCGCGCCACTGCTTCCAGTACGTCTCGTTGGCCGCGTCCCTCAGCTTTTCCGCATCCAGAGGCAGCCCCACATCCCACGCCGCGCAGCTGTCGACACCGGCGAGTCCGGGAAACACCGGCATGGCCGACTTCGCTTCCGCCGCCCGTTCATTCGGAACCACCTCGCGCACACGGAAAGCGCGGGCATCCGCCGCAAGCCTGCCGCCCGCCTCAAAGCGCCGCCAGCGCAGCGTCACGGCCCCGTTGGTCGTTACGCCCAGCGTTTCGGCAAGCCAGGCGTTGATCACGATCTCGTCGTCCTTCAGATCGCGCGGCACGCACACGCCGTCCGGCGTCGCGGCGGCCACGAAACCGTAGGGCGTCGTATGCGTCACGCCTCTGTTCGTAGTGACGCCGTCAGGCGTTTCTTGGACCTCCGCTTCGAACGCATCGACGAGGTGGAACGTCGCCGACTCCACCTTGAGCCCGGATGCCGCGAGCGCCTCCGTCACTGCGCGCGGCAGGAACACGCGGCGGCTCTTGACCACCGTCGCGCCGTTCGTCGTCTCCAACACGAGCCCCATATCCTCGAGCGTCAGAGTCCCGGCAAGCGTCCGCTCCAATTCCGGCCGCGTCCGAGACGACACCAGAAGGTTCGCCATGCCCGGCACGCCCGCCGCTTCCGAGAGCGCGTCGAGCGGAAGAAAGACGTTCACAGGCGGCACCGACGCGGCCTGCAGCGCGAAGTCGGGCAGGAGTAGTCTTTGCTCTTGGAGGGTGAGCGTCCCCGCGAGCCGCACCGCACGCCGCACCAGGCGCACCTCTTTCACCGCACCCAGCGGCATCTCCACCGAGAAGAGCGACGGCTTTTCGAAGCGCACCGCTCCGTCTTCACCTCTTGCCACCTCCCGGGAGCGGCCGTTGGGGATGGCGGACAGCATTCCGCTTTCTTCCGTTTGCGGACGGCTCGGGGAGCCGTCCCTACCAGAAGTTGGGCCGATGATCTGCGCGCCGGCCGCGCACAGCGTGCCCTCGGCAGTCAGCAGCTCCCCCTTCAGCAGCAGCGCGGCCTGTGTGTCGGGCAGCCGCTGCGCCAAGGTCGCAGGGAAAACCCCTTCGGACAGGTAGACTGCCGAGCGCACGGCGCCGAGCCGAGCCCGCAGGTCGCGCAACAGCCCCTGCCGCAGCGACTCGCCGGTGAGCAAGGCGGCACAGAGAATGGCGGAGGTCAGGGCCACGGCCCCCGCGAACACGAGGTGCCGCGTGCGGTAGTAGCGCAGACTTCTCCTGACCCAAGTGCCGATCGCCATAGCCTGATCCTTGTTCTTTGCCTGCGGCTCGTCAGAGCCTCGCCCTCCATCGGTTTTTCCCAGCCATGGAGGGCGAGCGTCCCCGCGAGCCGAGACGCACCTCTCTATTTCCCCTGCGCCGTGCCCTTGACCTTCAGCGGCACCGCGTAGAACCCTTTCGAGGCGGTCACGAACAGCGTGTCCTTCTTCGGCCCGCCGATGCAGACGTTGGCGCTCCAGCCCTCGGGTATCGCGATCACGCCTAGCCGCACGCCCGCCTTGTCGAACACATACACGCCCTCTTTGCCAGTCAGGTAGAGCCGCCCGTCCGTGTCG
>JANYBJ010000268.1 GCA_025360845.1 bacterium
CGACTTTCTTGCCCGCAATAACGCCCGTCTCTCCCAGGAAGCATGTTTCAGGGGCCCGAGAAGGCAAGGACCGCGCGAAGTTGACTTGTCTGATTACGATTACGAGTAGGATTAAGATTACGAAAGCGCGTAATCGTAATCATAATCGTAATCCATTCCACCAGTCCCTGTTCCGACTTAATGAGTTAAATTTTAGATGCGTCGGCCCTGATCCGCCATGCGGGTGCCCTTGACAAGCCTTCTCATAGAAGTTCGTTATTGCGTGAGTGCGTGCGTTGAAAGCGTAAGGTTCAATCGGTCGAAGGCATGGTTTCAAAGGGTTGCAAGTCAACGGGACGATTCCTCACTTCTTCTTTTTCTTGATCGTGTGCTTAAACTTCAGAACCGCAAAATTCAACTCGATGGAGGTCTCGGTGTCGCTCGTTTGCAAGTCGTCATCAAAGATTCCGGCAATCAGTTCCCCGCTTTTTTGCATGAGGGCCTTCTGTGTGGTTTTATCTTGTACCGTCGCCAAATCCCGAATACTTCTTGATAGTTGCCGGATTTTTGCAAACGTCTCAATGACCGCCAGTGTCGCCTGAATCGCCTTCGGACTTTTCAGGATGGTGGCTAACATGTATAAGCCTTTTTCAGAAAAGGCGCTCGGCAGCTTAACTTTGCCACCCTTCGTTGAAGTCGAAAATTTCGACTTCAACGGCTCCCACTCACTCTTATCAAGTTCGATAATGTACCCGGCAGGAAACTTGTCAGGGTTGTTTTTTACCGCCTCATTGATGCGTTTGGTCTCAACACCGTAAAGTCCGGCAACATCAACATCAAGTAGGACCATTTGGCACCTGAGCTCAATGATCCGGTCCTGTAAGTCCTCAAACTTTATTACATCGCTCATATCAGGTCCGTTGGGAAGTGCGTTAGTGCATTATTGCGTTAGCGCGAAATTCAAGATTGAGAGCGTTTGCCCGCGAATCTACGCGAATGAGAGTTGGTTTGTCTTCTTTTTGGCGCTAATCGCTAAAAAGACAAACCAACTGCCTTCGGGTTAAATTCAGTGTGACTGCGACACGCATTTATTAGCGATCAGCGTTAAGATAAATGCTTGCCGTGTATCATTCGCGGAGATTAGCGGGAAAAGTGCGTTCGCTGAATTCAAGATTGAACGGGTTTGCCCGCGAATTTGCGCGAATGAGACCCTGTTAACACGTCTGATCGATTTCATCCCGAAAACGACGAAAGTCCAAATGATGTTCGGTGGCAATGGCAAACAGAATGGCAGGGTCAATCGCTTCGTATTCGTGGACAATCCGATTGCGGAAACGGACCATTTCTTTATATGGCTCGGCTGATTTCAGTATTTTCAGAGACACCAGTCTCTCAATGGCATCCTGATAGCTGTTGCCTCTCCTTCCGATACCGTTTCTGCCTCGCATAATCGAACATCTGATATTCGTATTCACGGCAAGTCACGGAATAAAAGTGCAGCCACCGCTCCTCATCACGATAGAATAGCAAACGCCCTTTCAGGGCTTCATACCGATACACGGGCTCGGCTTGATTAAGAATCCCGATGTCGATGCGGACTTCCGGCCCCACATGACGACACACGATCTTTTCGGCTTCATCGTAAAACTGTACGTTTGGGCGCGAATGGGTGTACACCGCCAAGTCGATATCACTGTGCGGCTTGATGACACCCTCTCTGGCTGACCCCATCAGCAAGGCGAACTCAATCGCCGGAACTTCGGTTCTTAACTCATTGCCCAAGGCCGTAAAATCGAAAGATGTCGGCTGATTCACGGTATCAATATAATGTTTGGAGAGAGGCATGGGGAGAGGGAGCAGGGGAGAGGTCAGAAATCAGAGGTCAGGAAGGGAGAAGTGTGCAAGTTGAAAGAGGAAGCGCGTTAAGCGGAGGGAAGCGAGTTAGGCGCGATAGGAAGGGAGAGGGAGAAGTGCGTTAGTGCGAGAGTTTTAAAATTCGTTAGTACGGCAGGAAACGAGGGGGATCTGATAAAATTGAGGTGTTACAACAGTGGCTTGACGGCGTCGACAATACGTTTTTTGACTTGCTCGAACGTTAAAGAGACCTCACGGAACAGCCGAGGCCACTCGGCAAGATCGACATCATCAAAGTAGATAAGGCTGCGAAAGATCATCAAACCGTCATCTTGCTGATACTTCGTCTTGTATAATTCCACCATCTCTTCCAGCCTGAATTGGTCCAGCATGAAATACACATCAATGAAATCCTTTACTCGTGTTCCGTTCCCTGTGATCGCGTTAAGTTTCATCGCCGCAATGTCCTTTGCGGATAACATGCGGATGCGGTTATCTTCGATGATCTGAAGTTCTTCGTAGTCATGACGAATCAAATCAACCATAACCCCTTCAATGAACCCTTTTAACGTTTTTCCGCGTTGATAGTTCCGCTGGAATCCATACTTCCTGATTAAGAGGTTCAACACATCATCAACATCATAATCGCCTCTTGTAAACAAATCGATGTCGATGGAGATGCGATGTCCGATCTGCAGCGCCAGTGCTGTACCACCGACCAGATGAAACCCTTGCAGCAGAGGTTCTTCTTGGAGGGCTTGGATCAATTCCAATGTTTGGGGTGAAAGTGTCTGTGTGTGCAGCATGCGAACTGATCCTTCGGAATATCCAGCCAAAGCGAAATAAAATTTAATACTTTGCTGTCCCAGTCCTTAATCTTCAAGACTTCATCCCGAATATCCGATAGCGAATAAAGCGTTTTTAGAAGATGCAAATCATCCAGTGTTCCAAGCATCAGAACGCGCTGCACGACAAGGCGTCGCCCTTTCTGAATGTCAAACGTCTCTGGGTTGACATCCCATAAAATATTTCGCGTGAAGATTGCCATAGGAAGGAGAAGTTCTAAAGTGCGAGAGTGCGTTAGTTCTAAAGTTGGGGAAGTGGGACAGAGATCGGAGGGCAGAGGTTCAGGGTTTGAAAGAACCAACCGTTTACTGAATTTCTTCAAGCCACACGGTTAAGCGAGGCACATGCCGTTGCACCGCATCCCAGATGATGGAGTCGTCGACCGCATCATAGCCGTGAATGATCCGGTTACGCATTCCGATCACCGCGCCCATCTCGGGTAACCTTTCTCGGAAGGTGGCATCGATCGCGTCAATCCTGTTGAACGCTTCGCCCATAATCTCAAACTGTCTTTCAACGCCTGAGCGCAACAGCTTATTCTCCCGATAGTGCTCAAATGTCTGCCCTTGAGTAAACTCCCGGATCGCCTGACAGGCATTCAAAGCATCCAACACGGATTGTGAAATTTCACGCCGCATAGATTGATTCTTTGGTTTCCTCTATCGCTGACCGAAAATAAGGATTCCGTATAGATTCAGTTGTCACCAAATCCACTGGGCGCCGTAAAAGCGTTTCCAGTTTTTCCGCTAATGCCAAATAGCGATCCAGTATGCCCGGTTCGTCATGCTGGAAGAATTCAACAACAAAATCGACATCGCTCTGCAAAGGATCAAATTGATTCGTTACCGCAGAACCAAACACGTCCAAACGTTGAACAGCAAACTGCCTACATAACTGAGCGATCTTGTCCCTGTTGTTTTTAATCAAGTCTATCATCTGAACTCCAACATTAGTGCTAAAGTTGGTTGAGGAGCGCGTTAAGCGAGATAGGCAGGGAGAGAACACTTTTTATAACTCCAGCTTGTTTATGATGCGCGTAACCATGCGCAACTCGCTTCCCAGTGTGCCCATCATATCGTCGTAAAGCTCTTACCTGTTGGTCACTCGAACTCATCGTACCTCACTGCCTGACTTCGAATCGATGACAAAAAAGGCTTTTGCGTTTCGCTTATGTTCTTGGGGTCGAACACGGTGACGTCGATTTTCTCATCACATTCCATGCGGAATCGTACCGCAACATCCTGAGCCAGTTTGTAAGGTGATGCCGTCTCGGACAAGATCAGAATATCGATGTCGCCACCTTCCTTCCCCAGGTCAGTTCGTGATCCGTACAGAAAAATTTCGCCCTTCACACCGCTGAGCGCGTGATTCAATGCGTCTTTCTCACTTTTCAATAGTCGTATCATGGAAAAGGGGAGAAGTTCTAAAGTTGGAGGAAAGAGCACATAAACCCGGAAAGACCAAAATACTGATTACCCCCAGTGCCCCTGTGCCTCCGTGTTAAAGTTATCTCAGTGGAAGCGAGTTTCTTTTTTAACACAGAGACGCAGAGGCGCGGGGGTACGGGGATAAACCGCGTGGACAATGCGACTAAGATGGGGAGACTAAGCGTAACCGATTAAGTGTGGAACAAAGTGTTTAGACTCATGTACTAATGAACTAACGAACTGCCAAACTTCCCAACCGTTTCGGCGTAGATCGAGGGAATGCCGGTGTCGAAGTGGGTGCCGCACACCACAAGGCCCTTCACGCCCTCGTCCTGCCGCAGCGCCTCGAGCGCGGGTGTGAGTTGCACTTCACCGGTACCGGATAACGCGGCCTGCTGCCGCAAGAGACCGAAGATGCCGGACCGCAGGGCGTAAATGCCGTTCACGCAGAAGTAGGTCTCTTTGCCGTGGCGCGCTACCGTCAGATAGGTCTGCGCCTCGTCCTCGGTGGGCTTCTCGAAAACGCGCCGAAGCTGGAGGGTGTCTTCCTCGATCCACTCGCCGGTCACCGTGCCGTAGTGCTTGACCCGCGCCAGCGTCTCCTCGTAAATGCCGACCACACTCTGGCTGTCGCCGAAGGCTTCGAAACGCTCAACCACCTGGCGCGCGACGCTGCGGGTTTCGGATGAGCGGAAAAGATGATCTCCCAGCAGCAGCAAGAACGCCTCGTTGCCAACCCACTTTTCGGCCAGCAGCACGGCGTGGCCGAAGCCCTTGGCGTCGTGCTGCGGAATGAAGGTCAGACGCTTGCCGATCGCCATCACGCGCTCGGCCTCGTGTTTCAACGCGGTCGGCAACTTGGCCAACGTCTCGGGACGCACATCGGTTTGGAAATAGGCGCGGAAACGGGGCTCATCTTCGGGCTGGATCACGAGCGCGACCTCTTCCACGCCAGCGGCGAGCGCCTCTTCGATGATCACCTGGATCACCGGCTTGGCGATGCCGTCGGGCGTGACGACCGGCAGGAAGGTCTTGGGCACGGCTTTGGTGTACGGGAACATGCGCGTGCCGAGTCCTGCCACAGGAATGACCGCTTTACAGATGGAGGCTGGGCGCTTGATGTCGAGTTCGAAACAGGGCATGCCGTACTGGCGTTGCAGGTAGGCTTCCAGTTCGCCGCGAGAGGCAACAGACTTGCAGAGAAACTGCACACATCCGTCACCTTGGGAACCCACGCCCTTGCCGCCATAGACCCATACCGCGACCTGCGCGTCAGCCAATACGGCGTGCAGGCGCGGGCTTTTGAGCTCTTCGCACACCGGCATGAGGTGTTGGTCGAAGACGGCCTGCGCCTCGGTCATGAGCGCGCCGAGTCCGGCCGCGTCGCCCGCCTCCACCGCGGCGCGGGCCAGCGCGAGGAGACGCTGGTTTTCAGCGCCGAGACAGCAGTGGACCTCGGTGTCACGCGGGGTCTTGGCAAAGGGGAAAGCGGCGTTGAGGTCGGAGAGAATCTGGACCGTGTCTTTTTTGCCGCAGAGGTCGGCGATGAGCAGATAGAAGTCGCCGCCGGGACGGAGTGGCTTGACGCTGATGCGGTCGCCGTCGAAGGTCATCATCACCGGGATCTGGCCATAGGCGCACCCTTGGTCCATGCGGCCGCAGCGGGATGGCGTGGCGATCTCGCCCTGGTAGGCGGCCTCAATCTCCGCGCGCGTGGTGAGGCCAAGCTGATAGGCCTGGTTGAAGGCGCGGGCAACCAGCACGCAGAAGGCGGCGGAGGAACTGAGCCCCTTCTTGACCGGCAGGGTGGTCTTGTAGTTGTCGATCTCCAGACCGTCCACCCCGAAGAAATCGAGCATGTAGGCGGCCACGCCTGCGGCGTAGCTGAAGAAGCCACCCGCTGCCGCCTCCTGCTGCAGACGCTCCAAGGTCATGGGCACGCGAAAGGTTTCGGTCACCGTGCCGTCGGTCAGCGTCGAGCGCACCACCAGCTCGCCCGGCTGCTTGCGGCAGCGGGCGTACATCCCCTGATTGGTGCCGGAGATGATGACCACGCCGGGCGCGATGGCCGAGTTGGTACGGCGATGGCCGCCGGCCCAATCGGAGTGCTCGCCGAAAAGGCAGACGCGGCCGGGAACGAAGAGGTCGAAGAAGCGCATGTTTCAGGGGTCGGAGAGAGGAAGCGAGTTAAGCGCGATAGGCAGGGAGGGTTTTCCCGCGAATCTGCGCGAATGGGAGTTTGTTTGTCTTTTTTTACGCTAATCGCTAAAAATACAAACCAACGGCCTTCGGGTTAATTTATTCTGTAGTTGCTCTTGCTTGACGAGACGGCTCGCGAGGACGCTCGCCCTCCAGAATCGCATGTGTCGCGTGGAGGGCGAGGCTCTGACGAGCCGCAGGGGCGGATACATAAATTCTTAAAATTCTCTAGCGTGTGGGACTAAGTGTAATCAATAAATATCCACATAAACCAGGAAAGACCAGAATACTGCTTACCCCAGTGCCCCTGTGCCTCCGTGTTAAAGTTTTTCCAGTGGAAGCGAGTTCCTTTTTTAACACAGAGACGCAGAGACGCGGGGGTACGGGGATCAACCGCGTGGACAATTTGACTAAGGTGGGGGCGACTAAGCGTAACCGATTAAGTGTGGGACTAAGTGTTTGGACGAAGGGACACTAACGTCGAACATTCAAAATCGAACGCTGAACGTCGAAGGGAGAGAGGCGAATAGACAGTCGGCAATCAGCAATAGGCAGTGGGGAGAAGGAAGAGAACACGAATGTCCAAAGCTGAACGGAGAGATGGGAGAATAACGGTTTACTGTTTACGATTTACAGAACCCGACTGCCTATTGCTTGCCGCTCTTCACTGCGGGGAAGAAACCGGGAACACATGCGAAGGACAGGACCCAGACGATCACGATGGCGGGGTCACGGAAGGGGAGATCGCCCAACGAGTGGCAGACCGTGGCGGTTGTGCCGACGAACACGGCCATCAGCGGAGGAGGCAAGCGGTATAGCCAGTAGGGTTTGGGCGGATGCGACGCTTCGTTATCCGCTTTCGCAAGCGCCCGGCACAGCTTGAAGGCCTGCACCGGCAGCGGGGTCACCAACAACAGGACACAGACCAGAAGCAGTCCAAAGCCGACCACCCCCTGTTCGGCGAGGATTTGCAGCGAATCATTGTGGACGTTCACGCCACCCTGGATCTGCATGGTCTTAATCTCTTCAGGGCCGAGGTGCTGTATGATATAATGGGGATAGCCCCAGCCGCCTACGCCGAATAAAGGATGGTTTCTAAAGATCTCTTTAGCCACACGCGTGTGGTAGTAGGCTCTACCCGTGACGCGCTCGACCACGGCGTCCGGCGTGATCGTTGAAAGCTCTTTCTTCAACTCTTTCGGCGCGAACACGGTCAGAGAGAGCACGGCAATAAGAAGCGCAACACCCATAGCGAAAAGCAGTTTGACACGCCCGCCCGTGTCGCTCTTCTGCCAGACCCCGACCGCCATGTAGAGGCCGAGAACAACACCGACCACCGCGCAAAGCAGGATGGCGGCCCGGCTCAACGAGGCGATCGCCGCCGCCAAATTCAACAGGACGGCAACCAGCAGATAGTGTGACTTAATGAAGGTCTCGTCGCCTAAGCGGGTTCCACTGCCCGCATGGGGCCCGATCACATCGACGCTCGCGCGGCCAAACCACAGTCCGACTGACAGGGCGAAGAGCAGGGTGAAAAACGCGCCCGCGAAATTGGGGTAGCCAAAGGTGGAGAAGAATTGCGAAAAGACCTCTTCACCCCAGAAGAGACTCTTAGCGCCGGTCAGCAGTTGGGCAAATCCCAAGAGGGCCAAGGTCGCCCCATTCCAGCACAGGAACTCGAGCAACACCTGTTTCCCCTTTTTTAACAGCCCGTGCTTGGCAGCCAGCGCCGCGATCAGCACGGGCGGGAACCAGAGCAACAACACGGCGTGCTCGTCCGCCTTCACACAGGAGGGCAGCCACCCGACAGGAGGGAGGGGATTGTGCCACTGCTTTAACGCCTCGTCAAAAACCGGTGCGCCCGCCACGTTGAAAAGCGGGATGACCAAGAGGATTGTCAGCGCCAGCGCCGCATAGAGCAAGGGGTCACGCGACAGCGCGTACCACACGCGACTGCGGGCCTCGGACAGCGTTTCGATGCTCTTCGCCTGAGGGAAGATCAGCAGGAACTCCAACGCAAACGCGGCGAGCCAAGGGATCACGGGCAGCAAAAGATCCGGGCGCGTGCCGCCGTGAATCCAACTGAAGGCCAGGACCAGTGCGGCGATGTGAATAAGAACAACGTTACGGATGAAGAAGTTCATTAGTGAGGAAGTTGGGGAAGTTCGTTAGTGCGTTATTGCGTTAGTTGAAAGAGACAGCGAGTTAAGCGGGGTAGGCGCGTTAGGCAGAGAGAGGGAAGAGAAGTGTGGGACTAAGTGTTTGGACTAATGCACTAATGAACTAACGCACTAACGAACTTCTCCAAAGACTCTTGCCAATGCGGCATGGGGGGGAAACCGGCGAGACGCAACAGGCGCTTCTCCAGACGTGAATTCGCGGGACGTGGAGCAGGCCGCGGAAACTCGGCGGTGGTACACGGCACAATCTCCCGCGTCAGTCCAGCGCGAGCGAAGATCGCCTGCGCAAACTCGAACCAGGTCGCCTCGCCCTCGCATGAGCCGTGGACGACTCCCGGCAGCGGATGCTCCAGCAACTGTCCGATCAACCCGGCAACGGCATCGGTCGAGGTGGGATTGCCGAGCTGGTCATTCACCACCTTGAGCGGTCCCCCTGTCTGCGCACCCAACTTCAACATCGCGTGCAGAAAGCTCGGGCCTTCTTCGCCATAGAGCCAGGCGATGCGGACGATGGTGTGGTCCGGACAGTGACAACGCACGGCCTCTTCGCCGGCCAGCTTGCTGGCCCCGTAAATCGTCCGCGGCGCGGGCGAGTCAAACTCGTGATACGGACGAGTCGCGGTGCCGTCGAACACATAATCCGTGGAGAGGGCGATCAACCGAGCATCGTGACGCGCAGCCGCACGGGCGACATTCGCGCTGCCGAGCGCGTTGATCCGGTAGGCCTTGTCGGTCTCGGTCTCGCAGGCATCCACCTGCGTCATCGCCGCGCAGTGGATGACCACGTCCGGCCGGAAAGCCGCGACGGACTGGTCTACGCACCGTCCGTCGGCGATATCGATCTCGGGCAGGTCGGCGACAAACAGCTCGTGCTGCCGGAAATGACGTTGCAACGTCCGGCCCAACATTCCTTTACCGCCGGTGATGAGGAGTTTCATAAAAAGGATGAAGGATGAAGGCTAAAGGATGAATTAAGAGCTAGACGGGATAGATGAGGCAAGGATGGAGGATGAAGGCTAAAGGATGAATTAAGAGCTAGACGGGATAGATGAGGCAAGGATGGAGGATGAAGGCTAAAGGATG
>JANYBJ010000316.1 GCA_025360845.1 bacterium
GACCGGCCGGTCGCCCCTACACCCGTGAACCCCTCAATCAAGGATTCCTCTATGTCCACACCACTCGTCGGTATCGTGATGGGAAGCGACTCGGACTGGCCGCTCGTTCAAAAGGCCGCCGAAACCCTGAAATCGTTCGGCGTCGCGTTCGAGGTGCGCGTGATCTCCGCGCACCGCACGCCCGACCTCGCGTTCGAATACGCGGGCAGCGCCGAGACGCGCGGGCTGAAGGTGATCATCGCGGCGGCGGGCGGCGCGGCCCACCTCGGCGGCGTGCTGGCCGCACACACGGTGCTGCCGGTCATCGGCATCCCGGTGGCGGGCGGCGCGCTGAACGGCCTCGACGCGCTCTACGCCACGGTGCAGATGCCTGCGGGCATTCCCGTGGCCACGGTCACGCTCGGCAGCGCGGGGCCGGTCAACGCCGCCTTGCTCGCCGTGCAGATCCTCGGCACAGCCGACGCGGGGTTGCGCGCTAAATTCCGCGCCCACAAGGACGAGCTGAAAAAGAAGGTCGCGGAAGGCAACGCCAAGGTCAACGCGACGCTGTAGGCTCCAGGTAGGGACGCCTCCCCGAGGCGTCCGCGGGTCACAGCGGCGTGCGCAGAGCCCGGCGGACGGTTCGGGGAGGCGTCCCTGCCACGGCTGCGCACATGGAGGGCGAGTGTCCCCGCGAGCCGTCTCACAGCCCGTTCAGCAGGTCGCGGATCATGCGTTCGCGCGCCTCGATGGACTCGCACAGGCGGAACTGCACGCGGGCGCGGTTGAGGTTCTGCTCGGGGTGGCGGATCTTGAAGTAGACGCTGCCCGCGAGATAGTCCTGGAAGAAACGCAGTCCGAGTTCGAAGGTGATCAGCCGGATCGCATCGTACAGGTATTTGCGGTCGGCCTCGGTCAGGAAATCACGCGAGTGCGCGATGTAGCCTTTGCAGAAGGCCGCGCACAGGTCGAGGTCGAACACCACTTTGCTGAGGTTCTGCTCGTCCTCGCCCGCGTGTTTGCAGATCGAGCGCAGAGCGTCGCCGAAATCGTAATGGATCAGCCCCGGGCTCACGGTGTCGAGGTCGATCATCGCCGTCCCCTTGGCTGTGAAATCGTCGATCATGATGTTGTTGACCTTGGGGTCTCCGTGCATCATGCGAAGCGTGAGCTCACCGGAGTCCAGCGCTTTCTGGAGCGTGGCGGCGAAGCCGCGGCGCTCCTCGACGAACATGGCCATGCGCCGCGCCTCCATCGAGGCGTTCAGGCGCTCGCTGGCGAGCGGCACGTTCTTCAGCGTGGCGTCGTATTTGGCCAGATAGCCCGGCGTGATGTGGAAGCCCGGCAGCGGGTCGATCATCCGCTTCGGGTCAAGGTCCGACACCAGCCAGTGGAAGTGGCCCAGCACCGCGCCGCACTCGGCCGCGTGCTCGGCGCCCTGCGCCTCCTCGAAGGCCGTGGCCGAGGCGATCTTGGTGATGACGCGCCAGAGGTCGCCCGCATCGTCCATAAAGAAGTCCTTGTCGTCGCGCGTCTGCACGATGCGGGGCATCTGCCACACGCGGTCCGCCGTGTCGCCCTCGGACTCCAGCTTGGGATGGACATGCACCGTCAACTGGCGCAGGTTATGCATAATCGCTTCAGGCTGGGGGAAGACGTTGCGGTTCACCCGCTGCAGGATGACCTGCTCCTCGGCGAACGTGTTGCGGAAAATCGCCAGGAACGTGTCGTTCACGTTGCCGTTGCCCGTGGGGTTGATGGTGACCAACCGCCCCGACACATTGAAGGCCCGCATGAGTAAGGACAACTCCATAAAAACACCTTTCCCTTTATCCTGCTCTACTGTTACTTTTGATTGTGATTTTTCCACAGCCAAAGCGCAACCAAAAACAGGAAAAAAGTGAGTTCAGGGCGCAAGTCCGCTTTCCCGCACGCCGCGTATTGCATTGCGAGGGGCGCCCCGTATTTGGTATAAAGTCGAGTGCTAGACAATTTCTTTTTGGAGATGAGCAATGCCGTCCGTCAAGCGCCGTTCCTTTCTGAAGACAACCGTCTCCATGGCCGCTGTCTCCGCGTTGTCTTCGGTCCGTCTCTGCGCCGAAGAGGCCGCGCCGATCTCCACGGTTGTCGTGGTACACGGCAAGAACATCTCCAGGATGCTCGAGGCTGGCGTGGCCAAGCTGGGCGGCTGGGACGCCTTCATCAAGCCCGGCATGAAGGTGGTCATCAAGCCGAACATCGCTTGGAACTCCGCGCCCGCGCAGGGGGGCAACACCCACCCGGAGCTTGTGAAAGCCTGCGTGCTGGCCGCTGAGGCCAAGGGGGCCGCGTCAATCAGCCTCCCTGAAAACACCTGCCATCCGGAGCAGGAGACGTTCAAGACCAGCGGCATCGAAGCCGCGCTGAAGGGCACGAAGGCCAAGCTCTACCGTCCCGCCAAAGGCGACTACCAGAAAGTCGGGATCCCGAAAGGCAAGATCCTCAAGTCGGCGAGTGTCCCCAAAGACATCCTCGCGTGCGGCTGCCTCATCAATATGCCGGTGGCCAAGAGCCACAGCGGCGCGACGCTCTCCCTCTCGATGAAGAACTGGATGGGCTCCATTTCCAACGAGGATCGCCGCAGTTGGCACCGCGACGGTCTGCACCAGTGCATCGCCGATTTCAGCACCTTCCTGAAGCCCAGCCTGGTCATCATCGACGCCACGCGCATCCTGCTGACCAAGGGGCCGCAAGGCCCCGGCGAGCAGGCCTTTCCGGATGAGCTGATCCTCAGCACAGACCCCGTGGCGGCGGACGCCTATGCCGCCACGCTCTTCAAGGAGGAGCCGCTCAACATCGGCTACATCAAGAGCGCCCAGGAGCTGGGCGTCGGCTGCGGCGACCTGAACAAGATCAAGATCGAACGCGTGGAAGCGTAGCGGAAGCCCATCATGCTCATACGCCGTAATCATATCCGCTTGGTTCTCCTGATCGTTTTTGCCCTGCTCGCGCTCGGCCGGGTCCCCGAAGCTTGGAAGCCGTGGTGCGTGCTGCTGCCCAGCCTGAGTCCGCTGCTCAACCTCGGCGGCGCGATGGCCACGTACACCTTCGGCGCGTCGGCGCTCCTGGCCCTGCCGCTGTTGCTGCTGCCGTTTTTCAAGGGCCGCTTTTTCTGCTGGCGGCTCTGCCCCATGGGTTTTGTGCTGGAGACCGTCAGCCGCCTCAACAAGCGTAACGTGCGGCTGGTGCGCAAAGTCCCCTTCATCGGCAAAGGCGTCGCGCTGGTCATCCTCGCCAGTGCGCTGGCCGGCTATCCGGTCCTGCTCTGGACCGACCCGCTCAGCCTGTTCACCGGTTTCTTCGCGGCCTGGCGCGAACCGCTGACGTGGGTCACGGGCGCCACGGCGTTCGGGTTTGTGCTCCTCCTGCTGGTCAGTCTCGTGGCGCCCAATCTCTGGTGCCACTGGCTCTGCCCGCTCGGCGGTCTGCAAGAGCTGCTGACCCAGCTCGCCAACAAGCTCCGCGCCGCCAGGCGACCGGTGCAGTCGCCCGTCATCCACGCCGAGAACGTGAGAGTCGGACGCCGCGTGTTTCTCGGCTTCGCGCTCGGCGGCGCGGTCGGCCTCGCCTACGGCAACATCAAATCCGCCGCCGCCAAGGCCGCCGCGTTCATCCGCCCGCCCGGCGCAACGGACACGAATTTCAACGCGCTCTGCTCGCGCTGCGGCAACTGCATGAAGACCTGTCCCTACGGCCTGATCGTGCCGGATCTCGGCGCGTCCGGCGTGGACGGGCTGCTCACCCCCGTAGTCAAATTCCGCAGCCAGAACAACGCGCAGGAGTCGTTCTGCTTCCAGAAGTGTACCGCCTGCACGCAGGTCTGCCCCTCCAGCGCGCTCCGGCCCTTGAAAACAGAGGAGAAGCAGCAAACCGCCATCGGGCTCGCGCACCTCGAAAAAAAGGACTGCATCGCCTGGGAGAAGGGCGAGGTCTGCATGGTCTGCCAAGCGTTCTGCCCTTACCAAGCCATTATCGAGCTCAACCATAAGAAAGTCAAATGCCCGAGCGTCGATGAAGAGAAATGCCGCGGGTGCGGGGCCTGCGAGAGCCAGTGCCCGTCCCTGCCCGTCGCCATTGTCGTCAAAGGCCGCAACCCTCAAGTGAGCCTGACCGCGCCCCCGCCCACCCCGTCGGCGCAGCACGTAAAAAGTTAAACGTTGAGAGTTCGGCTCCTTCCCCGTAAGATGATCCGCATGTACCCCTCTTCCCGCTACTACGCCGATCTCCACATCCACTCGCACTACTCCCGTGCGACCAGCCCGGCCTGCACCCCCGAAGGCCTGTTCCAGTGGGCGCAGCTCAAGGGCGTCGGCGTCTGCGGCACCGGCGACTGCACGCACCCCGGCTGGCTTGCGGAGCTTCGGGAGATGCTCGTCGAGGACGCTCCCGGCCTTTACACGCTCAAGCCCGGCCTGCGCGAGGCGGCCAGCCGCGACGTGCCCGAAGCCTGCCGCGCGCCCGTACGCTTCGCGGTCACCGGCGAGATCAGCAGCATCTATAAGCGCGGCGGCAAGGTGCGCAAGGTCCACAGCGTCATTCTCCTGCCTTCGCTGGAGGCCGCCGCAAGACTCAATGAGCGCCTGTCGCAGATCGGCAACATCCTTTCGGACGGCCGACCGATCCTCGGCCTCGACCCGCGCAACCTGCTGGAACTGCTGCTCGAGGCCGATCCCCGAGCCGCGCTGATCCCCGCCCACATCTGGACCCCGTGGTTCTCGATGCTCGGCGCGAAGTCCGGTTTCGACTCGCTGGAAGAGTGTTTCGGCGACCTGACGCCGCACGTCTTCGCGGTCGAGACGGGACTCTCCTCCGACGCGCCCATGAACCACCGCATCCGCTGCCTCGACGGCGTGGCGCTGGTCTCCAACTCCGACCTCCACTCGCCCGCCAACCTCGGCCGCAACGCCAACCTCTTTTTCGGCGAGCCCTCCTTTGACGCGATGATGGGCGGCCTGCGCACAAAGGACCCGGCGGTCTGCGGCGGCACGATCGACCTCTTTCCCGAAGAGGGCAAGTACCATCTCGACGGCCACCGCGCCTGCCGCATCAGGCTGCAGCCCGAAGAGAGCCTGCGCCGCGGCAATCTCTGCCCTGCCTGCGGCAAGGAACTTACCATCGGCGTGCTCCACCGCGTGGTCGAGTTGGAGAGGGCTCAGGGCTCAGGAGTCGGGGGTCAGGAGTCGGGTGTCGGGAGATTGCCCTTCCAGCACATCGTGCCGCTGCCCGAACTGCTCGCGCAGCAGCTCGGCGTGGCGCCGACCGCGAAGAAGGTGGCGGCCGCCTATGGCAGCCTGCTCGCCGAGGCGGGCCCCGAGCTTCCGCTGCTGTTGAATGCCGATTCACAGGCACTTGCCAAACTCGGCGCGATAGGGGAGTCCATCCTCAAAGTGCGCGAGGGCCGAGTACACCGCGAGGGCGGTTACGACGGCGAGTACGGAACCATCCGCGTGCAGTAAGGGCGACCGGCCGGTCGCCCCTCCAACCCACATGAATATCCTCCTCCACACCTGTTGCGCGCCGTGCGCAAGCCATTGCGTTCTGGCTTTGAGGAATCTCGGCCACAGCGTCACGCTCTTCTTTTCGAACGCGAACATCGCGCCGTACGACGAATACATCAGGCGGCTCGCCGCGGTTCAGCTCCTCGCGCAGCGGCTGGAGGTGCCGCTGCTGACCGACAAGCCCGATCACGCCGACTGGCTCGGCAAGGTCGCCTGCGGGTTCGAGCGCGAGCAGGAGAGGGGGCCGCGCTGCGCGCGCTGTTTCCGTTACAGTCTCGGACGGACGCGCGCGGCCATGGCGGAGGCCGGCTTCGACGCGTTCACCACCACACTCACGGTCAGTCCGCACAAACACACGCCGACGCTTTTCGAGGTGGGCCGCTCGCTCGATGCGGAACGGTTTCTCGCCATCGACTTCAAAAAGAACGACGGCTTCAAGCACAGCCTGCGGCTCGCTGCGGAGTTCGGTCTCTACCGGCAGAGTTCCTGCGGCTGTGAGTTCAGCGTGCGGCAATAATTCCACCTCGGGCAGCCGGACCCTGGAGGGCGAGTGTCCTCACGAGCCGCAAAACGTTAAGTGCGTCTCGACAGAGTCTCGCCCTCCAGCCTGAGCTTACGGCTGCGTCACTTCCAGCTTGTAGAAGCGGGTGTCGCGGGCAGGCGAGGAGGCGGGCAGCCGGACCTCGTAGAACCAGGCGGAGGCGTCGAGCGTGTTGGTGATCGCCGCCGCGTCGAGGTCCACGCCGGTCACCGCGTTGCTCCACGCGATCGGCGCGTTCAGGGCCTGCGCGATCTTGAGCGTGTAGCGCACATCGGTGAAACTGCTGTTGAGCCGCGTGTAGCCGACCCACAGTTTGCTGCTGCGGTCGTTGATCGAGAGCGAGGCGCGCGCCTGCCGCTGCGCATCGGTCAGCCCGTCGTTGCGGTTCATGCCGAAGGCGTACAGCTCGAAGTTGCTCATGCCCGCGCAGCCCGAATCTGTGGTCTGAGCGGCCGCCACACCGCCCAGAATCTCCTGCTCGGTGTAGTTCGCCACCTGCCATTTCTCGTAGCCGGCCGCCACGTAGGGCGCCGCGGCGGTCAGTCGGAAGCGTGCCACAACCGTCTTGGGAGAAGCCGCTACAAAAAGGCTGCGCGTCGCGTTTGTGTTTGACGTGCCGACCCAGCCGTCGAACACATGCCCCGCGTCAGGAACAGCCACCACCGGCACCGCCAGACTGCGGAAGAATGAGCCGGTCCACGCCGCGCGGTTGGTCACCCCTTCGGTCGAGGTGTCGATGACCACGCCGTTGACCGTGAAACGTCCGCCCGCGCCGCCCGTCTGGTTGTTGCGCACGGTCAGCGAACCCACGCCCCCCAGGCTGAAGTGCGAGTCCAGGTGGCCCCACGAGACGTCGTGCCGCGTGGCCGTGTAGTTCACCAGCTCGTTGCTGACGGCCTGCCGCCATTGCGCCTGCGAGAACGTGCGGCCCCAGCGCCGGAAGTGCGTCTCCATCTCGGGCGCGATCACCGTCGCGGCCTGGTTGATGATTCCTGCCATGCGTTCGGGCCGGAAGGTGGTGTTCAGCAGATTCGCATAGCGCGTGACGAACTGGTTGCGGAAGTCCATGTTTTCCCAGAGTTTGTTGATCAGGAAGCCCGGCTCGCTGCGGCCGGTCATTTTGTCCCCGGAGAGATAGTCGAACATGTTGAAGCCGGAGCCGCTCTCGCCTGCCACGTCGAGGTCGTAAAGCATCCAGCGCCAGCGCGTGTCGCCATACTGGCCGCCGGTCGCCACCTGATTGGTGTGGGACCTCCAGAAGTCGCAGTTGTTGATCGGCCAATCGGTGTTGCCGAAGAACGTCTCCGCAATGAAGTAGTCGGCGTAGTTGGTCACCGCGATCTGGGTTTGGAGCTGCTGGTAGTTCGCCGGCACGCTGAGCGCGTTCACATTGACCCAGTCCATCAGCGCCTCGTAATCATTGTCCGCGTTCTTGTCCCCGTCGAGCCGGATGATCTTGACCTTGCTTTTGTCCGCCGGGTCCGCCTCATGCATCAGCAGGTCGCATTTGTCGGGGTCCAAGCCGTAGCGCGTGGCGAGGTAGTGCTTGTCGAAGCTCTCGCGCAGGTTGTGGATGCCCCAGTACTCGCCGTTGACGTACGCGACCGCCGGACGGTAAGCCATGACCGAGATGTCGAGCCCCTTCACCAGCCGGTGGAAGACCGCGTCTTTCATCATCGTGGCCACTCCCGCCGCATCGGCCCCGTACCAGTCGTTCCCGCTGTTGCGCAACAGGAAACGCTTGTAGACGGTGGCCGTCTCGCCCGGGAAGAGCGCGTAATTGACGGTCCCGGTGCCGTACTCGGTCTCGCGTGCCAGAAGGTAGAGGGCCTTCTGCGGGATCGCGCGGGTGCCGCCGCCGTGCATGGCCGACCCGATCTGCAACGACACGGCGGCCGTGTTCTGGTTGGTCTCGAACAGCTCCAGATGGACCGGGCGCTCCCACTCCAGCGTGTCGCTGACCAAGTGGTAGTTCGCGTAAGGCTTGCCCCATTTGTTCGCGCCGTACCCTTCCGGCGAGTCGGCGTAGGCCTTGCCCGGCACATAGATGCCGGAGGTGAAGCCGAAGAGGCTGTTCGTGTCGGTGATGAGCGAGAAGATCGGCAGCGGGCGGCTGGTGAAAGCGGGGCCGATGAAATAGGTGCCGCAGGTTTCCGGCGAACAGGACTTTTTGTCGACGGAAAGGCCGATCGCCCGTATGACCATGGCTTTGGCCACGCTGCCGACGGGCGGCAGCCAAACGGCGGTCGGCACGTTGTTGCTGATCTCCACGGGATTGGTCCGGATCCAGGCGAGCCCGGAGGTGACCGGCGCCGCGTTGCTGACCGTCACGGAGATGCCGCTGTCAAAAATCAATGCCGTAGAGGAGGCGCGCGGGTTCGACCCGTCCAGCGTGTAGGCGATATAACCTGATGTCGGCGTGGTGAGCGACACGCTCTGGTTCACCGCATAGGTGCCCGGGGCCACCGAGAAGTGCGGTTTCTGCGCGGCCATGAGCTGCGTTTCCGAGTACTTGGTGACATAGGTCGCATTCGGCAGGCCGGGAGACGGCTTGTCATACACCATGAAGGCCGAGGTGCTTCCGTCCGGAACGGCTCCGTAGGATTTGTTCAGGCCGGGTTCAGCCGGCGGCAGGTCGAACTTTTGGATACGCGTAAGGGAGGCGTTGAAGAGATGCACGTTCTCGCCGGTCTTGGTGAGCCCGAACTGCCCATGCACGATCGGCACCTGCTCTTTGACCAGCGCCGTCAGGGTCATGTCCATGATCAGGTCCGGACTGTTGACCGCAGCCTGATGCACTTCCACCGCCACCATGTTGGTGCCTTGAATCAAGCCGTTCGTGGCCAACAGGGCGGACGTCCACGCCGTGGACGGCACGCTCAGCGGGGCCAGGGTCGCATAGGTGACCGTGCCTCCCGGCAAATTGTTCCGCAGAATCTCTTTGCCGTTCAGATAGACCACCATGCCGTCGTTGATCCGCGCGTTCATCACCAGTCCGGTCACAACCGACGGGTTGACCACGTTAAACGCCTTGCGGAAATAGGCCGTCGGATAGCGGTTCGCCGGGTTGCCGCCGTAGCCCAGCACGGTCGCGCAGTCCATGTTCAGCTTGGCGTCGTTGTACCCCAGAGGCGCGATCCCGGCAGACCAGGAGGCGTCGTCAAACGTGTTGGTCTTCCATGTCGGCGCGGGCGCCCCGGCGGGTGCCAGATAACGCCACGACGCGTTTGCCGGGATCAGGGCGATATCCGGCGCGTTGGTCCACACGGTGTACTCGGGCAGATCGCTGCTGGCGAACACCACGAGGAAACCCCCGGCCGGGATCGTGTAGTTCGGCAGCCGCACGCCCTTCGTCTCATCATACGGGTTTGCGTCGCCCAGACCATACCCGAATATGTTGACGGCAGCGGGTCCCCGGTTGTACAGCTCGATCCAGTCGGAGCTGGCATCGCCCGTCTCATCGGCGACGATCGAATTTTCGTAACAGACCTCGTTGATCACCAGTTGCGCGCGCACCTCCAGAAAAGCCAGCGCCACCGCGACGGCCACACATACCTTCTTAGTCATTGTCATACCACCCTTCTCGCGCCTCTTCTAAGGTCCGACAGAAATCACAACGGCTCGCGGGAACGCTCGCCCTCCAAAGCCTCTTTACGCATCTAGAGGGCGAGCGTCTCCGCAAGCCGCTTTCCAGCCTCTCGGGCGGGCCGTCCCTACCTCTCGGAGGTCAACGGCCCGCCGCTCACGGTCTCCAGATATTGCTCCATCCTCAAGCACTCGCGCTCCGCCTTCATACAGATCCGCTGATAAGCCGCGAGGTCCTCGCGCGCCGCCAACACATCCTCACGCTTGACGGTCGTCTCATTCGCAAGCGCGTCGATCCGCGCATTCATCGTCTCCTGCAACTGCTTGTAATCGTACGCCAGTCGGTCGCGCTCCGCGCGCGCGGCCAGATAATCCTCCAGCACGCCGCCCACTTCCGCCCGGATCGTCTCATACAGCCCCTCGACGCGCGAAGCGGCCGCCGCCAACTTCGTCCGCGAGAGCTTGACCTCGTCGCCCAGCCAATTGAAGACCGGCAGGGTCACAGCCACGCGCGCCTGCCACTCGGTCCGGTCATCAGACGTGATGTCATGCCCCGAGACGTACTGTTCATACGAATCCTGTGTGCCGCTTTGGCTCGCGACGGTGCCGTCGACGTACTCGAACCACGGGATATTCCCCGCCTGTGCGGCTTTGACCTTATGCTCCGCGGCTTCTTTCTCGAGCTGCGCCCGTGTCAAGTCGGGCCGTCGCATAAACGCCAGGTCCGTCAGCGCCGACTTGTCGAGATACTCGGACCGCATCCGTTTTTCAAAATCGGGCGGCCGCAGACGGAGCTGTTCCACCGGCACATCCGTCAGCACCGAAAGGCGCCGGAGCACCTGCAGCCTCGCGGTCTGCCGCTCGTGGATTTCCGAACTCAGAGCCGCCAGCCGCGTTTCCGCCCGGATCAGTTCCAGCGCGCCGGCCACGCCGGCGTCCGACTGTTCCTTGCGGAAGTCGCGGGTCTGCCTGCGGAACAGGGCCATCTGCTCCATCAGCCCGATCTCCTCGCGCGCCGTTTCCGCCTCCAGGCAGAGCGAGCGCACCTCGCAGAAAACCGCGTAGGCCGTCTCTCCCGAATGGGCCTCGATCGCCCGCGCGGAAGCCGCCCCGCGCTTGCGCAGCCACCGGTTCACAAACGGGTTGGAGGTGTAGATGCGCAGCGCCACCGACTGGCGGTCGAAGGAGCTGTCGCTCCACTGGCGATTGCTGTTGAACGGCCGGCTCGGCGAGTCGGTCTCATCCGGATAGGTTCGCATGCCGGCCCGGCCCGGCGTCGATTGCTCACCGTCACCCCAGTTGCTGCCCACGCGCAGCTGCGGGTTGCGCCAACCCGTTTCCACGGCTGTCTGCTGAAGCTCCGCCGCCGCATTCAGCATCAGCGCTTTGGCCTCGCTGCAGTTGGCCGCCGCCAGCCGCGCCAGCGCGTCCCAAGTGTAGCCGTCGGCAGGCGGCGCATTCGTGACGGCCTCCGCCGCTGTGACCGCATTTGTTACAGCTTGCGGCGTGCCGGCAGACACCTGCGGCGTCTCGCGTGTGACGCTGGCGCATCCGGCCGCCAGCCACAACACGGCCGCGCCGCAAGCGGCCAGCCCCCCCCTCTGCACCTGTCTCTTCATGTCATTCATGGTTCCTGACCGCGCCCGACCCGTCTAGAGGGGCACGGGCCTGCATCCTGAAAAAAAACAGGTGCGCTTTACGCTGTCCAGCCAGGTCCCTTGCTGTGTCGCCTGCATCACCACGGTCTCGCCCGGAACCAGCGTGTTGCTCGCGTCCAGAATCCTCAGCCGCACGTGCCGCCCGCGCGTCGGAAAGCGCGGCGTCGCGTTGAAGGGATCGAGCAGGTCCATCACTTCGGGATCAATCATCTCCACCTGGGCCGACAGCGTCTGCCGCGTGTCGGCCGCCACACGGAGCACTTGCAACTTGTCGCCGACCTTGAGTCCAACGAGCTGATTCTGCCTGAGCATGCCGGTGATGTAAATCGAACTCGACGAGGCCACGCGCACGATCGGTTCGCCCGCCACAACCACGTCGCCCGGCTGCCGCTGAATGCGCGACACGACGCCCGACCGCGAGGCCCGCAGCACGGAGGGCTCGTTCTTGGAGACCTGCCGGAAGGTCTGCGTCACGCGCTGCAACGAATCCGTGGCCGAACCCGTCTGCGGCGCACGCTCCGTCACCGCCAGGAGCGTGCGGACCTCGTCGAGATCCTTGACCGCCTGCTCATGCCGTTTCTGCAGCGCATCGATCAGCGGCGCATACCGGGCCACCGTCTGTTCCAGCGCCTGCGCCTTGGGCCGCAGCGAGGAGAGTTCGATCTCGCTCACCAGCCGCTTGTCGATCAGGGGCTGCAGCCGCGTGATCTCCGCCTTCAGTCCCGCCAGCTCGGCCTCGTCGCGGGCGCTGTTCATCTTCTCCGTCTCCAACGCGACAGACGCCTCCTGCACCGCCTGATGGCTGCGCCGCTCCGACTCCTGCAGGGTCTGCTTGTAGCGCAGCGTCCCCTGCTCAACCTGCTGCAGGCCCTGCTGATAATCCAACAGCCGCGTCTCCTGCATCGCCAGATCCAGAGCCCGGTCAGCGGGGTCCAGCCGCACCAGCACGTCGCCCGCATTGACCCGCTGTCCGGGCTGCACGTCGATCGACAGGATGCGCGACGCCTCCACCGGCCCGACCGTCTCCGACTCCGACTCCACCAGGCCGGCGAACTGGTTGGCGACGGGATTCCGCATCATGAACGAGAGGAAGACCGGTATCAGACCGAGGATGAGCAGCAGGAACCAGACCCGCATCATCCGGCGCAGCCGCACCTTGAAAGGTACCCGCATCGTCATACGTTTGTAATTGTTCGTCATAGTCTTCACACGTCCTTACAATTCAACCGTCGTACGTTGCATCAGCAACACGGGGTCCGCAAATTTGCCGGCTTTTCTGAGCGCAAGCACCAGATCCTGATGGTAAGCCGGGTCCAACAGACGGATCTGATAGGAAAACTCCACGCAGTCGCCCTGCTCCGCATCGCGCATCCCCAGCAGGTAGAAGGAGGAGCAGAAGCGCACCAGAATCTCCTGCACCTCTTTTTCGGCCGCAGGATCGTTGGCTGGCATGCCGAAACGCAACAGCCCCTCGTATTCGCGCCGCGAGGCGAACGGCGCCCAGTGCAACAGCAGCGCGGCAACGTTGATGAGCAGCGTGCCCAGCGCCGCCACGAGCGGCATCCCGGCGCCGCAGGCGATGCCGATGCCGAGACAGGCGAACAGGAACATCGCGTCGCGCGGGTCGCGCACCGGCGTGCGAAAGCGGATGATGGCCAGCGTGCCGAGAATGCCCATGCCGCGCGCCAGATTGTTGCCGACCGACATGATCAGCATACAGGTCACCATGCTGCCCAGCACCATGGTGTGGATGTACGAACGCGAATAGGTGAAACCACGGAACGTGAACTGATAAACCGCCGCGAAAACCATGGCCAGCAGGAAACTCAGCACCATCGCTCCCGCGATCAGCGACGGCGTCAGCACCTCCTGCGTCCCGAAAAACATCGCCAGATAATCGTTTACGTTCGAATTCACAGTCTCAACCACTCACTTTCATGCCTGCGCCAACCCGTCAGCCGCCTCTTCGTTCGTCTCCGGATACCCCCGGAAAACGCCCTCGCGCCACAGCGCCGTCGAGTACTTGCAGTTGCCGCTCTTGCGCAATTGGAAGCGCTCCACCAAATCCATCACCCACACCGGCGTGTGCGAAAGGATCTTCACCTCCATCACCACGCCGGAATAAGCCAACCCAAACCCCTGAGCCTCCGTCGAGTCCATGCCGCGCCACAGGCCGCTCCGCCCGAAGTCGGTCCATGAGTCGGTCATCTGATACTGCAACTTGGTGTCGAAGGTCACACGCGCATACTGGTCCACCGTGCCCACGTACGACTCGCGCACGTAACGCACCAGCAGCATCGGCGCCGCGCCGATCTCCCACACCAGCCGCTTGAACTGCAAAAAATCGACCTCCTGGCGTTCGTTCTTGAAACACCCGGGCATCTGCACGCCGAACACCAGCTCCTTGCTCCACGTCTTGAAAGGGATCACCGCGCGCGTCTTGACGATCGTGCTCTCCAGCTTCGCCTTCACCTCCGTAAACACCGGGGATGAACCGATCTCGCCGTAGGTCCGCACCCTCAGCTTGAAACGCTTGACCGCCTCGCGCTCCTTGGCGTAGTGCAACGCGAAATCGGGGGAATCCAACTGCAGCGTCGTGATCGTGTACTTCGGCGGATCACCGTGCGTGTGTGGGTCGGCTACACAGAAAGGCCGGATGAACTCGCGAAGCTCCGGCACAAGCGACCTGGGGATGATGTACTTCGCCTCGTACCGCGTCACTAAATCCCGCTGAATCTGTTTCCGTTTCCTAAACACACCCGTTCCTTACAATAGATAATGTCACAACATTATATCATGCCTTGGGTTTGCCCTGTTAGTAAAAAGTGAGATTCCTCTTCATGTTCTAACGGCCCCGCTCACCTCACCCGCACCGCAAAGAAGAGCCGCGGCGCGTTGGTCGCGATCGACACCGTCACAACCCCGCTGCCCGCCTCCGGCGCGGAAAAAGCCGCGTTCGATACCGCCGCCCAGCCTGCCACCGGCGCCTCCAGCGTGTCGGAACAGACCAACACCAGCCGCGGGTCCAATGCCCCCGACAGGCGCAGCGTCACCGCCTCTGCGCTCCGCTCAACCCCCGCGCCGCCCGTCGCCCCGACGGTGAAGAACGGAACCGTCAGCGGCACCTCGGTGACCGACGTCACCCCCGCTCCGTCCGCGCTCACACCGCTGCCGTTCACCGCCGCCACGCGGTAACGGTAGCCCGTCCCCGCAGCCAGACCTTGATCCTCGAAGCCGGCCGACTCCACATACGCCACCGCCGCGTAAGGCTCCGCCCCGGTCGCCCGCCGCACGAAATAACCGCCGCAGTTGGTCACGCCGCCCCACGTCAGCGTCACCCGGTCCACCCCGCCGTGGCCGCCAGCCCGGCCGGTGCCGGCGGCACCGCGTCGTAGCCGTAAACCTCCAGTTCGGCGATGTTGCCCCAGCCGCCCGGCGGCGGCAGGTAACGCAGATACCGGAACCGCCAGTCGCCGCCCAGCATCACGGTCGTGTACTGGTACACGGGCGGCGAAGAGGGGATCTGATGCAAGGTCACCGGCGACTCGAAGGTGTCGATGCCGTCCGAGACCGACGCGATCTGAAAGCGGCCGCCGGTCATGCGGTCCGGGAAGGAGTCGCGCGGCACGAAGCGGAGGTAGGCCAGCCGCCGCCACAGGACGGTGCCGAAATCCAGACCCGGCCAGCCGCCGTCCGTCGCGGCGTCGTAGAAGCTCGCGATGTCGCCGTCGAACACCTTGTCGCGCGTGCGCGACGGGTCGTTGCCGTACGAGCCGAGCGTGCCGTTGACCGCCCCCGTCAGCTTGCGCGCCACGCCGCTGGGGAAGGCCTGGAACGCGGCGCCGGCTGGGCTTTCGGTGTCGGCGTGCCGCGCCGCCACGGTGTAATAGGCCGCCACGCCGGCCAGCGGCGCGTCGTCGTAAAAGACATTGTGTGAGGCCGTTCCGATTTCAGAGAAAGGCCCCGCCTGGGTCGGCGCGCGCCGCACGACGTACCCCTCGGCGTAGGGCACCGCCCGCCAGTAGAGCAAGGGCAGCCCCGCCTCGACCGTGCCGCCCGCGCCCGAGGGCGTGTCCAGCCCGTACGCGAACGACGCCGTGTAGGTCGCGTCCCGCCGCGCCGGAAACGCGCGCCGTACCGCGGTCACGCCGTCGCTCCACTTGACGAAGTTCCAGAGCGGCTCGGACACCGCCGTCAGCGTCACGGTCTCGCCAGCCGCAAAGACGCCGCCGCCGAGCACCGAGCCGCCCGGAGCGGGCGCGGCCAGCGCGTCGATGCGGAAGCGCTGCGTGTTGCTCACCGCCGCCAGCAGCGTGGTCTCGTCCGTCACCGCCTGCCCGTCCAACAGCCCCATCAGCGTGATCCGAAAGGCGTAGACGCCGGAGGCCAGCGTCACGGGCGGCGTCCAGGTGAACTGCCCCGCGCTGTTGACCGCGGCTCCGGTTGGGCCTTCGGTCACGGCGTAAACGCCGCCGGTGACCGGCGCGGACGGCGCGAAGGAGAGCGTGAGCGCCGAGCCGACGGCCACGGCCTGCACGGGATAGGGCGGCAACAGGCCGGCGGTCATCGCGGGGTTGCGGTTGGGGAGCCCCGGAGTGGGTTTGGTGAAGCTGACCCAGCCGCCGGAGGCGCCGTTGCGCCACCGGCCTTGGCTGAGGTTCGTTCTCTGCGCGCCGAAGGTGACGCGGTCCAGCTCCCTGCTCTTATCAGGCGCAAGCAGGGCGACGGCGTCGCCGCTCTTGCCCAGCCCGAAGGAGGCGTTGAGCGAGCCGTCGGCGTTCCGGCCGGGCGTCAGGTCGCTGCCGGTCCAGACCAGCAGGCAGCCGCCGGGAGGCAGGATCACGCCCGCCGGGATCGGGCAGGCGTTGGCCGGCTGGCTGTCCACGAGCCAGTAGCCGCCCAGGTCCACCGCGCCCGGCCCGTTGTTGAGCAGCTCGAACCAGTCCGCCGCCGCGCCGGTCACCGGATGGAGGATGCCGCCCGCGAGCGTCGCGTCGGCCATGATCTCGTTGACGGTCACCGAGGGCAGGACCGTGGCCTCGAAAACCGCGGTGAGCGCCGTGTCGTCGGTCAGGGTCAGCGCCAGCGTCTGGTCCGCCACCGTTCCGGAGGCCGTCTGCCACCGCACAAAAACGAAGCCCTCCGCCGGGGCCGCGGTCACCACCACCGGCACGCTTTTGAAGTACGTGCCGCTCCACGGATAGGGCCGCGCCGCCTGGGGCAGCCCCAGCGTCGCCGCGTCGATCGTGAGCGTGTTCACCGTGACGCGGCCCGCGCCGTTGGTGATGTCCAGCGTCAGCCGCGCCGTGCCGCCCAAGCCGAACTCGTTGACGATGTTGGCGAGCGCGGGCGCGGGCCTGTTGTTCGCGAAGTCCCTGAGGCGCTGCACGTTCCACTGCCAGGCGGACAGGCTCCCCATGCGGCCCCAGCGGGCGATGTGGCGCGGCATCTCCGATTCCACCCGTGACGCCATGGCCTGGATGATGCCCTGCACGCGCGCGGGCTGGAAGGCGGTGTTCATCAGATCCGCGAACCGGTTGACGAACCGGTTGCGGAAATCGGCGTTGGCGAGCAGCCGGTCGAACTGCGGCTGACACACGCCGCGGCCGCTGCGGCGGGCCTGGAACATCATGTCGTCCCACTCGCTGCTGGAGAGGCCGAACCCGTGGTCGGTGTCGTATATCAGCCAGCGCCAGCGGCCGTCATTGCCATAGGCGGCCGTGGGATTGTAGTCCGTGCGCACGCGCCACACGCCCAGGTTGTTGCCCGGCCAATCGGTATTGCAGCAGTAGATCTCGCAGGCGTAATGGTCGATCAGGTTGTCGAGGTCCATGCGCCTCTCGACCCACGCGTAATGCTCGGCGCGGGAGAGGTCGTTGGTCTTGACATAGTCCAGCACCTCTTTGTAAGCCAGCTCGTCGCCTTCCTGAATCTCCATCGCCTCGGTGCCCACCTGCGCCTTGAGCAGGTCGAGGTTTTCGGGATCAGCGCCGTACTTGCGCTCGAGGTAGTATTTGCTGTAGTGCTCGCGGATGTTCTCCACGCCCCAATACTCTCCGTTGACGTAGACCACGGTGGGCGCGTAGTCCTGGGTGCCGGTCCGCACGGCGGTGCGGAAAATCTGCTGCATCATCGCGTCGCGGAAGCCGGTGCTGCTCCAGTCGTTGCCGCTGTTGCGCAGCAGGAAGCGCTTGTAGTCGCTGTCCTGCGGCTGGTTCGGGAAGAGCGGATACTGGACCTTGCCGTCGCCATACTCCTCCCGCGCGTAGAGAAGGAGGGTCTTCTGCGCCGCGGCGCGCGACCAGGCGCCGTGGTTGCGCGCGCCCATGAGCTGCGAGACCGCCAGCGTGCGGTCGGTCTCGAACAACTGCACGAAAACGGGCCGCTCCCAGTCGTCGCCGTACTGGAAATAGTTCGCGTTCGGGAGCCCCACGTAATGGCCGTTCCACCCCAGCGCGTTGTAGATGTCGCCCGGCACCATGATCCCGCGCGGGTCGCCGAACAGGTTCGCCTCGTCCGACATCAGCGAGCAGACGCGCACCGTGTGCTGCACGGTCGCGCCGCCGATGAACCATGTGCCCGCGGCCCCGCGCGGCGAGAAGTAGCCGCTGCGGAAGGCCATCGCCCGCACGACCGTACACTTGGGGACAAGCCCGCTCGGCGGCATCCAGCCGTACTGCGTGTGGTCGGCCATCTCGATCGGGTTGGTGCGGATCAGGGAGAGCCGGTTGGAGAGCGACGACCGGTCCGCGAAGGCCAGCGGCGCGGTGTAGCGGAAACAGGTGGCCGTGACGGCATTGGTCGGCGTCGAGCCGTCGAGCGTGTAATAGATCTGCGCCGCGGGGTCGTCGTGAGCGAGCGCCACCGTCACCGGACCCTCGTAGAAGCCCGGCGCCACGGAAAAGGTCGGCGGCCTCAGCAGGCCCGCATAGCCGACCGCGCTGTTGGTCGTGCCCGGCGTGGGGTACGGGAACATCACCCACGGCCCGTCCGGGTCGCCCGCCCGCCGCCCGTAGGAGGCGTCGCGCAACACGCTCAGCGCCGGGGCGCTGTCGGCCAGGACGCCCTCCGGCGTGCTCAGCACCACCGGCTCGTTGCCCGCGCTGATCTTGAAATTGGTGTGCTGCCCGGAGAGCCGCACGCTCAGCTCCAGCCAAAAGCAGATGTCGGAACTGTAAACCGTTCGCTGGTGAACCTCCGCAGCCAGCACGTTGACTCCCAACCGCAGCGCGGCGAGCGGCACTTCGAAGTTCTCCCACTGCCCGTTGCTCCCGATGGGATAATCCGAAGCAAGCGTCTGACAGGTCACCGCCCCAGCAGGCATCCGCACGCGCGTCAGCTCTTCGCCGTTGAGATAGACGATCGCGCCGTCGTCCACCCACAGCCGCAGGAGGCCCGGCCCGTGCGTCTCCGCCGCCGCCACCGGCGACTCGAAGGTCAGCCGGAAATAGGTCGCCGGGTATTTGTTGTTGCTGTCCGGCCCGTAACTGACCGTGGTTTTAACAAGCCCGGGCGCGCCGTAGCCGAGCATGGCGAGGCCCGAGGCCCACGCCGCATCGTCGAAAGCGGGCCCGGCCCAGCCCGCGTCGGGCGCGAGCCCGTTGTCGCGGTAACGCCACACGCTGTTGGTGGGCGCGATGACCAGCGGGGCCTGCGCGGCTGTGCCCGGCGGACGCCGGTCTTTGCCCGAGGCCCACACCAGCAGATACTGCCCCGGCTTGAGGGTCAGCGCGGGAAAGGTCCATTTGAGCGGCGCGGCCGCGTCGTCCGAGAGGCCCCAGCCCTCCAGCGTCGCGTCCGCGTCGCCGGCGTTGAGCAGCTCGATCCAGTCTTCGTACGCCCCGTCCTCATCCGCGAACGACGCGTTGTCGGAACTCATCACCTCGTTCAGGCGCAGCCACGGCGCGGCAACCGACGAGCCGACTCCTCCCGCGATAAGCAAACACAACGCCAGCACACCCTTATTTCTGAAATACCATTCTGACATAAGCTAAACTATTATAGCGTTTCGCGAGCGGCAAGGCAAGGCTCCGCCATCTTTTGACCCGGATGGAAATTTCTGATATAGTTTTCAAAACTGAATACTCACCGTATCCGTGAACCCGAGGAGCACTGACCATGGACAACCGCACACCCTGCCCCATCTGCCGCACGCCGAACGTCGCCCACGCGGGCGCAGGCACCAACACCTCCGAAATCCACTGCCCGCGCTGCGGGCGTTTCCAGATCCAGGGGCTCGCCGAGACGCAGCTCATGAACAGCCCGCCGGCCTTCCCGCCGCAGCACCTGCTCTCGGGCCTCTGCCGCAACATGTGGGAAATTCTGGGCGAGAAGCCGCTCATCACCGTCGACCTCTTCAAGTCCTGGGCCGACCTCGACAAAGTCGCCAAGATCGCGGTTCCGCGCGACAACGACGTAGCGACCAAGAGCGGGTACCTGCTGAAGTATCTGCGCCGTCACTCGAAAACGATCGCGGAGACCGTCACCCTCACCCCCTCCGAACTCGCGGTCGGCTTCTGCGCCAACAAGAGCGAGCTGCTCTTCTGCCTGCGCTATCTGACCGACAAGGGGCTGATCGAAGAGGACGCCACCCCGGCCCGCAAAGGCCAGCCCGGCGGCGGACTCGCTTACCGCCTCCTGCCCGCGGGCTGGGCCGCGCTTGACACCGCCACGCCGCCCGCCCAGCCGCTGGCCGTGGTCGCGCTCGCGCTGGACAAGGACAACGACCCGCTCTGGGCGCAGGGCTTTGCCGCCGGCATCCAAGCCGCGGGCTACACCGCCGTGCGCATCGAGAACAAGGAGTACGGCAACAAGATCACCGACGACCTGATCGTCGATCTCCGCCGCTGCTCGATCATCGTGGCGGACGTCACGGGCCAGCCGCCCCTCGCCTATTTCGAGGCGGGGCTCGCCCTCGGCCTCGGCAAGCCGGTCTTCTGGACCTGCGAGGAGGCCGAGGCGCGCGACAAGAAACTGTGGCTCGATACGCGGCAGGTCGTGGTCACCCCCTGGGCGCGCGACAAACCCGAAGATTTCGCCCGCCGCATCGCGAAACGCATCGAAGCCGCGCTGGGAAGGCCGTAGAAGAAGTGCGTTAGTTCATTAGTTCGTTAGTTGGAAAGGCCGAGGAACGAGATCCTCGGAATCATTCACTCTCGCACTAATGAACTCATCAACTTCTCTGGAACAGCCGCCACGTCGCGATGCCGCCCGAGAGGTTGCGGACGTCGAAGCCGTTCTGCCGCAGGATGCGCTCGGCCAGGTAGCCGCGCAAGCCCACCGCGCAGTAGGCCACGATGGTCCGGTCGCGCGGCAGCTCGTCCAGCCGCGGCCGCAACTGCCCCAGCGGAATCGTCAGCGCGCCCGGGATCGTGCCGCTCTCCCACTCAGTCGGATCGCGCACGTCGAGCAGACAGGCCTCCGCCGGCAGCGCGTCCGAATGGGCCAGGACCGTCTCGCCCGACAGCACGTTGCCCGCCACATACCCCGCGAAGTTCACCGGGTCTTTGGCCGACCCGTACGGCGGCGCGTAGGCCAGCTCCAGCCGCGCGAGTTCGGTCACGCCCAGCCCGGCCTGCATCGCGGTGGCCAGCACGTCGATGCGCTTGTCCACGCCCTCGCCGCCCACGATCTGCGCGCCGAGCATCCGGCCCTCGCGCGTGAAGAGCAGCTTCAGGCTCATCTGCTGCGCGCCCGGATAGTAGGTCGCGTGCGAGAAGGGGTGGAGGTAGATCTTCTCGTAGGCCACGCCCGCCTGTTTCAGCCTCTTCTCGGACGCGCCCACGCTGGCTGCGGTCAGACCGAAGAGCTTGACGATCGACGTGCCCCACGTGCCGCGGTAGTGTACCACGGGCAACCCCGCGATCGCGTCCGCCGCCAGCCGTCCCTGCCGGTTCGCGGGCCCCGCCAGCGGGACCTGCGTCGGCACGCCCAGCACCGGGTCGGTCACCTGCACCGCGTCGCCCACCGCGTAGATGTCGGGATCGTCGGTGCGCAGGGTGCCGTCCGTGACGATGCCGCCGCGCTCGCCGACCCGCAGCCCCGCCGCCTTTGCCAGCTCGGAGTTGGGGCGCACGCCGATCGAGAGCACGACGAGGTCGGTCTCCAGCGCCTCGCCGCCGCGCAGCCGCACCACGAGCTGATTCTCGGACGTCCGCTCAAAGCCCTCCACGGCCGTGCCCAGCCGCAGCCTCACCCCGCGTTCAACCAGCTCCGCCTGCAGCGGCTTGGCCATCTCGGGATCGAGCGTCGGCAGCACCTGCGGCAGCAGCTCCGCGAGCGTCACGGCTACGCCGCGGTGCCGCAGGTTCTCCGCCGCCTCCAGCCCGATGAAACCGCCGCCGACCACCACCGCGCGCCGCATCTCGCCCTCGGCCCGCTCTTTGATCGCGTCCATGTCGCTCATGGTCCAGAGGGTCAGCACGTCCGGATCGTCGATGCCCGGCAGCGTCGGGCGCAGCGGCGCGGAGCCCGTGGCCAGCAGCAGCTTGTCGTACGTCTCCGTGAAGGACTCGCCCGTTTCCAGACAGATCACGCGCACCGCATGCGCCGCGCGGTCGATCGCGACCACCTCGTGGCGCAGCCGCAGGTCCACGGCGAGCCGCCCCTTGAAACGCGCGGCCGGCATCACCAGCAGCTTCTCGCGCTCCACGATCACTCCGCCCATGTGGTAAGGCAGGCCGCAGTTGGCGAACGACACGTTCTCGCCGCGCTCGAAGAGCACGATCTCCGCCTTCTCGTCCAACCGCCGCATCCGCGCGGCGGCGCTCGCGCCGCCCGCCACACCGCCGACAATCACCAGTTTCATATTATAATCCTTATTTGAGATACGCTTCGAGGCGGCCGATGACGGAGGGGCAAGGCGCGCTCTTGAGCCCCGCGAGCATCTCGCGCAACGCGGCCTCGACCGCAACCCGCAGATCGGGCGCGAAGCCCGGATAGGCTTGAAGCGGCGCGATGATCCGCAGCGTTGTGAATTCGCTGATCGGCGCAAGCTTGATGACGGTGTCGGTCAGCCAGCGCAGGCCGCGCAGGGTCCAGAGCTGCGCGTTGTTGAGCGAAAGCGGCACGAACAGGGAGCGGCTGAGCCCCGGATGGCTGAGCGAGAAGGTCGGGCGACGCTCCTCCTCATCCACAGCTTCGAACACGTCCTCACGCGGGGAGAGTCCGAGCACCTGCAGGTAACCCAGCGTGCCGCCGAGCGTCTGCCGCAGCGCCTCACCTTCGCGGGCCAGGATCGCGCGGCGCGCGGGATGCCCGCTCTGCCAAAGCGCGTTCAGCGTGTTGAGCCGGTCGGTGATGTTGAAGGCAGGGTCGGACCGCCGGGCCGCCCGATCCAGGTGTTCCTCGAGAGCCGCGTGCGCGGTCGGCGTGTCGAGTCCGACCAGCAACTGTAAAAAGGCGTTCTTAAGAAAACGGCGCTCGATGGCGGCGGGAAGAGCAGACGGAGGACAGAGGTCAGAGGACAGAGGTCGGAGGGCAGAAATCAGCGTCTCCTCGCCGCAGGCGAGCGCGGCGGCGCGCAGCAGGCGCTGGCGCACCGTGAAGAGTTCGCGTATCTGCGGCATCAGCGTGCGGTCGAGGGGCTGCTCGTCAATCTTCAGCAGATAGCCTTTGATGCCGTCGGAGACGGAGGTGTCGGCGATGAGTCCCCGATAGACGTCCAGCCAAGCGGATGAAACGGCGGCGGCCGGATCGGCCAGCAGGCGGCGGCGCTCCAGGTCGGTCAGCCGCCGCATGGCCTCCACGCGGTTGAAGGCGTTGCTGTCCAGCCGAACCTGCGGTGCGAGCTGCTCCGGCGTGGCCGAGAGGTCGGCGCAGGTGCCGTAGAACCCCGCGTCGCGGTTGACCGAGAGGAATGCCGGTTCGGATATGTTGGAGACGACGACCTCCTTTTCCGGCGTGTCGAAACGGAGGGTGCGTGAGGCTTCCGGAATGTCGTTGCCCGCGGCGTCCACTGCGGCGAACGCGAAGGGCAGCGTGAACACGCCGCCCGCGCCCGAGCGCGTCTGCCGCAGATTCAAGCGCAGTTCGCGGCGCGCCGCGTCATAGGCGTAGCGGACGGTCACCTGCGGATACCCGACCGTGAAGAGCCACTCGCGGCTGAAGTCGGCAAGGCTCTGGCCGGAGGCCTCCTCGAAGCAGGCGAGGAATTGCGCGGTGTTGGCGTTGCCGCCGTCGTAGCGCGAAAAATAGAGGCGCGCGCCTGCGGCATACGCGTCTGGGCCTAAAAGCTGCCGCAGCATGTTGAGCACCTCCGGCGCTTTCACGTAGGTCACGCCGTCCACCAGCTCGTCGGGGTCGTTGACGCCTTCGCGCACGATCTGCCCGAACTTGCCGGTGTCCTCCACGGCCAGCGGTCCGGTGCCGGGAGCGCGCGTGGCGTCCGCCTCGCGCAGACGCATGAAAGCGGGGTCGAAAACCGAGGCGGTGAACTGCCGCTCGATGTCCACGGTGTAGGCCTCGTTGAGCCACATGTCGAAGGGCGACTCCATGGTGACGCCGCTGCCGCAGTGGTTATGTTCGTACTCGTGGACGATCACGCCGTGGGCGTAGATCAGGCGCGCGTCGGCGGTGGTGTCGTCGATCAGCGCGGCCTCGGTGATGATGGTGGTGTTGCCGACGTTCTCCATGCCGCCGTAGTTGGACTTCTCCATGCAGATGGTGCGGTAGGTGTCGAACGGGTAGACGTAGCCCAGTGCGGCGTGCTGCCACAGGATGCTGCGCTTGAGGATGTCCATGGGCACGCGCGCACCGTCGGCCTTGCCGGGGGGCACGAGGTACTCCAGCGCGATGCTGCGGCCGTCGGGATAGGCGACCGCGTCGGCCAGCACGTCCCACGTGCCGGCGCAGGCGATGAAGAGGTAAGGGGCCATGGGCACCTTGTTGATATAGGTGATGACTTGCCGCGAGGGGTCGCCCGGCTTGGGCACGGGTCGTCCGTTCGGGTTCGACGTGCGGTCGATGTCGCCGTTGGAGATCAGGTGCGTGTAGCGCGCGTCGCCTTCGAGCGTGGTGCGGAAGGTGCATTTGGCGGTGCAGTCGTCGATCACCGGCAGGATGCGCTGGAAGCCCCACTGCTGGCACTGCGACATGAACTGCTGCGGCGCGCCGGGCGGGGTGACGTCGCGGTAGAGGCCTTCGAGCAGCGCGTCGGAGGGCGTGCAGCGGCAGCGGGTGAAGAGCCGCAGCGTCTCGCCTGCCGCCAGCGGGCGCGGCAGAGCGACCGCGAGCTTGTGGCGGGCGGCGTCGAGAGTGTAGGCGCACGGCTGATACGAGAGCGGCTCACGGGGACGTTCGCCCTCCAGGCGCGCTTCAGGCTGTGGAGGGCGAGTGTCCTCACGAGCCGAAGGCGACACGGTCACTTCGAAGACCTCGATGTCGCGGGCGTCGAGTTCAAGCGTGGCCAGCGGCTCGCGTGCGGTGAGGGTGAGCGTGGCGCTGCCGTCCACATGGCTCTCGAAGAACGACAGCGCGATCTCCATGTGGTTCAGTTGGACAGCCGGAAGACGGATTTCAGAGCGCTTGTAGCGGAATGACATGGAGGGTTCCTCTGTTGGGGATAGCGGTTCAACTTTTCTGCGTGGAAGTGTAGTTCTCCCCCCGTCTGGCGTCAAGGCCAACGGCGAGCCAGCCCCCGGAAAATAGCGCCTCCCCTGTCATTGATCTTTTCTGGAGTGTGGGAGAGTACCTTTGAGGGATGAATCAAACGATATCGGGAAAAGAAGAGCGGGCGTGCCTTGCCCGAAGAAAGGTTGACCCCGGATGGCTCACAGGTCAGCGGGCGCAAGGCCGGTGTGGCGGGCGATGCGGGCCAACATGGCGGGGCCGAGCTCAACGGAATCGTGAAAGGCGAACACGAAGTCGGAATAGCCAACTCGGCAAAGGATGCAGTGCGAGGTGCCGCACTGACGCTTGACCTGCCAGCCGTTGCGCAGCAACGCGGCTTTGACGCGTTTGGCCGTGGTTGACGGCCAGACGCTCATGCGAAGACGGCCGCAAAGGGTGCGATCTCGGGAGCCCGGTCGTGCGCTTCGATCCTGTCGGCGGCGATCCGGAAGGCCAGGGCCTGTACGTTGGCGACGGCGTTCTCGCGCGTGTCGCCGTAGGCCATCGCGCCCGGAAGGTCCGGCAACTCGGCGAGCCAGCGGCCGTCCGCTTCCCGCTCGGTTTCGATCTTCATGTGCTTGAGCGCTTTCATGTGAATAGAATAGCACCGGGAACGCATGCAAGGCAACGGGGAATTGAAGAGGCGCAGACACCCGAGATCGGAACCGGCAAAGAATAGACGGCGTGGCAGAAGGACCCCGCCGCCCGGAATTTCGCACGTCGATGCTGAGTGGTGAGCCGATCAAAAACGGTGGTGGCTTATGACCGGGGCTGCTTCCAAAAGTCGGCAATCAACGCCTTACGGCGTCACTACGAACGCTTCGCATCCGTTTGTAGTGGGCCCGTGAGGGCCTTCCGCTCGACACACTGCCGGACGCCGGCTTTTTCAACGCAACCGAAAGTTGAGACGTGACCCCGGGCACCGCCGTGTAACCGACGAAGTGTCGCGTTGCAGGCGCTCAGGCATCAAACCAGATCGATTCCGAAAACAGCCGACAGCTCATCGTCGGCGAGCCGCTCGTCTTCGGCCGATATCTGATGCGCGGCCCGCGTCAGCATCAGCTCGCGCGGCGCGCCGCGCAGCTCGAAAAGCTTGATGGGTTTCAGGTCGAATTCCGCCGTCACCGCCAACACGGTTGCGGCGCGGTAGAGGCAGAACGGCGTGTGGCAGTGCGAACAGGAGAAGGCGAAATCTTTCAGCTCGGGCAGAAGCCCGCCCGGCTGGCCGAAGAGTTCGGCAACCACGGCGTCCGGCAGTTCGTCCGAGGCGAACAGCGCGTCGCCGCAGCGGTCGCACAGCCGTTCGATCCTCACCCAGTCTCCGGGCGAAAGAGGGCGCACGCCGAGGTTGACCAGCGCGGTGCCGCCCTCGCGGTTGGTGAAGGCCGCCTGAATATGCCCCCGGCGCACGCGGCACGAGAGCATGCGCCCGGCCTGCAGCAGCTTCTCGGCGAAAGCCAGCTCCGAGGCGTAGCGCGGGGTGTAGAGGCGATGGACATTCTCAAGCCAGCCGCGCCCCCACAGCGATGTGCCGGGCTCCTCCCAAACCGAATCCCGCTCGGGCTCCGCTGCGGACGTGCGGCTGCGCGCGTGATCAAACAGATCCATTTGCATGCGCCCATTATAGCATGGACACGCCCACAGGTGATGTTACACTAGCGCACAATTTCTTATGACTTTTGAACTCTGCTTTTCGCCGGGCGGGCGCTTCTATCTCGCCGAGACCGAGGTGGCGGAGGTCCCGCAGGACGAGGCCGCCGCCACGCGCTGGCAGCGCGCGTTCGGCGTTTCGGCCGCCGAGGGCTTTCTCCTGCTGGCCGCCTGCAACGAGCCGCTGCCGACCTCGCTCGCCTTTGCCCGCGTTTTCGCGCGCCTTTACCTCACCGCGCTCTGCCACGCCCCGAAAGAGGAGCACATTCCTTTTCCGGACGTGCCCGCGCCCGCAGCGGAGGCGCTTGACGAATGGCTGGAGAACGCGCCGCCCTTCCGCGGCATGGAGCGCTTCGACGCCGCACACGCAGAGGCGCTTTGGCTTGAGATCCACGACACGGCCAAGCGCAAGGCCGCGGCTGAAGAGGGAGGCGTCGACGCCTTTCTGCATGCGGTGAATCCCGCGTGGCGCTCGGTCGGGCGCGTCACCTTTCACTTGGCCGAAAACAAGAAGAGCCCCGAGCGGCCGTTCGCGTTCATGGTCACCTACGCGAGCCGGCTCTCCGATATCGGGCGCGTGCAGCACCTGCCGCTCAAGCGCGCGCTGGAGGACTACGCGGGCGCGAAAAACCGCGAAGCCCTGCTGCGCCTGCTCGCCCCGATTCAGCAGGCCGTCGAGAAGAGCGCGTTCGTCAAGGAGCTGTTCGAGTCCGGCCGCATCTATCAGCCGCTCGCCTGGACCACGCGCGACGCCTATCGCCTGCTGCGCGATCTGCCCGTGCTCGAAACCTGCGGCCTGATCGTGCGCGTCCCCGACTGGTGGAATCCCCGCAAGCCGCCGCGCCCGACGGTCAGCGTGCAGTTGGGCGACCGCCAGCCGTCGCGCGTGGGCTTGGGCGCGCTGCTGGACTTCAACCTTTCGGTGACCCTCGGCGACGCGACCCTGACGGGAGAGGAGGTCCAGTCGCTGCTCGGGGCGGAGAGCGGGCTGGTCTCGCTGCGCGGCAAGTGGGTGGAGGTCAACCGCGAGCAGCTCAAAGAGGTGCTCGACCACTGGAAAAAGATCGAGAAGACCGTCGCGAAGGACGGCGTGTCGTTCTCTGAGGCGATGCGCCTGATGTCCGGCGTGGCCCTCGGCGGCGGCGAGGCCGCCCGCGAGGCCGAGCGCGTCAGCGCCTGGAGCGGCGTGCGTTCGGGCCAGTGGCTGAGCGAGACCCTCGCCCGCCTGCGCCAGCCGGAGGCGGCCGCTGCCGCGCTGCCGTGCGCCGCCGACCTTCACGCCACGCTGCGGCCCTATCAGGAGACGGGCGTGCGCTGGCTGCATTTCATGGCCAGCCTGGGGCTGGGCGGCTGCCTGGCCGACGACATGGGCCTCGGCAAGACGATCCAGACCCTCGCCCTGCTGCTCTGGCTCAAACGCGACGCCTCCGCGCACGCGCCTTCGCTGCTGGTGGCGCCCGCCTCGCTGCTGGCGAACTGGAAGGACGAGGTGCGCCGCTTCGCGCCGTCCCTGCGCCTGCTGATCGCGCACCCCTCGGGAGCCGATCCGCTGCTGCTCAAGCGGTGCGAAAAGCATCCCGCCGCCGCGCTCGCGAAGGTCGATCTCGTGGTCACCACCTACGGCATGGCCGCGCGCGCGGCGTGGCTGGCGGAGGTCGACTGGCGGTTGGTGGCGATCGACGAGGCGCAGGCCATCAAGAACTCCGGCACGCGGCAGGCTCGCGCCGTGAAGCAGCTCAAGTCCGCCGCCCGCCTTGCCTTGACCGGCACGCCGGTCGAGAACCGCCTCGGCGATCTCTGGTCGCTGTTCGACTTCATCAATCCCGGCCTGCTCGGGGGCGCGAAGAGCTTCGAGACCTTCATCCGCGCGCGGCAGGACCTGCCCGACACCTACGCGCCGGTGCGCCGCCTGACGCGCCCCTATATCCTGCGCCGCCTCAAGACCGACCGCCGCGTCATCGCCGACCTGCCGGACAAGACCGTGGTGCCCGCCTACTGCGGCCTGGCCCAAGGGCAGGCCGAACTGTATGTCGACCAGATACGCCAGCTCAAGCGCGCGCTGGAGGATGGCGTGGCCGACGATCCTATGAAGCGCCGCGCGCTGATCCTCACCTCCCTGATGCGGTTCAAGCAGATCTGCAACCACCCGGCGCAGGCCCTGGCCGACGGCGACTTCGCCGAAACGCGCAGCGGCAAGTTCGTCCGCCTGCGTGCGCTCTGCGAGGAGATCGCCGAGCGCCAGGACAAGGTGCTGGTCTTCACCCAGTACCGGGAGATGACCGAGCCGCTGGCGGCGTTTCTCGCGACGGTCTTCCGGCGGCAGGGGCTGGTCCTGCACGGCGGCACGCCGGTCGGTCGCCGCCGCGCGCTGGTCGAGGCCTTCCAGTGCGATGACGGCCCGCCCTTCTTCGTGCTCTCGCTCAAGGCCGGAGGCACGGGCCTGAACCTGACACAGGCTTCGCACGTGATCCACTTCGACCGCTGGTGGAACCCCGCCGTGGAGAACCAGGCCACGGACCGCGCGTTCCGCATCGGCCAGAAAAAGAACGTGCTGGTCCACACCTTCATCTGCCGCGGCACCGTGGAGGACAAGATCAACGCCATGCTTGAGGACAAGCGCGCGCTCGCGGACGAAATTCTTGAAGGCGGCGGCGAGACGCTGCTCACCGAGATGAAAGACGACGAACTCCTGAGCTTCGTGGCGCTCGACCTGCACGCCGCGAGCGAGTGAGCCTTGCCCGAACGTCCCCGAATTCGGGGCCAGCTTTAGGCTGTGAGGCAGAACAATGGGATGGGAGCGGGAAGGGACGCCTTGACACGGTTATGCGGAAGGCCCTACACTGGCCGCATAAGACGTGGGTGCGGGCAAACGTATGCGGGGCGGGATCAACCCTTAGACCCGGCCAGCCGGAAACCCGGAAGCTCATGCAGGAGTACGGCGAGCGGCTTCTGCCCATGTAACAGGTGATCCAACTCGGTCTCGCCGACCGCGTGGAGCAGGGACCTTCTTTGTAATGCGCGAAAGGCCGAAAATGTCAATAGTACAAAGAAATCGCCTTGTAATATTAGTGATTTTTCCAGAACTTTGTACTATTAGAAAGTTTCGGCCTGAGGCCTAACAACACTGTTCGCAAACAATATGACGCGCGACAAATCATACCGTGGTAATGCCAGCCAGTTTTTTGTTGCCGGGGAATTGTGCCGCAGAGGATATGCGGCAGTGGTCACGCTGGGGAACACTCCCAACGTGGACATTCTTTGTAGCAATGTGGAAGGCACGGGATTTGCACACATACAGGTCAAGACGTTTGAGCCAGGCAACCGGACATGTAGTGTGGGGCTGAAAGCACTAAAAGAGTTTGGCCCCTCTTTCTTCTGGGTTTTAGGAGGCATTCCATCAGTGTCTTCATCTCGTCCGTCCGAGTACTATGTGATTCCCGCAAGCGAGATGGCAAAGCATGTCCATGAGGCCCATCAGCTTTGGCTGAAGACACCCGGAAAGAAGAACCAACCTCACAAGGAGAATAAGGTCCGAGTAGTTGCACTACCTCCGCATAAGTCGTGCAGCGGATGGGATATTTCACCCTACAAAGATCGTTGGGACCTGATCGAGAAATGTTTGAAACCATAAATGCGATTGGGGGACGCCTCCCCGAGGCGTCCGCGAGGCAATGACCGGCGGACGGTTCGGGGAACCGTCCCTACCAGAGTTACCCCCTCGATCATTCGCGGCGCAGCCGAGCGGCGGGCTGTTTTCTTGTCCGCAGATGACGCAGAGGTGCGCAGATGAGGGAAGCGTTTAGTCAATGGAACCCCGCCGGCCCTGTTTACCTTGGGGAATCCGCTGGACGCTCTGCCGCAGAGCGGTGTAAACTGTTATTTGGTCTCGGTGACTTGCCCGCAGCTTAGACCAAACGAAGGAGACCCGATATGAGCCGCTACGGCAGCCATCGCTACAGCCACTATGACCGCTACAGCATGTTCCCTCAGAGCAAGAGCAAGGGAGAGCGCATCGCCGACGCCGCCAAGAAGCAGAGGGCGCTGGAGAAAAAGGGGATCAAGCTCTCGCCCGTGGTCTTGGAGGGCTTTGCCCTTGCGACGACCTTCTGGGGCAAGGCCTGGTGCAAAAACATCGAGGCCTACCACGACTATGCCAACCGCCTGCCGCGCGGACGCTCGTACCTGCGAAGCAAGAGCGTCATCGACCTTCAGATCGCCCCCGGCGTCGTGCGTGCGCAGGTCATGGGCTCCTCGCTCTACCGCATCGAGATCACGATCAAGCCGATCGCCCAAAAGCAGTGGGATGCGATCCGCGCCGTCTGCGCGGGCAAGATCGGCTCGCTCGTCGAGCTGCTGCGCGGCCGCATTTCGGGCGAGGTCATGGAGGTCATGACGCGTCCCGCCGAGGGGCTCTTCCCGAAGCCTGCCGAGATCGCCTTGAAGTGCTCCTGTCCGGACGGGGCCTCGATGTGCAAACACGTCGCCGCGGCGATGTACGGGATCGGCAGCCGGCTCGACACGCAGCCGGAGCTGCTTTTCCTGTTGCGCGGCGTGGACTCTTCCGAGCTGATCGCCTCCGCCGCCGCCATGCCGGTGGCGCAGGCTGCGTCGGTTGAAGGCGAGACGCTGGACGCGGACGAACTGGCCGATGTCTTCGGCGTGGAACTTGAAGCTGACGCCGTCCCGGTTGTTGTTTCCGCTCCAGCCAAGAAGCCGCGCGGCCGTCCCAAAAAGGTGGCCGCGCCCGCAGCGGCCCCGGTCGACTCACCCAAGAGGCCGCGGGGCCGCCCGAAAAAAACGGTGGTTCCGCAGGCGCCTGCCAAACGTCCGCGCAAGGTGCGCTAACACGCAAAACGTGCGCCCGCTTATGAGCGCAGGAAAAACCGATACCAGCAATTCTAAATTCGGCTTAGGCCGCCCTGGAAGAATGCCCTTACGGGCACGCTACAAACGGATTTCCCTAAGCTTTCGTGCGTTCGTAGTGGCGCCGTGAGGCGCTTCCTTGCCAAATTTAGAATTGCTGAACCGATACGGTTTTACTTGTCCGGTTCGCGGCGGTACTGCTAACCTGAGAAGGGGAAACTTCGATGCGACGGACAAATGGGTTCTTGAGGCTGGCTGGCGCTTACCTCCCAATGGGTAGGGACGCCTCCCCGAGGCGTCCGCGGACGGTTCGGGGAACCGTTCCTACCGCAGTGAAAACACGGTCAAAAGCGTGTGCCTTATTCGGAAACGTTTTAATTGTCTTGGCGCTCACCGCCGCTCACGCCGCAGCCGGGCAGCCGTCGACGGATAAGACGCTGGTCTCCTGGGTCTGCCTCGCGAACACGGCCCAGCAGGGCGGCAGCGCGCTGACGATTCAGTCCGGTGCCCGGTTCGACGCGATCGTCTTTGGTGAGAAGGCGGCAGGCAAGTGGATGGCGGGGAGCGACGGGTTCGCCAGGACCCAGGTCGATCAGCAGGCCAACGCCGTAGAGAAAACCGACGGCCAGACGCCGGTGCAGATGGCGGTGGTCTACAAGGGCAAGCAGATCTCCCTCTGTCGCAACGGCGAGCCCTATGCCTCCTATGAAGCCAACACCATCGACCTGCTCAGCCCGAAAGACGCGATGGCCGTCTTCGGCCTGCGGCATGAAGGGGCAACCACCGGCCAGACACTGGAGGGCTCGATCGAGGACGCGCGCATCTATGACAGAGCCCTGACGGCGGAGGAGATCAAGAAGCTTGAGCCCAACCGCGAGTCTGCGATCAAGCCCTACGCCTGGTGGACCTTCGAGAGCGGCCAGGAGTCCGACCGGACCGGGCGTTTCCCCTTCAATTATCTGACTGGCGGAGCCAAGATCGAAGGCGGCCGACTGGTGCTCGCGCAAGGCGGAGAGCTGATCGCAGCCGCACAGAAAAGCTCGCCTTTTGTCGATACGCCGGCCATGCCGGAGAACCCGCCGAAGAGCTGGCTGACCTATCACCTGGCCCACCCCGGCCCCAGCGGCGCGATCCCGGCCGACCCCAATCCGGCCTTCTACTACAAAGGCCGGTACCACCTGCACTACATCTACAACCACAAGGACGGCTGCGCCTTCGCCCACGTCTCCAGCACCGACATGCTGCACTGGAAGTGGCACCCGACCACGCTCACCCCGAAAACAACGGGCCACGGCATGTTCAGCGGCACCGGGTTTTTCACCAGAGACGGAACGCCGGCCATGATCTACCATGGCCAAGGGTCCGACAGAAACCAGATCGCGTTCGCGCTGGACGACACCTTGGAGAAGTGGTCCAAGCCCCTCGCGATCGAGCCGTTGACCGCAGCGGGAGAGAAGCCGGACATGCGGCACTGGGACCCCGACTGCTGGCTCATGGGCGACACCTATTACGCGCTGAGCGGAGGCAGCAACCCCAAGCTGATGAAGTCCCAAGACCTGAAACAGTGGCTGTATCTGGGCGAACTCTTTCATAAAGATTTTCCCGCAGACCTGGGCGTCGACAAAGGAGAGGACACCTCGTGCTCCAACATGTTCAAGATCGGCGACAAGTGGATGCTGCTCTGCATCAGCCACGGCTTGGGCGCCCGCTACTATTTGGGTGATTTTAAGGACGAAAAGTATCTTCCCGACCATCACGCGCTGTTGAACTGGGCCCGCTGGGATTTCTTTGCCCCGGAATCGCTCTTGACGAAAGACGGCCGCCGGGTCATGTGGGCCTGGTGTACGCCCTGGGTGAACGGCATGCAGAAAACGGACCGGCCGAAAAACTTCGACACCCTCTTGAACAACGCCGTTTTTCAGCAGGGAATCCAGTCGCTGCCCAGAGAGCTGAGTCTGCCCAAAGACGGCGTACTGCGCATCAAGCCCCTGCGCGAACTGGAGGGGCTCCGGCATGACAAGAAAGCCGAGAGCGACATCACGGTCAAGAGCGATACCGTCCGCCTGCTCAAGGACATCCAAGGCGACACCATCGAGTTGGAGGTTGTCATCGCCTCGCCCAAAGCCAAGGAGTTCGGGATCAACCTGCTCTGCGACGAGAAAGGCGAAAACGGTTTTACGATCGCCTCCGGCGCCGGCAGCAAGACGCTGACGGTCGACTACATCAAGCCGCCTTTTGAACTCAAAGAGAACGAGGACCTGACGCTGCGGATCTTCATCGACAAGAGCATGATCGAGGTCTTTGCCAATGACCGTCAGGCGGCCGTGGCTTGGCACGAATATCCTCCGGACCGCCTCCGCATCAGCCTGTTCGCAAAAGGCGGCGACCTGGCGGTCAAGCGCGTGACGGCCTGGGGCATGAAGCCGATCTACGAAGGGGACAGCGTGTTTGATCAGTAAAATGGAGAACACATGATGCAAGCAACAAGGCTCTTTGCAACGCTGACACTCATCGCCGGTTTCGCGACGGCGGACCAGGCTCTCCAGGACAAGACGCTGGTGGCGTGGGTCGCTCCCGCCAACCTGACACAGGGCGGCGGCAGCGTGCTGACGATCGACGACAACCAGTCGCATTTCGACGGGATCGTCTTCGGCGAGCTCGCCGAGGCGCGGTGGATGGGCGGCAGCGAGGGTTTCGCGCGGACGCAGAAAGACCAGGCGGCCTTTCCCGCCGAGACGGCGGACGCCAAGACCTTCGTACAGATCGCCATCGTGTATCACGGCAACGAGGTCACGATGTTCCGCAACGGAGAGCCGTATGCCCATTACACGATGCCCAATCAGCCGCGCCCGTTCGGTCCGGACGCGGTCGTGCTGTTCGGGAAGAGGCATTTGGATCTGCAGGACGCGCAAGACGCTTTTGTCGGGAGGATCAAGGACGCGCGCATTTACGGGCAGCCGCTGGACCGCGAGACCCTCGCCGCGCTGCAGCCCGGCAAGGTCGCCGGAAACGTGAAGCCCTGGGCCTGGTGGTCGTTCGCGGACGAGGGCCTCCGGGAGAAGACCGGCCGATTCACCGACATCAAACTCGCAGGTGACGTGCGCATCGAAGACGGGTGTCTGGTGCTGGGAGGCAAGGGCGCGACGGTCACCACCGCCTGCTCAGACGACAGCGGGAAAACGGTTGCGGTTCCGAAAACCTGGTCCTTCAGCGGCGCGGTTCCCGATGAGGCCGTGCGCACGTCGCGGCTGCTGCGCGAGCGGTTCATCGCCGACCCGTACCGCCCCACGTACCACTTCTGCCCGCCCGAGGACATGGCGCTGCCGGGCGACCCGAACGGCGCGTTCTACGCCAACGGGCGCTATCACCTCATGTATCTCTACAACCGCAGCGGCTCGGGCTTCTGCTGGGGCCACATCTCCAGCGGCGACCTGCTCCACTGGCGGCACCACCCCGACGCGATCGGCCCCGGCGCGGGGGACGAGGGCTGCTTCAGCGGCGGCGCCTTCGTGGACAGCGACGGCAGCGCGTATCTCTCGTATTGGATGTTGTGGGGCTCCAAAGGCATCGGCCTGGCGAAGAGCAGCGGCGGCGACTATAACGCGTGGACGAAGCTGCCCGAGAACCCGGTCATCAAATCCACCGAGTGGGGCGTCACGGAAATGAAGGATCAGGACGGGAAAACCTTCTTCTGCGGCTCGGCCGATCCCTCGAACATCTGGAAGAAAGACGGGCGCTACTACATTCTGACCGGCAGCCTGCTCGTGCTCAACAAAATCGGACGCGCGCCCGACGCGCCGCTCGCCGAGCAGGGCGACCGGCTTTATCTGTTCACGTCTGACAACCTGAAAGACTGGAAATACCTGCACGTCTTCTACGACCGGAAGCCCGAGTGGACCGACCGCAGCGAAGACAACATGTGCCCAAGCTTTCTTCCGCTGCCCGCGGACCCTGAAGGCGGGCCGCCGAGCGCCAAGCACCTGCTGCTGTTCATCAGCCACAACAAAGGCTGCCAGTACTACGTGGGCGACTACAAGGACGACCGTTTCACCCCCAACAATCACGGGCGCATGACCTGGTCGGACAACACCTACTTCGCGCCCGAGGCGCTGATCGATGGGCAAGGACGTCAGATCATGTGGGCGTGGCTGACCGACAATCCGGCCGGCGAAAAAGAGAAGGGGTGGTCGGGCGTGTACGGGCTGCCGAGGTCGCTCTGGCTCGGCGACGACGGCACGCTGCGGATGCGGCCGGTGAAGGAGCTGGAAACGCTCCGCGGTCACGAAAAGTCGTGGGACAACCTGGCTCTGGCCGACGGCGGGACGAACGTGCTGGTCGGTGTGCGGGGAGACGCCTGTGAACTCGCGCTGGAAATCGACGCGGGCACGGCCAAAAGCTGCGGGGTGAAAGTGCGCGCGTCCAAAGGCGGCGAGGAGGAAACGCTGCTCTATTACGATGCGGATAAGAAGGAGCTTGTGTTCGATGCGACGCGCAGCAGCCAAGGCCCGGAGGGGCGCAAGATCGTCGAGCGGGCACCGTTCGCGCTGAACGTCGGCGAGCCGCTGAAGCTGCGCGTGTTCGTGGACAAATCGGTGGTGGAGGTTTACGCCAACGACCGGCAGGCCATCTGCCGTCGCGTGTTCCCGACGCGGAACGACAGCTTGGGCGTCAGCCTGTTCAGCGCCGGCGGCAAGGCGCAATTCAAGACTGTGAAGGCGTGGGAAATGGCGCCTTCTAACCCTTACTGAACGAGAGCGACCCCATGCACCGCGCCGCCCGTTTGATCGTTTTACCACGCTGCTCCATTTACCACGCTGCTCCATCGCTGACCAACCCGGATACACCATGAAAAACAGCACCCCGTTTATGCTGAGTCTCTTTCTGGCCCTGAGCGCCTTCGCCGCCGATGAGCCCTTTCAGAGCCTCTTCGACGAAGGGATAGTATAGAAAATGAGACGGATCCTGTTTGGAAAGAGGGATATAGTCAGGATTCAGGTCGATGGTGTCGAGTGTGATGCACAAGCGCCGATCATCGTCTCAGCCAGCCGGTCAACCGATATCCCTGCCTTCTATTCTGCTTGGCTGGTGAGCAGGATAAAACAAGGCTTTGTCAAATGGACAAATCCGTTTAACGGCGTGCCCTTGTATGTGAGCTTTGAGAAAGCCCGCCTCTTTGTTTTCTGGACCAAGAACCCAAAGCCGATGTTGGGCACGTTGGCTTTCTTTGATGACCGGGGGTTCAATTACTATTTTCAGTTTACCTTGAACGACTATGATGTCGAACGGCTGGAGCCCGGCGTTCCCCCCGTTGAGAGCCGCATCGAAACCTTCATTGAGCTATCTCGGCGCTTGGGAAAAGAGCGTGTGATTTGGCGGTTTGATCCCTTGCTCCTGACAGAGACGATTTCGGTGAATGACTTGCTGAAGAAAGCCGAGAAAGTTGGGAATGCGTTGGCACCGTATACCTCGCGATTGGTGTTTAGCTTTGGCGATATCACCGCCTACGCGAAGGTGGCCAAGAACCTTGCCAACGCCGGAGTCCAGGCCCGCGAGTTCAGAGCCGAGGAGATGCGCGAGTTCGCCCAAGGGATTGCCGCTCTGAATCAGCACTGGGGGCTGAAGCTTGGCACGTGTGCAGAGAAAGTTGATCTGACGTCGTACGGCGTTGAGCACAACCGCTGTGTCGATGACCGCCTGGTCGCCCGTCTCTTCAAACAGGATAAGTGTTTAATGGAGTTTCTTGGTGTCGATGCCGAACCGACTCAGGCGGATTTATTCGGAGCGAAGACGGTGAAGAAGCGGAAGTCGCTGAAAGACGCCGGACAGCGGGAAGCGTGCGGCTGCATCGTCAGCAAGGACATCGGCGAATACAACACCTGCCCGCATCTTTGTGTGTACTGCTATGCGAAATCACGAAACGCAAATGGCTGCTGGCTCCGCTGTTGATCGCGCTCGCGTGTTTGGCCCTTTTGATCTGCTTGCTGGCGATGCCCTGCGGGTGAGACTTGATTTCGGGTAGGGGAGTCGATACTCTTAAAAGACATCGCAACTCCATAGGAGATTTTTGACATGGCACTGACTTTGGCGGATCTGAAGGGTAAGACGGTTGGCGCGTGCGTTTCGGGCGGGCTGGACAGCCGCACGATCGCGAAGGTGATGGTCGAGGCGGGCGTACACGTGGTCGCCTTTTCGGCGGACCTCGGGCAGCCCGACGAGAAAGACATCAACGACATCAAGAAGCGCATGGCGCCCTGCGGCGTCGACACCGTGATCATCGATCTCAAGGAGCCCATGGCCGAGGCGTGCTTCCAGGTGATCGAGGCGCAGGCCATGTACGACGGCGGCTACTGGAACTCCACGGGCATCGCGCGCGCCGTCACGGCGCGCGGGCTGATCGCCGAGATGAAGAAGCGCAAATGCACGGTGCTGGCGCACGGCGCGACCGGCCGAGGCAATGACCAGATGCGCTTTGAGCGCTACACCAACGTGCTCGCTCCTTCCATGAAGGTCTACGCGCCCTGGCGCGACGCGGAGCTGCTCAAAAAGTTTCCGGGCCGCACCCAGATGGTCGAGTTCCTCGCGCAGTTCGGCATCCAGGCCTTTGTCGGCGCGAAGAAAAAGTACTCCACCGACGCCAACCTCGCCGGGCTTTCGCACGAGGCGGAGGATCTCGAGAGCATGGAGACCTCGATGCTGATCGTCGAGCCCACCATGGGCGTGTGGCCGCAGCAGGCGCCCGACACGATCGAGAAGGTCACGGTGCGCTTCGCGAAGGGCCGCGCGGTGCAGATCAACGGCAAGGACGTGACGCCGGTCGACGCGATGCGGCTCGCGAACAAGCTGGCGGGCCGCAACGGCGTGGGCATGAAGCACGCGCTCGAGTGCCGCATCATCGGCACCAAGAGCCGCGGCGTGTACGAGGCCCCGGGCATGGAGCTGCTCGGCACCTGCCTGCGCTACGTCTATCAGGCCACGATGGACCGCCGTTCGGGTCTGCTCTTCGGGCAGTTGTCGAAGCTGGTGGCGGACCAGATCTACGACGGCCGCTATTTCGACCCGGTGACGCAGGCCGCGCGCGCGGCGATCGGCGTCTTCTCCAAGCATGCGTCGGGCACGGTCGAGGTCGGCTTGTATAAAGGCAACATCTTCTTTAACGCGCTTACAGACTGCAAGGCGTCGATCTACAACGAAGCCGACTCGTCGATGGAGGCCAGCAATGGGCTCAATCCGGTCAGTTCGCAGGGCTTCGCCGAGATTCAGAGCGTCGAGGCCCGCATGTTGGCGCAGGCCGGACAGATCGTCTCCAAGTGACCTGTGTTTGACGCCCACACACATTTGCAGGATCCGCGCTTGAACGATGTGTTCGATGACGTGGTCCGGCAGGCGGCGCGGGCCGGAATCACAGGCGTATGCTGCTGTGGCACAACTCCCGATGACTGGGAGGCCACGAGCCGGCTGGCGCAGAAGCCCTTGCCCTTTGTGCTGGTGCCTGCCTTTGGCGTCCACCCCTGGTATGTCCGGCATCTGCCCGCCAACTGGTTCGAGACGCTGGAGTCGTATCTCGACAAGAGCCCGGTTGCGGTGATCGGCGAGATCGGCCTTGACGGCGTGCTCGACAATGTGCCGCTTGACGTTCAGGAGAAGGTCTTGGTCCGGCAGCTTCAATTCGCCGAGCATGTGCGCCGTCCGGTGGTGCTGCACGGCGCGCGTGTTTGGGGGCGTCTGGTCGAGGCGCTCAAGCCGTATGCGCGCAAGCTGCCGGGCTTTGTGGCGCATGGGTTCGGAGGCTCGGCGGAAATCCTGAAGCAGATTCTGAACATGGGCGGGTATGTGTCCTTCGCGGGCTCGGTCTGCAATCCGAAGGCCGAGAAGATCCGGGCCGCCGCCCGGGAGATTCCCGACAGCCAGCTTTTGATCGAGACCGACACGCCGGATCTGTTTCCGACGGGTGGATGTCCCGCGGCCATCGGCGCGAACGGCAAGCCGCTCAACCAGCCGGCCAATCTCGCCTGTGTGCTCAACGAGGTGGCCAAACTTCGCCACGCCACGCCAGAGGCGCTTTCTGATCTCACAGGGGTCAACGCCCGCCGCGTCTTTCTGTAGGCGAACATTTCACTTGCGCCACGTGCGCGGTTTGGGCGAAAATACCATGGTTTCAGCACGCACTTTCTTGAGAGTCAGCAACCTGTAAGGATTCCTATGTCGAACACAAGCAGTCTGGATGTCATTTCGTCGCTGTGTAAGCGCCGCGGGTTCATTTTTCACAGCTCCGAGATCTACGGCGGCATCAACGGCTTCTGGGATTACGGTCCGATGGGCTGCGAAATGAAGCGCAACATCAAGGAGGACTGGTGGAAGACCACGGTCCGCAACCGCGAGGACGTGGCGGGCCTCGACGCCACGATCATCATGCACCCGGCCATCTGGAAAGCCTCCGGCCACCTCGACACGTTCTCCGACCCCATGAGCACCTGCCGGGTCTGCAAGAAGTTGATGCGCGCGGACCAGGTCTGGGACATGCTGGCGGACGGCGAGATCGGGCAGAGCCTCCAGGCTGAGCTCGCCGCAGGCGTGGACGCGGGCAAGATCGCGGGCTGGTG
>JANYBJ010000320.1 GCA_025360845.1 bacterium
AGAGATGCTGGTGCGTATTGTCTCGATGCTGGCGGGCTTGATACGCAGCACGTCCGCTGAGCGTATTCATGAGGAACCGGCCGAATATGAGGCCGGCAACCGGCGGTTAGCGGATTAGGATTACGATTAGGATTAGGATTACGATTAGGATTAGGATTACGATCAAAAAGGGTATCCACCAACAGAACTGCCATGCGCCCCAATCGACACGAAGGCGTCGGCAAACGTATGAACTCCTGACCTTCTACCCCCTTTTGCGGCGGCGGGATGAGCGGGTGGCCGGGCGGGCGGGCGGCTCTTGCGGCTGCGGCTCGAAAGGCTGGAGAAAGGCCTCTTCAAACGCATACCCGTTCCTGAAGTCCTCGCGGCTGTCGCTCTCGGTTTTTCCGAGGCGCCCGGACTCGACCAGATTGAAGACGATCTCGCCGAAATCCAACGTGTTGTGGATGCCCCATTCGGCGAAAACGGTGAAGGTCATGGGGCCGAACTCTTCAAGCGCGTACTCCTTGATGCCGTCGAGCAACTCTTTGCCGGTGACGTGCCGACCGTGGTCCGGCTGGTTCTTGCGGATGTCCTTGACCGTGACATCAAGCGCCTCGACCAGAAAGAAATAGGCGTCCGAATGGTAACGGGGATCCTTTTTGCAGATATCGAGGACGGTCTCTTGATAGGAAGGGTTCATAGGGGGAGGGAGTTTTAGGTGGTGAGGCGGCTGTGGATGTCGGAGAGTTCGGAAGCATCCTCGTAGGTGCCGGGAAGCCAGTTGACGGCGCGTCCGTTCCAGCGGGGGATGATGTGGAAATGGACGTGCGGCACGATCTGTGTGGCGCAGACGCCGTTGTTCTGCACCAGGTTGAAGCCGTCGCACGGCATTTTTTTGAGAAGCAGGGCTGCCACACTCTGTACGGCGGCGATGAAGGTCGCGAGCTGCGTCTGCGGCAGATCCGTGAGATAGGCGGTGTGGTACTTGGGCACGACCAGCACATGGCCTTTCTCGAAAGGGGCGATGTCGAGGAACGCGAGGGCGTGTTCGTCCTCGTAGACTTTGAAGGCGGGAATCTGGCCCGCGATGATTTTACAGAAGATGCAGGTGGGGTCCGTCAAGGCAGGCTCTCCTTTCGCTCTGTGAAGGAGACGCTATTAAAGCAAAGATAAGCAAAGGGTTAAAGGGGATTGTGTCAAGCCCGCAGAGGCGGGTCGTTTTCGCTTGTTATCCGGACGAGGGGTGCCTATATTTTGCTCCTGATGTTTACCAAGGTTAAAAAGCTGGCGCGAGGGGCTGCGGAATGAGCGCAGGGCTGACCGTCGCGCTGGTGGGGAACCCCAACACCGGCAAGACGACGCTGTTCAATCTGCTGACCGGCGCGCGCGAGCGCACGGGCAACTGGACCGGCGTGACGGTCGACAGCGCCCATGCGTGCTTTGAAGTGACGGGCCGCGTTCTCCGAGTGGCCGACCTGCCGGGCATCTACTCCTTCTCGCCGAACACCGAGGACGAGCGCGTGGCGCGCGATTACCTGATCGGCAGCACGCCGGCGGTGGTGATCAACATCGTGGACGCTTCGAACCTTGAGCGCAGCCTCTATCTCACCGCGCAACTGCTCGACATGCGGGTGCCTCTGGTGGTGGCGCTCAACCAGATGGACACGGCGGAGCGGCACGGAATGCGGGTGGACCCTGCGCATCTGTCCAAGCATCTCGGCTGTCCGGTGATTCCGATGATCGCCTCGCGCGGCGAAGGCGCCGAAGCGCTGAAAGAGGCGGCTTTGCAGATCGCGGAGTCGCGCCGGCTTCCCGCGGCAAGGGTTTTGTACGGGGATGCCGAACGTTCGGTGCTGCGGCTGCAAGTGTGCCTGACCGTGGCGGCGGACGACGCGGGTGTGGACTCGCGTTGGCTGGCGATCAAACTGTTGGAGCGTGATCCGTTCGCACGCGAGCTTACGAAGGGGCTGTTCGACGAGGTCGTGGCCGAGGAGAACGTGCGGCTTAAGCGGCATACGGGACTCAAGCCCGAGGTCGTCGTGATGGATGCGCGGCTGGGGTTCATCCGCGGTTTGGCACGCGACGTGGTCACGCGGCGGCTGATGGCGCGCCGGCGTTTCTCGGACATGGCGGACCGTTTCCTGCTGAGCCGTCCGGTGGGCATTCCCGCGTTCCTGTGCGTGATGTACGGGGTGTTCTGGCTGACGGTGCGGCTGACGCAGCCGCTGGTGGATTTTATCGACGGCGCGTTCGGCGCGCTGCTGGTACACGGGCCGCGCGTGTGGCTGCATGCGGCGGGCGTGCCTGAGCTGGCGGTGTCGGTGGTGTCCGACGGCTTGGGGTCGGGCCTCACGACCGTGGCGACCTTTATGCCGCCGATCTTCATGATATTCTTTTGTCTGAGCCTGCTGGAAGAGTCGGGCTACATGGCGCGTGCGGCCTTCATCATGGACCGGTTCCTCAACCTGATCGGGTTGCCGGGCAAGGCCTTTATCCCGCTGCTGGTGGGGTTCGGCTGCACGGTGCCGGCGCTGATGGCGACGCGCACGCTGGAGCAGCGGCGCGACCGGGTGCTGACCATGCTGATCGCGCCGTTCATGTCGTGCGGAGCGCGGATGCCGGTGTATGCGATCTTCGCGATGGCGTTCTTTCCGCAACACGGTAACGCGGTCATCTTCGCTCTGTACGTGATCGGCGCGGTGCTCGCGATCCTGTCCGGGCTGGTGTTGCACAAGACGCTTTTCAAGGGCGAGGTGTCGGCCTTCGTGATGGAGCTGCCGCCGTATCATGCGCCCGCACTGTGGGGATGTTTGGAACACGTGTGGTATAATTTGCTGAGCTTCTTGGTCAGGGCGGGCAGGGTGATTCTGATGATCGCGGTGTTGCTGAGCTTGGCCAACGGGGCCTTCGAGTCAATCAGTCATGGGCACAGGCAGGCGGATGCCTGGCGTTCGGCGGCGGGCCGGGTGATGACGGTGGTGCTGCGTCCGATGGGTGTGGGCGCGGACAACTGGCCTGCGGCCGCCGGACTGATGACCGGACTGATGGCGAAAGAGGCGATCGTGGGCACGTTGGAGGTTCTGTATTCGCAGACGGATCAGCCGGGGGCACCCTTGCCTACGGCGGGCACCTTCGATCTTGCCGCCGAGTTGCATGTCGCGGTCAGGCAGTTGATGACGGATTACGGCTGGGGTGGTGAGCACCCGCTCGCCGTTTCGCCGTCAGTCGGTCCCCCCGGAGGAGGCAATGGCCTGCTGGAGGCGATGCGGCGCAATTTCGGCTCTCGGGCTGCGGCTTTCGCCTATCTGCTGTTCGTGCTGATCTACTCGCCCTGCGTGGCGGCGCTGATCGTGCTGGGGCGCGAGGCCGGCTGGCGCTGGATGGTTTTTTCGATCCTGTATCAGACGGTGCTGGCGTGGATGGTGGCGACGGCGTTCTATCAGATGGCCACCTTTTGGGCCGACCCCGCGCGTGCCGCGGTGTGGCTGGGCGTGGTGGCGGCGATGGCGGCTGGCGGTGTCGGATTGCTCCATTGGGCAGGAAAGAGAAAGACGCATGAGTGAAAATAGACAGAGCGCCCTGGTTTCACAGCCGCGTTGCCTGATGGATCTGAAAGACGGGGAGCAGGCGGTGATCCGCGTGAATGGCGACCGTAAGTCGACCGAAATGGGACTTTTCCCTGGAGCCCGCGTGAAAATGTTCCGCAACCGCAAGTCCGAGCGGTCGCTGGTGATCGGCGCGGGGGACGCGCGGTTCCTCGTGTCGCGTGTGATCGCCAAGGTTGTGGAAATCGAGGGGTAAGGGTTCAGCGTCCCGGTTAAAGGCAGGGACGCGGCCCTTCTTGGACCCCTAAGCCTGAACCCCGATATTTTGCTTTCTGCCGCGATTCGTGTTTCCTTCGGGCCTGAATCATACTAAAATAGGCGTATCTAAACTGGAGGTGTTTCATGTGTAATTGGATGGTCATGCTTTTGTTGGTGCCGGCGCTGGCCGGATTCTGTCAGGACGCCGCAAAGCCTGCCGAGCCGCAGACGGTGGCCTCCTATGTTTGGGTCAACCAGAACGCGGAGAAACTGGACGTGTTCATGCAGGACGTGGCGTCGTTCTTTGAAAAGAACGACTACTTCTACCTGGCGACGAGTGACGGCCAAGGTGCGCGCGTGCGTCCGATCCGCTATACGATGGTGGCGGACAACAAGCTGCTGTTCGTGACCTCGTCCAAGAAAGAAATGCACGCGCAACTGCTGAAGAATCCGAACGTCGAGTTGTCGCGGACCGCCAAGGACGACAGCGCGTACATCCGCTACAAAGGCAAGGCGGTCGTGGAGAGCGATCCGAAGGTGAAGGCCAAAATGCTGGAGCTCCAGCCGGCGATGGGCAAGAAGTTCGGCGATGACACGGTGATCTTTGCGATCGAGCCGGAGCAGGTCGGCATCTTTCCGATGAAGGGCGGTCAGGCCAAGACCAAGATTTTCACGAAGTGATGCCGCCGGACGTTCGGATTCCGGCTGTGACGGAACAGGAGAATCATCGCCATGAACGCTCCGGCCCAAGCGCCTGCCCGTTTCTGTCTCGAAGTCTCGCCGGCGCCCTGCGTGCTGGTTTTCTTCGGCGCGACGGGAGACCTCGCCCGCCGCAAGCTGGTCCCGTCACTCTACCAGCTCGAAACGCGCGGGCTGCTGCACGCCTGTTCGCGCATCGTGGGGTGCGGACGGTCACCGCATGACGACACCTCGTTCCGCGCCTTGATTGCCGAGGCCCTGCCCGACGTCGCTCCGGCCCAACGTGACGCGTTCCTTAACCGCCTCTCCTACGTACGAACGGACGACACGGACCCCGCCACCTTCACGCGCCTCGCCGAACATCTCGCCGCCCTCGACACGCTAGAGACCCCGGCCCCTTTCAACCGCCTCTATTATCTCGCCACGCCGCCCGCCTCGTGCCAGCCGCTCGTCACCCGACTCGCGGCGGCCGGACTGCTCACGGAGACTCCCGGCAGCGACGCGTGGCGTCACCTCGCGCTAGAGAAGCCGTTCGGCGCCGACACCGCCTCGGCCGCCGCGCTTGACGCCTTCCTGCACAGTCATGTGCGCGAAGACCAGATTTTCCGCGTCGACCACTACCTCGCCAAAGACACCGTCCAGAACATCCTGATGCTGCGCTTCGCCAATATCCTTTTCGAGCCGGTCTGGAACGCCCACTACATCGACCACGTGCAGATCACGGTAGCCGAGAGCGTCGGCCTCGAAAACCGCGCGGGCTATTTCGAACAGGCCGGCCTCTTGCGCGACATGTTCCAGAACCACCTGCTCGAAATGCTCGCGCTCGTCGCCATGGAACCGCCCGCCACCTTTACCGCCGACGCCATCCACGCCGAAAAGAAAAAGCTCATCCAGGCGATCCGGCCCTTCCTCGCCGATGCGCTCGAAACCTGCGTCGTGCGCGGCCAATACGCGGCGGGCAAAGGCCTGCCGGGCTATCAGGACGAACCGGGCGTGCGCCCCGCCACGCAGACCGAGACCTATGTGGCGGCCAAGCTGTTCGTCGACAACTGGCGCTGGCACGGCGTGCCGTTCTACCTGCGGGCGGGAAAGCGGCTGGCCGTGCGGGAGAGCGAGATCGCACTCGTCTTCAAGCCCGTCCCTCACTCCATGTTCGACCCGGCCGCGCCCAACACGCTCACGCCCAACACGCTGACGCTGCGGGTCCAGCCGCAGGAGAACGTCAACCTGCTGCTCCAAGCCAAACTGCCCGGCCCGAAACTCTGTATCGGCGACCTGCCGCTGCACTTCGCCTTTTCGGACCTCGGCGCGTGGGACGCGCCCGACGCCTACGCGCGGCTGCTGCTCGACGTGATGCTGCACGACCACACGCTCTTCGTGCGCAGCGATACCATCGCCGCCGCGTGGCAGCTCTTCACGCCGGTGCTCGACGTGTGGCGCAACGCGCCCGAGACCTGTCCGTTGCACACCTACCCCGCAGGCTCGGAGGGCCCCGACGCGGCCGCCGACCTTCTCGCCCGCGACGGCCGCGCCTGGCGCACGGAGGTTTAAGAGCCACCGGGATCATGCATTCGGGGCTTTGACGGAACGGCGGACGAAACGGAAATGAACGACGTGAAGAAGAGGTGCAAGGGGCGCCTTGCGGTTGTGCTTTTACCTATCGCCGCCGTTTTGGCTTTCGTTTTGTGGGGTCCAGATGTGTCGATTCCCTGGGTTGAAACCCGCGTCGTCCTGCCTGACATCGGTGCAGTTCACTCCTGCCGTCAAAGAGAGCCACGAACGTTAATAATCAAGCGTAACATTACGCCAACAAGTGGAAGTGAACGTCCGTGACAGCGTGATTCCGATTCCGATTCGCGCGTAAAGCAACATGTGCTACATTGACAACGGATGTATTCTTTTGTATTCTGTCTCACATCAAACGAATCAACGGAAACGAGGTGAACCATGTCGAAAACAGTCACATTGCGGCTCCCGGATGTCACCTATCAGCGATTCCGAGTCTTAGCCGAGCGCGAGAATCGTCCCCTGTCCAATTTCATTGAGACTGCGGCTTTCCGCTATACGGAGTCGGACCAGTATGCCGACGAGTTCGAAATGGAAGAGATCCGCACGAATGCCGCACTGAAGCGCAGTCTGAAACAGGGGGTAAAAGATGCGAAAGCAGGGCGCGGACGCTTCGCCTGATTTCAGGATGTTCGAAACCGATGAATTCCAGAAAAGGCTGGAACAACTGGCCGTGTTAGACTCGCGGTTCATCCAGCGAAAACTGATCGAATACGTGTATCCCCAGCTCCGCAAAGACCCGTTTTTCGGCCTCAACATCAAAAAGCTCAAAGGCTATAACCCGGAAACATGGCGCTATAGGATCGGCAGGTTCAGGATCTTTTATCTTATTGATCAGACCGAAAAAATCGTCTCGATCCTCTCGCTTGACAACCGCCGAGATGCATACAAATGACGGCTCTCCAACTGAACGGATAAAGATTAAGAGTAAGATTACGATTACGACCGGAAATGGCGCTTATCTTAGCCCCATTCCGGCCCAGCGGTCCGTCCACACTGCTTGTAAGACCTAAAACTCGAACGCGTACGTCCCCGAAACCGCCCGCAGCGGCACGCTGCCTCGCGCCTCACCCAAAAGAGTCAGTCCCTTGGCTTGAGCCAGCGGCGCTCCGCCTTCGAGCACCTGCGCCGCCGACGCCACAGGCAAGAGGATGTCCGCTCGCGTGTTCGGCGGCACGACGACCTTGACCCGGTATTTCCCGGCCTCTTTCTTCCACTCGGAAACGATCTCGCCGTACATCGACGCGTACGAGGTTGAGGCCCACATCAAGCCCTCCCCGATCACCGGCGCGACAACGAACTGACGATACCCCGGCTCCGTCGGCGAAATCCCGCCGACGCACGAGAACAGGTACTGCCCGCACGAGCCGAACGCATAGTGGTTGAACGAGTTCATGTTCGCATCCTGAAAGCCTTTGTCGGGCCGCCAGCCGTCCCAGCGCTCCCAGATCGTCGTCGCGCCGAGCGTCACCGGATAGAGCCATGAGGGATACTCGCGCCGCAACAGCATGCGGTACGCCTCCGCGTCCAGCCCCGCGGCATGCAGCCCGGTCAGCAGACGAGGCGTGCCGATGAAACCGGTCGCCACGCAGTCTTTGAAGCGCTCGACCTCGGCTTTGAAACGCGCCGCCGCCTTTTCGCGCAGCGCGTCCGGAACGAGGCCCATCGTGAAGGCCAGCGCATAGCCGGTCTGACTGCTCTCCAGAATCGAGCCGTCCTCTTTGAAGAAGGCCTTGTCGAAGGCCGCGCGCGCCTCCTGCGCCATCGTGCCGAACTGCGACGCGTCGTCGCCCTTGCCGATCGCCGCCGCCATCTCGGACATCAGCCCCGCGAGATAGGACTGATAGGCCGTGCCACACACCTCGCCCTTGGCGCCGCCGCCCACGTTGAGCCAGTCGCCGTAGCTCCCCGCGCCGCGGATGTGGTTCGTGCAGGTCGACGAGAGCGTCAGGACGTGTTTCTTCATCTGCGCGTAGTGCGTCTCGATCACGCGCGTGTCGCCGTAAGTCCGGTAGAGCACGTAGGGACACACGACGCCCGCGTCGCCCCAGCCCGTGTTGCCTGCGCCGAGCTTGCCGTAGTAGGGCGCCATGTCGGCGAAGCCTTTGCCATCGACGAACGAGTCCTGGCACATGTCGAACAGCCATTTGCTGAAGAAGGCCGCCACATCGAAATTGTACACCGCCGTGGGCATGAAGAACTGCGCGTCCCCCGCCCACCCCGCACGCTCGTCGCGCTGCGGGCAGTCGGTGGGGATGCCCATCATGTTGCCGCGCTGCGACCACTGGATGTTCTGCGCCAGTCGCGTCAACAGCGGGTCGGAACAGGAGAATGTGCCCGTCTGCTTGAACGACGTATGGAAGACGCGCCCCGTCAGCAGCGCCTTGTCGGGCTTCGCCTTAAGCCCGGACACCTCCGCGTAGCGGAACCCCATGTAGGTGAAGTGCGGCTCGTAGGTCTCGGCCCCGCCGCCGCGCAGCGTGTAGCGCACGGTCTGGCTCTGCTCCTTGCCCATTTTGCCCGCGTGAAGGTTCTCGCGGTAGACCGTGCCGTCGGGATTGAGCATCTCGTTGAAGAACAGCTCCACCGTATCGCCAGCCGTACCCTGCACCCTCAGCCGTGTCCAGCCCACCATGTTCTGCCCGAAATCGAAAACATACACGCCGGGCTTGGGTTCGGTCACGGCCACCGGCTTCAGCTCTTGGGTCACGCGGATCGGCTCGCTGCGCTGCCACGCCAGCGCCCCCGCACGCACGGCGCGGTCGATCAGCGCGGGCTGCCAGCGGACGTCGGCCTTGAACCCGGGAGCGTCCCACCCGTCCATCTCCTTGCGCGCGTCGTACGTTTCGCCCTCATAGATGCCGGAGAAGCGCAGCGGGCCGTCCGCCGTTGCCTGCCACGCCTCGTCGGTCGCCACGGTCTGGCGCTTGCCGTCAGCGAACTCGATCTCCAGCTGCGCCTTGAGCCGCGGCTCGTAGCCGTACAGACAGATCTCGGGCGGCCAGCACTGCACGCGGCCGCAATACCAGCCGTTGCCCAAGAGCGCGCCCAGCGCGTTCGCGCCCGGACGCACCAGCGCCGTCACATCGTAGGCCTGCACCTGCACGCGCTTGTCATAGGCGGTCCACTCGGGCGCCAACAGCGCATCGCCCACGCGCTGCCCGTTGAGCCGCGCCTCATAAAGCCCCAGCGCCGTGACATAGAGCGTGGCCCGCACCGGCTTCGCCGATACCTCAAAATCACGCCTGAGATACCGCGGGGTCTGAATCCGTTTGACCTGCGGCGCCTCGGCATCTTTTGTCTGCTCCGGCGCGGTGACGAAGGCGTTTTCAGGCGCGCTTGCCGTATTGCGCTTGCCCCCGATCTCGTATACGACCTCCAGCCGCTTGCCCCCGCCGATGGCCGGGTCGCCGAAAAGCTCGTTGCTGGCCTGCACCAGCAGCACGCCCCCTTTGGCGGCGACAATCTCCCGCACCTTATCGGTCACGGTGTTGATCTTCTTTTCCTCGGGTATGCCGTAGACCGCGCTGATGACCGTCAGTTTGGGAGGCTCTGTCTTCGCGGCAGCGTCCTCCGGCAACACCTCTTCCACCCTCAACCACTCGGCCCGCCAATCCGACACATGCAACAGACCCATGCTCCATAGCGCACCGGCGCTCCAAGACGTCTCGCGTTCGTCCTGATCCCACGCGCGGACTTTCCAGTAACAGCGGTCACGCGCGACAAGCGGACGACCTTTGTAAGCGATCTGGATGCTCTTCTCCGAACGCACGCGCCCCGAGTCCCACAGGTCAGCATCGCCCTTCGCCAGCGCTTCGGGCGAGGAGGCCACGAGAATCTGATACGCCGTCTGTGCGGCACCCCTGCCGCCCGAGTCGTCCTTCATGGTCCACGAGAGCCGCGGCTCGCGTTCGCCGATGCCGAGCGGATTCACCCGATACTCGCAGCGCAAATTCTCCAGTGTCACCGCCTGCCCCCAAACCGCCCACGCGCCCGCCATAAGCCCAAGAAACAAACCCTTCATTTCATCCCCCCCCGTCAAATAAAATCCCTCGCAAGGAGCCCAGAGCAACGGCAGCCTTACGGCGCGGCAGGAATTTGCAGCTCGTGGCCGCGGATCTTGATATGCAGCTCGCGCAACTGTTTCTCGGAGACATCCGATGGCGCGTTCATCATCAGGTCCTGGGCCTTCTGGTTCATCGGGAATGCGATCACCTCGCGGATGTTGTCCTCGCCCGCGAGCAGCATGACCATGCGGTCGACGCCCGGGGCGATGCCGCCGTGCGGCGGCGCGCCGTAGCGGAAGGCGTTCAGCAGGCAGGAGAACTTTTCCTCCACCACTTCGGGGCCGTACCCGGCGATTTCGAACGCCTTGTACATGATCTCCGGGAGGTGGTTGCGGATCGCGCCGCTGGAGAGTTCGATGCCGTTGCAGACCACATCGTACTGGAAGGCGAGGATGTCGAGCGGGTGCTTGTTGAGCAGCGCGTCCATGCCGCCCTGAGGCATGGAGAACGGGTTGTGCGAGAAAGCGGTCGCGCCGGTCTCCGGATCCTTCTCGAACATCGGGAAGTCCACGATCCAGCAGAACTTGAAGACGTTCTTGTCGATCAGCTCCAAGTCACGCCCGAGCTTGACGCGGAGGTCGCCGCCCATCTTGGCGGCCTTCTCGGCCTCGTCGCAGAGGAAAAAGATCACGTCGCCATCCTTGGCGTTGCCCATCGACGCGAGTGCGGCCAGCTCCTCCGGCTTCAGGAACTTCTGGATCGGACCCTTGACCGTGTCGCCGTCCCAGATCAGGTAGGCGAGTCCCTTAGAGCCGAGCGTCTTGGCGTGATCGCCCAGCTTGTCGAAGAAGCTGCGGGGCTTGTCCTTGATGCCTTTGACCGGAATCGCGCGCACCGCGGAGCCGGCCTTGACGGCGGCGGCGAAGGCGTTGAAGCCGGAGTTCTTGAACACCTCCGAGCAGTCGAACATCTCGATCGGAATGCGCAGGTCGGGCTTGTCGCTGCCGTATTTCAGCATCGACTCGCGGTAGGGGATGCGGATCCACGGTGTGGCGTCAACCGTCTTTTTCGAGAAAGTCGAGAATGTTTTGGAGATCACGTCCTCGACCACGGCGAAGATGTCCTCCTGCGTCACGTACGACATCTCCATGTCGAGCTGATAGAACTCGCCCGGCGAGCGGTCGGCGCGCGCGTCCTCGTCGCGGAAGCAGGGCGCGATCTGGAAGTAGCGGTCGAAGCCGGCCACCATCAGGAGCTGCTTGAAGAGCTGCGGGGCCTGCGGCAGCGCGTAGAACTTACCGTGGTGTACGCGGCTGGGCACGAGGTAGTCGCGAGCGCCTTCGGGCGAGCTGCACGTCAGGATCGGCGTCTGATACTCGTTGAAGCCGTGCGCCTCCATCGCCTTGCGAAGGAAGGAGATGATCTTGGAGCGAAACACGATGTTGTTGTGGATGCGCGCGCGGCGAAGGTCAAGGAAGCGGTATTTCAGGCGCAGGTCCTCGGCTCCGTCCTCGTCGCCCGGCAGGTAGAGCGGGGTCTGCTCTGAGGCTGCCTCGACAATACACTCGTTGGCGACCAGTTCGACTTCGCCGGTGGGGAGGTCGGGGTTGATCGTGGAGGGCTCGCGCAGGGTGACCTCGCCGACGACGGTGATGACGGTCTCCAGCTTCGCCTTGCTCAGGGTTTCAAAAAACGAGCGGCTGGGGTGAACCACGACCTGGGTCATGCCGTAGTGGTCGCGGAGGTCGATGAAGAGGATGCCGCCGTGGTCGCGGACCCGGAAGATCCAGCCGGAGAGTTTGGCGGTCGCGGCCGCGTCGCTCGCGCGGAGTTGGTTACACGTGTGAGTGCGGTAAAGATGCATGGGTTATTCCTTAAAATGAGCCCAAAGTTTAACAGAAAACAGAGGGAGGCGTCACGGCGGAATTTCGCTTTGCTGAAGCCGGCTACCGCAATTTGATCAGGGTGGCTGACTTGTCGTGCAGGACGGTCAGCATGCCGGTTCCGGAGAAGTGCGCGTCGTCCTTGGTTGTCGCGGCGCTGCCGGTTGATCCATAGGTGCCGACGCGCTGCAGCTTGCCATGTAGCCACAGCCAGCCCACAGTCTCGTTCACGCCGCCGGCCAGATCCACCTTGGCCGTGCCGCCGTCCGCAACGGTGAGCGTCGCGGCGTCGGCGATAGCGGACGACGTCTGGAGCGAAAGGGTGCCTGTGGCCGCAACCGTGACGTTGGTGCTGTTGCCGAGCGTGCCGGCGCCGCTCACCGCCAGCACGCCGCCGCTCACCGTGAAGTTGCCGACGGTGCTGCTGGCGCCGGTGAGCGTCAGGCTGCCGCCGCCGGTTTTGACGAGGCTGAGCGCGCCGGTCAAAGCTCCCGGATAGGACAGGGTGTCGCTCTGGTTGACCGTCAGCGTGGCGGGCGTGGGGCTAGTGATGATGAGCACGCCGGGCGCGGGCTCAAATTTCTCGATGCCGGTTACGGTCTGGTCGAAGCCGTTCAAGTCGACGGTGCCGTTGGGACCCCAGGAGATGCCGCCGATCTTGAGCCGGGTGGTCGGCGGCAAAGCGTTGGCGACATCCGTCCGCAAGGTGCCGTTCGCGACCATCGTGTCGCCCCATGAGTTCCCCGCTACCCCAATGACCGTCAGGCCGGAGGTGTCGGTCCAGAAAGTCCCCGACCCGAGATTGAGGGGCAGGTTGGAGAAGGCGATCGTGCCCGCGGCGTTGATCACGAAGAAGGGGTTCGAAGCCGTGACGCCGCCCGTGATGTTGAGGCGGGTGCCTTCTGAGGCATAGAAACGGGCGCTCGACGTGGTGATCGGCCCGCTGATCGTGTTGGTTCCGCCCCAGTTGCAGATACATGAGCCGTTGACCGACCCGCCGACGATGGTGATCGGCTCTGTCAGGGTGAGCCCGCCGACGAGGCCGATCCAGGCGCTGCTGCCGGAGGGTGTGACCGTGTTGATGACGGTGCCTCCGGCTGTGGAACCCAGGGCTGAAGAACTGAACAGGAGAATGCCGCCGTTCTCGATGGTTGTGACGCCGTCGTAGGTGTTATTGCCAGCGAGTTGGAGTGTGCCGTTGCCGGTCTTGGTGATCCCCATGGGGAAGTCGCCATCGCTGATGGCACCAGTAAAGTCCAAGCGGGTGTCTGCCCCCGGAGCGTTGCTGACGTCCCACGTCTGAGGCTCGTCAAGTGTCACCTGTTCGGCCACCCTGTAGAGACGGTAGCCGGACGACGGAGAGGCGGCGGCGATGCCGCCCAGCCCGAGGGTCAGCGCGCCGCCGCCGTTTGCGAGGATGAAGTCGCCGCGGTTGAAGGTGATGCCGTACAGGCTCGCCTGCGTGTTCACCGTCGCCGAGCTGCCGCCCGTACCGAAGGTGGCGTAGGCGGTGCCGTCGAGCGCCGGCGTCGCGTCGCCGACCCAGTTTTCCGGGGTGCTCAAGAGGGTGTCTGCGCCGCCCGCGTCCCAGGTGGCTTGGACGGGCGTGATCGGCGGATTACTCAACACGCGAATCTTCCCGCTGCCGCCGAAGTGGCTGTCGTCGAGCGTGCCGGCACCGCTGCCCGTGGCGCCGTAGGTGCCCCTCCGCTGCGGGACGCCGCCCAGAATCAGCGAGCCCACCGTCTCCGTGAGGCTCGAGTCGATCAACACCTTCGCGCCGCCGTCCTCGATGGAGAGGCTGGCGTTGTCCGCGATCGCCGTTCCGGTCTGCAGCTCCAACACGCCGCCTGCCACCAGAAGGTTCGTGCTGTTGCCGAGACTGGCCGTGGCGGCCACCACCAGGGTTCCGTTGCTCACAATGAAGTCGCCGGTCGTCGTGGTGCCCGCGCTCTCCAGGGTTAATTTTCCCGTCCCTGTTTTGCACAGGCCTGCTGCTCCGGTAAACGAACCGTCGAAGCTTTGGGTGCTGCCTTGATTGACTGTCAGGAGGGCGGGCGTCGCACTGGTAATGACGCGCGTGCCCGTGTTCGGCGACCCCCACGTCAGCAGTTCGCTGGCGGTCTGGCCGCACCCGTTCAAATCCACCGTCCCATTCTGGGAGTAGCCGACGCCCACAATCAGACTGGCTGCGGGTGGGAGAGCGTTCGGGACATCCAACCGTAAGGTTCCTCCCGCGACCAACGTAGAGCCCCAGATATTCCCGGAAACGCCCACGACCGTGAGTCCGCCTGCATCCGTCCAGAAAATCTTCGCACCCAGGCTGAGGGGCATCGTGTTGAACACCACGGCGGCTGAGGAATTGATGACGAAAAGCCCGCCGCTGTCGCTCTGTGTGACGCCGCCGGAAATGACCAGCGTTCCGCCTTGGATCTGGAACCGGACCTGATTGTAGCAGGTGATCGGTCCGCTCAGGGTGTTGTCGCCCCAGCTCGCCAAGGTGCCCCCGTTATTCAGTTCGCCGTCCAGCACCAGGGGTTCTGCCAGAGTGATGTTATTGCCGAGGTAGATGTAACCGCCCAACGTGCCCATGACGGTCGTGTTGCCGGCGGTGCTGCCAAGGGCGTTGGAGTGGAGGACCACGACTGTCCCGTTACTCACGGTGACGTCTCCTGCAAAGGTGCTGTCACCCCGAAGCCACAGGTTCTTGCCGCCTGCCTTGACCAGGCCTCCAGCGCCGCTCAGGGTTCCGTTTAAAGTGATGTCTCCTGCGGCGGCGTTGACGGTCCGCGTGCCATTGAGAATCATGGGCAGGTTGACGGTCTGGTTGTCGTTGTCGCTGTTCACCAGGTCGCCGCCCAAGGTGAGCCGGTTGCCCGAGAGGGTGAACGCGCCCGCGCCGCTGTTGAAGGTGATGCCGGAGAACGAAATGCCGTCGGCCAGATCATTGGAGTTCTCCAGCTTCTGCGCTCCGCCGAAAAAGAGCGCGTCGCTCTCGGCGGGTGCTGAGGCGTCCCCGTCCCAGTTGTAGACCGTGCTCCAGTTGGCGTCGCTGCCTCCGCCGTCCCAGATGCGGTCTGCGGCGCTCACGGTGAGAGTGATAGCCGTCAATGCCAACGTCAACGTTACCTGATTGATCATGGTTGATATCCTTCCACTAGCATCCCATAGGCTTGACCGGTGACACACCGGTTCCGATGAATGGCACCTATTATGCGGGGGGGGTGAAAAGAGTCAATCCAGAACTCCCCCACAAATTTCTTTCATCAAGTGTAATACAAAGGGACAGGTATTTAGTAGTAAATTGTCGTTGCTGTCGTTCGGGTGCGGTGATATGATGGTGGGCATCTGGATTGGGACGGGATGATTAGGAAGGGGGGCGGCATGAGGCGCGCGCGGGTGAAAGCTGAGGGAGTCGGGTGTTACCATGTGGTGAGCCGGATCGTGGATCGCACCTTCCGGCTGGACGACAGGGAGAAAGAGGTCTTCCGGGGCACGATGCGTCGCGCGGCGGCGTTCTGCGGCGTGCGGGTGCTCACCTACGCGGTCATGGCGAACCACTTCCACCTGCTGGTCGAGGTGCCCGAGCCGACCGGGGTGGATGAGTCCGAGCTTGTGCGGCGGATGACGATTCTCTACGGCAAGGCCCATGTGGCCAATGCCCTTCGGCAGTGGGCCGAGTGGCGGCGGACGGGCGCGGGGCATCTCGTCGAAGAGCAGCAGGGCAGGCTGCGGGCGCGGATGTTCGATCTCAGCGCGTTCGTGAAGACCGTCAAGCAGCGCTACAGCATGTCCTACAACGGACGCTACGGCCGCAGGGGGACGCTCTGGGAAGACCGCTTCAAGAGTGTTCTGGTTGAAAACGCGGAGAGCGCGAAGGCGGCGGTCGCGGCGTACATCGACCTCAACCCCGTGCGTGCGAAGATCGTCGCGGACCCCAAGGACTACCGCTGGAGCGGCTACGGCGAGGCGTGCGCGGGCGGCAAGCTCGCGCGGGATGGTCTGACCGCGGTGCATGCCTCGCGCCACCTCGAGCAGCAAGGCGACTGGCGGCACGCGGCCCGGCGCTACCGCGTGCTGCTCTACACCGCCGGCGAGGAGAAGCGCGAGGCGTTCAGCGAAAGGGTCAAGCGGTCGGGCCTCGCGACGGCCGAGGTCGACCGCGTGATCGGGGTCGGCGGGAAACTGACGCTCCAGCAGGCGCTGCGCTGCCGGGTCAGGTACTTCACAGACGGCATGGTCTTGGGCAGCCAGGCCTTCGTGGACGGGGTGTTCGAGAGCAACCGGCGCTTTTTCGGCCCGAAACGCAAAGACGGCGCGCGCAAGATGCGCCTGGCAGACTGGGGCGGTCTGCGCGTGGCACGCGCGTTGCGCGTCGCGCCCGTGCAGGTCCCGATGACGACATGAGAGCGTACAAAGAGCCAACTTATGAACGCATTTCAAACGACAACGCTCAACGCCGAAGTTGTTACACTTAGGCGTTGAGTGTTGAAAGTTGAGCGTTCTCTCGGGCTAGCCGTTACGAGTCTCAAAGGTCTTCATGAAGTCGACCAGCTCCTGGACGCCGGCGACCGGGAAGGCGTTGTAGATCGAGGCGCGGATGCCTCCCACGGAGCGGTGGCCCTTGAGCTGCTTCATGCCGGCTTCGGAAGCCTGCTTGATGAAGAGCGTCTCGAGTTCCTCGGTGGGCAGGCGGAAGGTGACGTTCATGTCCGAGCGGAACTCCGGCTTGGCGGTGCCGCGGTAGAAGCTGGAGGCGTCGACGGCGTCATAGATGAGCTGCGCCTTGTCGCGGTTGATCTTGAACATGTTCTGCACGCCGGTCTTCTTGAGCCAACGGGTCGTGAGGCAGAGCATGTAGATGCTGAAACAGGGCGGCGTGTTGTAGAGCGAGTTCTCGTCGATGTGCGTCTGATACCGCAGCATGGTGGGCAGGGAGATGCTGCCTTTGGCGGCGAAGTCCTTGCGGATGGCGATGAGCGCGACGCCCGACGGGCCGAGGTTCTTCTGCGCGCCGGCGTAGATCATCGCGAACTTGGTGTAGTCCAGCGGGCGCGAAAGGATGTCCGAGGACATGTCGGCGATGAGCGGAGAACCGGTCTCCGGCATCACTTTCAACTGCGCGCCGGAGATGGTCTCGTTGGTGGTGATGTGGCTGTAGGCCGCGCCGGGGGTCCACTTCATTTCGCCCGCGTCAGGCATGCGTGTGGGGATGTCCTTCTGGCAGTCGGCCGCGATGTTGACGTTGCCGAGGAGGCGCGCCTGTTTGACGGCGGCCGAGCCCCAGGAGCCGGCGTTCACGTAATCGGCGGTCTGGCCTTCGCCCAGAAAGTTCATCGGGATCATCGCGAACTGGAGGCTTGCGCCGCCTTGGAGGAAAAGGACCGAGTAATCGTTGTTGAGCCCCATCAGCTCTTTGACGTTGGCGATGGCTTCATTGTGGAGGGCGTCGTACTCCTTGCCGCGGTGCGACATTTCCATGACCGACATGCCGGAGCCTTTATAATCAACCAGATCGGCTTGGGCTTCCTGTAGGGCTTCCAAAGGCAGGACCGCGGGCCCCGCGCTGAAATTGTAGACTCGTGCCATAGTTGTGCTCCTTAGTGTTTAGCCGTCGGTTGGCTCACTTCAAACGCCTTCGGCTATGAATGAGTTATAATAATGCCCGTGAGACCGGGCGTTGTCAATGCGGGATCACCGTTTTTTGAGCAGGGGCGAAGGTCGACTTTCGGGGTCTGCCGGACCTCGGGAAAAATGTTGTCGGGCACGGGTTGACCATTCCCGGCCGGTGTGATAATCTAACTCACTATTTTTTAATTGAAACCAGTAGGAGAAGACCAACATGAAGATGATGTATCAACCTTCGAAAATCAAGCGGGTCCGCAAGCTGGGCTTCCGCGCCCGTATGGCCACGAAGGGCGGACGCGCGTTGCTCAATGCCCGTCGCCGCAAGGGACGCCTCAGTTTGACTGCGGTGTAACGGTGATGCCCGAGGGCGTCATGAACGGTCCAGAACAGAACAGGGATGACGGTGCGCCGCTGCCCGGACCCTTCCGGCTCGATTCATCAAAATACAAATGTGTTTTTGCTGAAAAGAGATCGTTCTACGGTCGTTCATTGGTGATTTGGGTAACAGGTACGTCGGACGCCGGCCGCAGGGCCGGCGTTGTCGTTTCCAAGAGGACCTTTCGCCGTGCGGTGGATCGCAACCGCGCCAAGCGCCTGATGCGAGAGGCGTTCCGTCTGAGCCGGCACAACCTGATGCCGCAGGTGGACATGATCCTGATCGCACGTGCCGGTATCGCGGGCAAGCGGTGTCAAGAGGTGATGTCGGATTTCGAGCAGGTCTGCCGCCGGGCCAAGGTGTGGCAAGCCTCCTCGCAAACAGGGGACACGCATGTGTGACGGAGGCGCCGATGAAGAGACTCCTGTCCGTCGTCAGCCGGGCTGTGGGCGGCCTGCTTATTCTGCTGGTACGGGCGTATCAGGTGACGCTCTCGCCGCACATCGGAAGCTGTTGCCGGTTCGAGCCCACCTGTTCGGCGTATTGCATCGAGGCTTTGCGCATGCATGGGGTTGTCAAAGGCTGTTGGCTGGCGTTGCGGAGGCTCCTGCGTTGCCGTCCGTTCGGACCGTCGGGATACGACCCGGTTCCGCCAAGACAGAAGTAGGGGCAGACCTCGGCGTCTGCCCGTGTTAAAGGTTTTTATGAACAAACAAGAACGAATCATAGCCATTCTGCTGGGTGTCGCTTTAATCGGTTGGATGTTTTACAGCCAAAAGCAGGCGGCCATACAGGCGAAAGCGGCTCCTCAGAGGCCGGCGGCGACGGTGGCCGCCGGGACGATGGCTACGAACGGGCTGGACCGGACGGCCTTGGCTGCGCCTGCTCCGACGGCGGCTTTGCCCGACTTGGAAGAGGCGGTGCCGACGGTGCCTTCCGAGCCCGAAGAGGTCGTAACCCTGAAGGGCGAGGACATGGCGCTGGAGGTCTCCTCGTATGGCGGCGTGCTTAAGCATGTGACGCTGAGCAAGTTCAACTCTGCGCCGGGCAAGGCGAGCGAGCAGAATTCTCCGGTGACGTTGGATTTCGCCTCCGCGCCGGGGATGGAGCTGACCGGTTTTCCGGGCTTGTCCGGCAATGCGGTGTATCTTATGGAGCGCGACGCTGCAGGGCAGGCGGTGACGTTGACAACGACCACAGAGAAGGGTTTGGCCCTCACGCGCCGGATCACCCTGCTGAAGGACTATCAGGTCAAGGTCACGGACACGATCCGCAATGCGGGTGAGAACGTGGTGACGATTGGCACGAACGGGGTCGGGATGGGAGTGATGCGCAAGGGCGCCTCGAAAAACGAGATGCTCTCGATCGACTCGCTGCCCGCCGTGGCTGCGGCCAAGGCCCGTCACTGGGGGTCTGAAAAGGCCACCAAGCAGTATCTCGTCGGCGGCACGGCCGGCGGCGGGCTCGGCTGCGGCGGCGCGCCGTCGGCGGTCGGCATGGCCGACCAGGTCACGGTGCCGGTGCTCGAACCCCAGGCGTGGGTCGCGCTCAAATCGAGATTCTTTGTGACGCTCTTTTCGTCTTCGGAGACGAACTGCGGGTTCACGGTCCGGATGGCTCGCGATGTTGCCAAACCGACCTACGAGTTGAAAGACCTGACGGCCCGGGTCCTCTTCCCCGGCCGTGTGCTGGGGCAGGGCGAGACGCTGACGCGCGACTACACGCTCTACATCGGGCCGAAGGAGCTCTCGCGGCTACAGGCGCTGGGGGGCGGCAAAGACTCGGTGATGGAGTTCGGTTTCTTCACCTGGTTCTGCAAATTGCTGGTGCCGACGCTCAACTTCTTCCACCGCATCATTCCGAACTACGGCGTCGCGATCATCCTGCTCACCTTCCTTGTGCGCATCATCTTCTGGCCGCTCACGCACAAGAGCACCGTGAGTATGAGAAAGATGCAGGAGATCCAGCCGCAGCTGAAGGAGCTCCAGGCGCAGTACAAGGACAACCCGCAGAAGATGCAGCAGGAGACGTGGGCGCTCTACCGCGCGAACAAGGTGAACCCGCTGTCGAGCTGTCTGCCGATGCTGATTCAGATCCCGGTGTTCATCGCGCTCTTCACGGTGTTGCGCAGCGCGGTGGAGCTGCGCTACGCGCCGTTCCTCTGGATCGGAGACTTGAGCGAGCCCGAGAACCTGTTGGCCGGGCTGTTGCCGATCCCGTTGAACATCCTGCCGTTCCTGATGTCCGCCACCATGGCGCTGCAGAGCTACCTCACGCCGTCGATGGGTGACCCGCAGCAGCAGAAGATGATGATGATCATGATGCCGATCATGATGCTCTTCATGTTCTACAGCTTCCCGGCCGCGCTCTCGCTCTACTGGACGGTGAGCCAGGTGCTCTCCATCGTGCAGATGCTGATGATCCGCCAGAAGATCGCGCACAAACACGATCCGGAAGGCGGCATGACGGTCGAGGCGCCGCAGACGCGCCAGCAGCGCCGGTCGGCGGCCAGGTAACGCGTATTTTTTTGGTATACTGAACCCCATGGCACAAGAATGGAATATCCGCCCGCGAGGGCATGTCTGCAGCATTTGCGCGCAACCGTTTGTGGACAAGAAGCCGTGCGTGTCGGTCTTGCGCGAGACCGAGAACACGTACGAGCGGCTGGATTGCTGTTCGGGCTGCTGGAAGTCGACCCCGCGCGACTGGGAGCCCTTCAGCGTCTGGGAAGGCGACTACGAGGCACCCGCGCAGGCTTCGCACAAACAGGAGACGGTCAAGAAAGAGACGGCCGAAAGCCTGTTGCGCCGGCTGATCACGCTCGAAGATCCGGCGATGCAGAACGTGGTGTATGTGCTGGCGGTGATGCTGGAGCGCGGCAAGCAGTTGATCGAGCGCGACGCCAAGCCCCATGAGAGCGGCGGCATCCTGCGGGTGTATGAGCAAAAGAAGACCGGCGACACGTTCGTGGTGCTCGATCCGCGCCTGCGCCTCGACCAGCTCGGACAGGTGCAGCAGCAGGTGATCGCGTTGCTCAGCGGCACGCACTCGTTGGGAGATGCTGTGGACGGCGTGGAACATACGGATTCGAGCGCCCCTGCGGCGGGTTCGGTGTAGGCCACCAAGAGACCGTTACACACGCACGGTTTTAGAAAGCACGGTTTGTGCCGTAAAAAATTACGGCAGATGTTGAGGTGGGGGGCGTGCGATGGTATACTATTCGCTTGTACTTGCCTATAAGTCATGACTTATCCCATCGTTTTTTCGCGGCTCCGCCTCGCGGCGGGCTTATTACTTTCTGGAAGAAGATGGTGGAGGAATGACCTTCGACCTGATCATACGTAACGGACGCGTGGTTGACGGCACAGGCGCGCCGGAGCGTCCCGCGGATGTCGGCGTCGCTGCAGACCGTATCGTGGCTGTCGGCGACCTCTCGGATGCGACAGCCGTGCGCGAAATCGTTGCGGAGGGGCGCGTGGTCGCTCCGGGCTTCATCGACGCGCATGCCCACTCCGACGCCTATCTGCTGCTCGAACCCGAGGCCCCCAGCAAGCTCGCGCAAGGCATCACGACCGAGGTCAACGGGCAGTGCGGCGGCTCGGCCGTGCCGCGTTTGGGCCAGGCGCGACTCTCTTCGGATTGGGCTTCGCAGGTGTATCCTTATCACACCTCCGGAGGTGTGATAAAACAGAGCGAGCGGACGGGGCCGACGTGGAGTTCCGTTGCCGATTACCGCGAGTTGTTCGACGCGGTGCGCCCGGCGGTCAATACGGTGCAGTTCATCGGGCACAACACGCTGCGTGCCGGTGTCATGGGTTACGAGCCGCGGGTGGCCTCGCCGGACGAACTGTGCGAGATGCGCTGTCGCCTGGAACAGGCGCTGGAAGAGGGCGGCTGGGGACTCTCCACCGGTCTGCTGTATCAGCCCGGCAAATATGCCGCCGCCGAAGAGGTGGCCCTGCTCGCCGGCGCGGCCGCGGCGCGTGGCGGGATGTACGCCACGCACATGCGCAGCGAGGGCGATCAGCTGCTGGAGTCGGTCAACGACGTGCTGGCGCTCTCCCGGGAAACGGGCATCCAAGTTCAGATCTCGCACCTGAAGACCACCGGAAAAGCCAACTGGCACAAGATCGACGCGCTGCTGGATCTTCTCAATCAGGCGCGCGCCGAAGGCGTCAACGTTCAGGCCGACCGCTATCCCTACACGGCGGCGGGCACAGACCTCGACGTGGTTCTTCCAGACTGGGCGTCTGCGGGCGGGCGCGATGCGATCCTCGGCGGCCTGCGCAACGCGGTGTCGCGCAAACGGGTCGCGGACGAGTTGGACGCGGAGGGGCGCGACTGGTCGTCGGTGATGGTCGGCGGCGGATGGAGCGAGGAGGTCCGGGCCTTCAGCGGGAGAACGGTGGCCGGGGCGGCCGCGGAGCTTGGGCTTACCGCAGGGGAAGCCGTGTGCCGCTTCATCGATCTGGACGATACGCGCACAGGTGCTTTCTTCTTCGGCATGTGCGAGGCGAACCTGCGGCGGATCTATGCGGAGCCGTGGGTCATGCCCGGCAGCGACGCGTCCCTGCGCGCGCCGTGGGGACCGCTGGGAGCGGATCACCCGCATCCGCGGGCGTACGGCACCATGCCGCGCTTCCTGAGGCTCGTGACCGGCCGCATGGAGGGCTTTGAAAAAATCTGCGGGCTCGAAGAGGCGGTGCGCCGCATGTCGGGTCTGCCTGCCCGCACCTTCGGCATCCGTGACCGCGGCGTGCTGACGGCGGGCGCCTTTGCCGATATCGTGGTGTTTGACGAGTCCGCCTTTTGCGACAGGGCCACGTATGCGAAACCGCATCAGTTCGCCGTCGGCGTGCGGCAGACGATCGTGAACGGCGCGGTGTCGTTCGACAGCGGCAAATTCACGGGCCTGCGCCGCGGGCGATTCCTGACGCGCTAGAGCGGAGCCGCCTGGCGAGGGATACACCCTTTCATTTCCGTTGCGCTTGTGAAGGTGGGGAGTTTATACTGATCGCATTAAAGGATACGCGATATGAGCTTGATGGTCGGTATTGTTGCTTTGCTGACGGTATTCGAAACTATGGCAGCCATGACCCGTCTGGGTTCAAACTTTACATAGACGGTACGCTCTGCGCCACGGGTCAGCCGCCATGGCGGGTGGATGTGGGCAACCTGACAGCCGGACTGCATACAATGACGATACGGTGTGTGACCTTCCCCGATATGTCTGACTCGGCCACGATCACGGTCGTCAAAGTCGACATCGCCCCAGCCGAGACGAACCTTTGCTGGACAACTCAGTCAGCGACTCTGAACCTGACCAGCGACAGCTTTCCGGGCGGTCCTGTGGAGTGGACGGTCGCGCCTTCGACGGGACTCTCAATAAACTCTTCCGACAATACCTCGTTCACCTTCAGTCCAACCAATTCGACTTCGGGGACGTACACGGTAACTGCAAAGTCTTTAATGGTGGCTTCTCATCTGGACACATGCACGGTGAATATCGTTCAGAGTGAAGTCACCAACATCAAGTTTAACCACGACTCAGGGGCATCGGTGCAGGACGCGCTCAACATTCGACAGGACTACAACACAGCTTATGACCTCTCGAACGGCGAATGGGTCAAGGGCGGTACGAACCTTCCGGCTTGTTACACGACCCATACGGTTGTGACGATCAAGGCGCGTCTGACCGTACAACCGGCAAGCATCACGAGCGCCGACATATGGGCGGTTTCGACAGACTCTGACGGCTCTCTGGGCGATGTGATCAAGACCAACGTCATATTTTCAGGCGGCGTGTCCAGCCCTGAGTATGTGACCTTTCAGGTCTCCGGTCCAACGCCAAACGCCATTAAGAAAACCACCAGCGACGTTTGGCAGTGGAAGATGGAAAACGTGAAAGGGACTGGTTCCGCCGCATGGGATTTGAACATTTCAGGTGCCCATAAGGTATATACGATTTTGAATGAACCAGTCGCACCATGGATTAATGCGACAGGGAGCCAGAAGAACGCTTGGACAAAGGCTTTGGATTTCGTAATCGCTAATGCGTCCTGTAATGGAGATTCGACCGCGTCCAACGCGCTTCTTCACATTGCCCAATATCTTCATACAGGCCACGGCCTTACATATGACATCAACGGTGGCCGTTCGAAGTACGCATCAAGTCAACTAGGTGGCACAATGAGTTTGACCGGATATATTGACAAGTCGGCAACAATATACGGAACGGCTGGCAATGTCATCAATTGCTATGATCAGGCTTCTGGGGTTTATTCGTTCGGGCGAATGCTAGGTATTTCTGTCGCATATCGTTACATGTCTCCTTTTGGCTACATTAATATCGTCAACCTCGTTGGAGAAGGGAACTGCAACAATCCGTTCTATCCATATACGACGGGAGGTAAGATCGCTGGTGATGATGATGCCGATCCTGTTCGGTCTGGGTTTGGAAATCATGCCTTCACTGTATTCGGCGGTTACGTATATGATGCCTGCGCTGGCCCTCAAACTGGGACTCGGACAGAAACGCAGTATGTGTCCGACACTGTGGATGCATCAACTCCGGCGGAGGCGTTCGTGGCTGGGGATACGTCAAACATCAGTTCCGGCGCAGTTACAGATCTTCAATAAAGAGAGGTTAATTATGAAACTGAGCAGACGCATTCTTGAAGGCGGGGTTATGATAATGCTTATGGCAACAAGTTGTTTTGGAGAAAACGACACGACGGAAAGAGCTATGCGACTTATGTCTGCGCTACACTTCCCGACCAATACCGGAAGTGCCGTAACAAGCGAGTCTGTCTTTTCCGGTAAGAATCAAGTGAAGGTTGGAGACTTCCAGATGAAGCAAAAAGGGAGATCGACTATTGATTCTGGGGCTGTGGTGGATGTCGAGATACTCGACAAAGACGGCCAGATAACGGTTACGGGTTGCTTAATCGAGAGGGTGTCTTCCGATGGTGCTCGTAAAGCTTTGGCGGAAAGGCTGGTTCAGAACTCAATGCCCATCAACGTGCTGATTCGGAAATATGAACTGCGACCTGTGAGATTGCGGATGCGCGGGGAATCTGCTTTACTGTTCACATGCTTGACACCCGCCCGATCACCGCCTATCTGCAGCAGGTCGCAAAGCTACTGCCGAATGCCCGCAGCAAAGAACGCGCTTACCGCTCGGATCTGCAAAATCTGGCGACCAAGGTGTGGAAACGGTCTTGCCACCATACCGGAAATAGTATGGTGTTTTCAGTAAGACAGCAAGAGTCGGTCATGAACGATCTCGTTTTCGAGCGTCCCCCCCTCGCACTGAAAACGTTTTAGCATGCTGCGTCCGCAATTGACGAAGACCTCACGTTCAAATAACCCTTCTGGAATATCAAACGTGCAGTTCACGCGGCCTGACTTCTTGGTACCGTCAATGCTTAATGCGACCCTGACACCTCGATCCTTGCAGGCCATTATGGATTGCATGAGGCGAGGCAATGAGAAGTTCTGTCCACGATACAGAATAGCTTGACTGCAGACATACGGGGGATCACAGTAAACCAAATCACCCTCCTGTGCCATAGCCATGGCCGCTTCAAAATCCAGATTTTCGAAGCTGGCCCCCGCTGTGCGACGCTGCCAGATTAGCACGCGTTCGGAGAACGACGCGGGTGAGATCGGATCGTGTATTCCACACGGAGTCGATATGTACCCGTCTCTCTTACGGAAGCGAACGACACCCCCATAACATGAGCGGCAGATAAACAGAAGGTCCGCACCATTCGGCTGTTCGTTGTACCGGGCTTTAATCTGTTCGTACCCGTCCGCCCGACCGAGTTTGTGATATTCAGTGTACCGGTCGCGATACCATTTCATGACCAACTCGGGATCCCGCTGTAACGTCTGCCAAATCTCAATCAAAGGCGTGAACACATCCGACCCGACCGCTTTCGGAGGCTGTAACGCACCGAGCACCGCACCGCTACCCAGAAACGGCTCGCGGTATGTTCGAATGTCTGTGGGGAAGAATGACGCGATTTCATGTGCGAAACGCTGTTTATTGCCAATCCATTTTAGAAGCTGCGTCTTGAACTCCGATACATGCTGAAAGGCGGTTCCGTAAAAAATATCAAGCGTATCTTCCTTAACTTTCATGAATACAGTATATCCTGATTTGGGATACAGGTCAACTATATCCTATACTAGGATACGTGAAACGAAACAGATACGCTGGCAGCGAACAACATCTACGGCGCATTTTGCGCGATTCCCGTATGTCCAGGGGAATTAAACAAGAGGATCTTGCGGAAACGCTCAAGGTGCCGCAGTCCTTTGTCAGCAAATACGAATCCGGCGAGCGGATGCTGACTTTTGTTGAAACCGTTTCGATCTGCCTCGCCATGGACATCACCCCGGAAACACTCTTAAAGGAGTACTTGCCTCACCATGAAACCTGACATGCGCTTTGTTGGTCTTCCAAAATGTTTCTGGGCATCGGTCCGTTTGATCGGGCAAGAATGCGGTTACGCCAAGGCAAAAATACTGACCATCCCGACACGCGAAAAGGTCGAAGCTGTTTTCTCCCGGCTCAACCTCGATGCGGCAACGCTCGACAAGTCGTTAGGCAACGGGCGGACTATGTGGAAGATGCTCGTGGCATATTTGACTTATCGCGCTGCGGTTCTGCACAATCATTTCGACCCCAACCTCATGGATGCAGCGGCGGCAAAGCGAGCGTTCGACAAACTCAAGAAGGAGTTCCATCCAAAGTGTCCTTTGCCGATGAACAAACAGAAAGGAGTAAAAAAGCTCCTGCCTATTTCACTGGCATAATCAATATCTTAATCGAAGCGAATGCTGACGGAACACCCTGCGATTTCGATCCGAGGGTGTTGGCAACCGTCTCGAAAAGTGGTGTGCCCATCCGAACATTTGCACGAAGAATGGACGGCGGTTTTCCTTCGGTCACAAACCCCCTCGCCATATGGGAAGTGAAAGAGTATTACTACACAACCACCTTTGGCAGCCGTGTGGCCGACGGTGTTTATGAAACGTTGCTTGATGGCATGGAGATCGAAGAACTTGAAGCGTCTGAGGGAATTAAGGTCCTCCACTACTTGATGATTGACGCGCATTACACATGGTGGGAGTGTGGTAAATCCTATCTGTGCCGAATCGTGGACATGCTTCACATGGGTTACGTTGACGAGGTCCTTGTCGGAAAGGAAGTCCTTAGCCGCGTGCCCGAACTTGTTAAAGAATGGAACACGCAACTCGCTCGTTCATGATCGGGTGTATGGTGATTTTCACGCGTTTCGCCCTTTGTTCGCGCGTTACACGCGCCTGATCGCCGCGCTCGACGAGACCGCCGAGATCATGGCCAAGCTGTCATATAGGTAACCTCAAGCAGATTAAGAGTAAGATTAAGATGGCGAAACGCCGGCGCTTTTTTTCAGAAAAAAAAACGTATTGTATGCAGGCGCGGCGCGGGTTAAACTAAGCTCCATGAAAATTAACAACATTCTTTTGTTGGGTTTGTCAATCTGTGCGTTTTTGTATGTCGGTTGCGGCAAGAAGCAAGGGCCGGGGCCGGAAGGAGCCGCGCCGCAGAAGGCGGCGGTCAAGCTGACGTACAGCGTGTTCTTCCCGCCGACACATGTGCAGACAAAGGTGGCCACCGAGTGGGCGGAGGAGATCAAAAAGCGCACGGGCGGGCAGGTCCAGATCACCGTGTTTTCAGGCGGTTCGCTGACGAAGGCCGACCAGTGTTACCAGGGTGTGGTGGACGGCGTGTCCGATATCGGCATGAGCGCTTTCGCCTATACGCGCGGCCGCTTCCCGTTGCTCGAGGGTTTGGATCTGCCGGTCGGTTATCCCAATGGTGTTGCCGCGACCCGCATCGCGAACACGCTTGCCGCGAAGTTCAAACCCGCCGAAACGAAGGATGTGAAGCTGTTCTATGTGCATGCTCACGGGCCGGGGGTGCTGGGTTCGAAAAGGCCGGTGGCGAGGTTGGCGGACATGAAGGGTCTCAAGGTCTGTGCGTCAGGCGAGTCTGAGCGGATCGTCGAGAGTCTCGGCGGTTCGCCGGTCAGCCTGCCGCAGGGCGAAACCTGCGAGGCCCTCCAGAAGGGCGTGGCTGACGCGACGTTCTGTCCGACCGAGACGCTCAAGGGCTGGAAGCAGGGCGAGGTCATCAACTGCGTGACGGACTCCAAGTGTATCGGATACACGACGGCGTTTTTTGTGGCGATGAACAAGGAGAAGTGGGCACAGTTGCCCGCCGACGTTCAGAAGACCATCGAAGCGGTAAACGCCGAGTGGGTCGTCAAACATGGCCAGGCGTGGAACGATGCCGACGCCGAGGGGCTCACTTACATCAGCGGGCTGAAACGGGGCATCATCCCGTTGACGGCAAACGAACAGGCCTTGTGGATTGCGAAAGTGGCTCCGCTGCTGCAGGATTACGCGACGCGTGCGGCACAGAAGGGTTTGCCCGGCGAGGCGTTTCTTAAAGAGCTGAAGGCCGCTGTCGCAGAAGCCCGCGCGCCTCAAGGGAAGTGAGCGCGATGCGGAAACCGGTCAGAAAACCGCTCGGCCCCTTTCTGCTGGCGCTGTTCGTGGCGTGCGGATTGCTGCTGGCGTTTCCGCTGGTTTTCAAGGAGAACCATCCGGCAGCGGCGATGGCGGCTGAGAGTCCGGCATGAGTGCCGCGAGGTCGGGCGTGCCGACAAAGTCGGTGTCGGACGTGTACCGGTAGCGCACCTCGCAGCCGTCGTCAATTCAAAGGGACAGATGGGCCATTACGGCTTCTGCGGTTAAGCCGTGGAGCTTGATGCGCTTGAGGCGCGAGGTGTCGCCGGTGAGGAGTTCGACGGAGCGTTTCGGGAGGCCGAACGTTTTGGCGAGAAGCGCGGTAAGTTCCGTGTTCGCCTTGCCATCGACAGGCGGAGCTTGGAGCCGCATGCGCAGCCACTCGGGGTCCGCGCCTGCGATTTCGGATTTTGACGCGCGCGGAGTGACCTTGACGGTCAGGATGCAGCCGTCTTTAGTGGAAAGCAGCCAGTTCATGGAAGAGGAGGGGGCCGGGTTCGGGGTTCAGGGAAACGCACATCAATGAAGTCAGTTGAACAGGGGCAAGTGGATCAGGTTAAAAAGGCCGATGCAGATGCTGTTGTACATCATATCCACGACAAAAAAGTAGATGAGCGGCGTGAAGTCGAAACCCGCTCCGCCGATCCGGTTGCGCGCGAAACGCCCCAGCAAGAGTTCGACCCCTTCGCTGCAGATGATGACCGCGCCGCGCGCCTGCAGGATCGCTGCGGCCAGGTTGCCGAGGATGAGGATGAAGAGCGCCCGCGTGAGCATCGACAGCCCGTCGGCGAAGGAGAGCGCGGCCAGCCAGCCGGTCTTCAGGATCTGCGCAAACAGCGGGCCGGCCAGAAAGGGGGATGTGGTGATCGGTTTGGCGCTTTCCGTAATCTGGCTGAGGGTGCTCAGGGCTCCGGTGCGCGAGACGGTGAACGCCAGCGCGGCGTGCAGCGCGAACAGGACGAACGGTTGCGCCAGCAGCGGCAGCCGCGAGAAGGGACGGGCGAAGAAGTCGAACGTCTCTGTGGCGCGGTTGGAGCGGAAGGGCGGCGTGATCAGGCGCACCAGCAGGTAGACGGTCCAGAGTTTCAGCAGAAACGCCGCGAAGTGCAGGAGGTTGAAAAGCAGCAGCCCGGACATCCGGTCGCCGACGACGATGGGTGAGAAATGGAAAAAGGTGCCGAGCTTGATGGTCAGGGGCACTTGCAAACGCAAAAAAAGGAGCGCCTTGAAAAGGATGACAAAGAGCAGGATCACCGTGGCGGCAGCCTGCTCAGGCAGGTAGAGCACGGGGCGCAGGAAGGCGAGCGCCGAATCGGTGAATTTGATCGTGCCGGAAAGGAACGGGTTGAAGTAAAACTCTTTAGAGGGTGCCGACCAGAGCCGGATCCAGAAGAGCAGCAGCAAGAGGTTGAACGAAAAAATCAAATAGTCCATAGTGATTCCGATGTGAAGGCAGGTGTAAGAATAAGGGTAATCCGGTTGTTCAGCAAGGGGAAAGGCGGAAGAGCGCAGCGGGCGGGCCACGGCTTATTCTTTTGGTGACGAATTCGGCTCGCCCAGCGGTCGAGCCCTACCCAAAGATGCCGAAACCGGCCAGGAAGTTCGTCCCCAAGGGACGGACCGCGGGGCCTTCCTGTTAACGGCTGCGATCAAAGCGATCACGGCAAAGGGTGCGAAGGTTGCGGAGTCCACACGCGGTCAAAACGCACGCGAACTGACGTTGAAGAAAGGCCGTCCGGCCCAGTTCCAACTCGAGTTCTAACACACGGGATGGGCTTCACGGCCGGGAAGGAGGAAGCTTCCCGGTGGCCTGTCGCACATAGTGGTCGGCCTTGGAGTACTTCATCCAGGTTTTCTCGGCGCAGGCCCAGCGCAGGGCCAGCAGCGCTCCGGCCAGATAAACAGCCCCGAGCACGAGGAGCACGAGCGCATTGGCCGGCGCCGGGAGCAGCGCGTAGAGCCCCACGTGCAGAAGCACGAAGCCCACCACCGCCAGCGCCACGAGGAACGCCAGCGCCAGCACGCCGATGAAGAGCTGGCGTGCGGCGCCGACGCCGCGCACGTACCAGACAGCGGCCTCGATGCGAAGCAGATCCAGCGAGGCGCGGCGGTAGCTTTTCAGCACCCACAGCGCCACGCTGGTCAGCACATTTGAGAGGTACTGCTTCAAATGGCCACCAGCCCTTTCAGGTCGCTATTTCTTGTGGCCCAGGATGAACCCGGCCAGCAGCGCGACCACGGCGGTCCCGCCGATGTACGGCCACGGATTGGAGCGGACGTGACCGTCGACGATGGTCGCGGCTTCCTTGACCTTCGCCGCGCTCACTTCCTTCGCATGGAGCAGCGCTTCGATCTCGCGCTTCTGAACGGCCGACAGGGCCTCGGCGGCCGAGTGCTCGGCATCCACCAGAACGGTCTTCAGGTGGGTGTATTTGTTGCTGACGAGATTCCGCAGCTCGTCCTTCTTCTCTTTCGCGGCTTCCTCAAGAAGTTTCAGGGCTTCCGCGATTTTATCATTGCTGGTTGCTTCCATTTTGACACCTCGCTTGTTGCGATTAATCCGGGGGCTAGCCCGATTAAACAACACGTTACACGGTTAAAAACAATAACCGCATTTCATCCGTGCGTCAATTGTTTGTGTGTTCTGTTCCATCTCGGTTGCCGCATACCATGCAGCTACAATCAAGATTATGCCGGATTCTACCCGCGTGCTCAATAGGGTAAACTCCCCATGGCGCGCAAGGCTAAAGGCCAGCAGGTGGCTGCTTCTGGAAACGCTTGATAAGACCGGATGTTTATGTGAAACTATCCGCATCGTTGGGATCGAGGCACAGAGGCATCGGTACGGTTGAAGCAGAAGAGGGCAGCACCGTTTGCGGTGCGGGTCGGGGATCACTTTTCAGAGGGCTTCGTCTTTGAAACATGGGACATCACTTTTACTCTGCACCCTGTTCCTGACCGTTTTGACAGATGCCCTTGCCGCGCCAGCCCTCACGCCCGGCGTCTGGACCAGAATGACTCCTGCGGCAGTGACCATCAACGACACCAACCATGTCTTCTGCCAGGGCATGGCGATAGATCCGGGCAATCCGTCTACGCTCGATCTTGGAATTTGCGCCTACGATGTGTCGATGGCCGGACTTTACAAAACCACCGACGGCGGTGCCACTTGGGCAAAGACCGGCAATCTAGACGAACCGGTGCATATGGTTGTTGACCCGCACAACTCAAAACACCTGTATTGCGTAGACGGCGTGCGCGGAAACACCATCGGTTTCTGGGTCTCGAACGACGGTGCCGCCACGCCACCTGGACCAAGCCGCCGGGGTTCATTGCGGCCACGCAAGACCCGGTCGGCACTCAGGACGTGTATTCGATAGCGACCGAGCCCGGCGATTTCAACCATATTCTGGTAAGCTTTCATTCACCCTGGAACGACGGTTCAAAAAACGCCGGCGTTCTTGAAAGCAAAGACGGCGGCATCACTTGGATTGTTCACAACCCGCCTGCGGGATCTGCAAGCGGTTACGGCATGTCGGTATATTGGCATCTGCGGGGACGGGAATAAGTGAAACCGCTCTAGGTAAACAGCGTCGGCTCACTTCTCCGAAACCCAGGCATAGATTGCCTCGGGCGGCTCGAGGCGCACGTCTCCCCAGGCGCCCCAATCGCCGCTGCTGTCGTCTTTCGCGCCCACGTCGGTGACGAGCAGCAGCGACACGGACTTGCCGGCCCACGGTGTCAGCGCGGCTTCCAAGGGGACCCAAGCGTGTGTCGTGACGGAGCGGCTGGCGACCTCGGTGCGCTTCCCTTTCTCGTCTTCGACGACCACGCGGAACAGGATGCCGTCGCCCGGATCGCTGCCGTCCTGCTTGCCGACCGCGCACCGCAGAGCCAGCGGCTGCGGCGGCAGTGTGAGCGCGTAGCGGGCGAAGGTGTAGCCGGTTCCCTTCATGTAGGGCGGGTGCATGAAGAGCCCGTTCGCCTTCGTGATGCCGCCGCAGGTGGAGGCGGTGGCGTAGAGCTGGGCGCCGGAGGCCTGCGCCAGCGGCGTCTCCGCCGCGTTGCGCAAACACATGCCGGCCACGCGCATGGCTGGCAGCGGAGCAGCCTGAGACAGATCCGGCTGCCGCGTCAGTTTGCGCGTGATGGGGGCGACGCCTTTGGCCCCGTCGAGATGGAGCGAGAACGTCAAGGCGGTGGACTGTAGGGTTTCGGGCGGCAAGGGGAGACGCTGCGTCGTGTTGGTGCCGGGGACGAGCGTGAAGCGGGATTCAGCGCTGCCGCAGACCAGTCGGGCGTCGCAGGGCGCGGGCATGCGCGAAGAGGCGCAAACGGCCAGCGCCTGGTGATCGACAGCGGAAGTGAGCGTGACGGGCTCGACCACCGTGAAGTCGATCCACGCGTTTTCGAAGGTCTGCCACACCCGTGTGCCGGGCTTCGCGTCGGGCGGGATCGTGACCTCGTGTGTCGTGCTGCCGCGCACGGTGAGGCGTTCTCCGGCGACCACCTCCGAGCGGTCACACGTGAGTGTCGCGACAGGGGGCTGCGCGGCCTTGCGGATGCGGTAGAAGAAGGCGTTCGTGACCGGCTGCAGATAACTGAGGCCGCGCGAGGCGCGCACCTCGGCGTGGCCCAGGACGCCGTTGGTTTTGTCGAGGGCGATGGCTTCAGAGATGGTGATGGGGAAGCCCGCCTCGGCGGTTTTGTAGAGCAGGATTTCGCCGATGTTTTTGGGGAGCGTGCGGCAAATGGCGACGCCCGCGCTGGCGCCTTCGGGGAACCGCGTGAAGGTGCCGCGCCCGTCGATATAGGTGTAGCCGGGCGAGAACGAGAGGTCGGCGCGGTGGCCGTCGACGTTGCCGCTGAAGACGCGCACGACGCCGTTCGAGCCGCGGCCCCAATAGCCGTTGGGCGGGAGGTCGAGCGCGGTGTCGTCGACTTGGGTTTTCAGGCGTTCGCTCATGCTGCCGTTGACGGCGGTGACGCAGCCGTTGGCGTAGCGCGTGACGAGCTGGGAGCGGCGGAAGGTGTCGTTTGCCAGGGCGGTCGAGGTGTCGAAGGTTTCGCCGTCGGCTCCCACGTAGCGGATGGATTCGGCCGAGGCCTGCGTGTAGAGGCTGGCGAGGGCTTGGATCATGTAATAGCTGCGCAGTTCGCCCTCGCGCCCGTGGACCAGGAAGCCGGGGTGTCCGAAGGCGACGGTCGCGGCGAGGAAGCGGTCGCGCGCCACATCGGGGTCTTTGGGCTCGCTTTGGCCCGGACAGAACATGTCGGGACTGCCCATGCCGAAGTTGCAGCAGAGGTCGTGCAGCTTGAGGAGGTCGAAGTCCACGAGCCACGGGTTGTCGGAGAACCGGTAGTTCTGGTCTTGGGCGTAGTTGCCGTCGGTCAGCCCGCAGTAGGGGAAGTGGTTGTTGCCTTCGGAATAGACCGGACCGTTCCACCCCGCTTTCTGGAGAAGCATGATCTCGCCGAAAGCGTAGAAAACCGCGGCGAAAGTGCCCGCGCCGGGCACGCGGGCGTCGAAGTCCACGCGGCTCCAGGGGGTGACTGCGGTGTGGACGTCGCAGTAGGCGGTGCTGAAGCCGAACTTCTTCTCGATGATCGGCGTGAGCTTTTCGCAGAACTCTACGGCGCGGGCGGGTTTGGGCGCGTAGCAGCGCTCCCACGCCTGCAGGAGCTGATTGTCCTGGGTGCGCGAGATGAGGTCGCTCGTCCAGAAGCCGTTGACCGGCGCGAAGTCGGTGAAATTGTTGTAGGGTCCGTAAACGATGCCGAGCTTGTCCTGCATGAGGCGCGCATAGTCGAACTGGCCCTGGTCGCCGCCCTTTTTCGGCGCGGTCTTGGTGCGGAAAGTGAAGCTCTCGTTGTCGTCGCGCCAGCCGGTCTCATGGTCGGTGACCACGAGCTGGGTCATGCCCCAGTGGTGGACTTCGCGCCAATAGGCGGCGTCGAGCGTGCGGTCGCCCGCGCCGTGGGCCCGCCAGACGCGCGTGCCGGTGATGTGTTTCCAAGGCGAGGCCGGGTTGGGGATGTTGGGCAGCGTGTCCTCGAATTTCGGCGAGAGCGTGAGGACAAAGCGTTCAAAGCAGGGGTTGCGCGTGCCGTCCGTTTTGGGGAGATAGCGCGTGCCGCCGTTGCTGGCGAGCGTGCCGTCGAAGCGTTGGTTTTCGGCCCAGAGCGTGGAGGCGTTGGATTGGGTCCAGTCGATGTGGGCCATGAAGAAGAGCGGGGCGTTGGTTGTGCCGGAAACGATGACCGCCGGGCGCGTGTCGGCGAAGCCGTAGGTGTAGTAGGGCAGGGTCACGAGGCGAGGGGCCGAGAAGCCGCTCGTGGCGCCGAACCGCACTTCCTGCACGTGGCCGCCATCGGCCTCAATGTCCATGACCAGCGACTTGCCGATGAGGTGGAAGCGGAGCGAGACGTTCGAGGCGTGCGTTCCGGAGGAAAGCCAGCCGGTGTAGGTGACGCTCTTGCCGTCGGAGGTGACGCGCACCTCCTCGTTGGTCGCGCGCAGCGGAGCGGCGTCGGCCTGATCCGCGGAGAGGTAGATGCCGCCGCCGAGACACACGGGGATCCACGGGCTCGTGTCCGACCAGCGCATGGCGAGGTCGTCCCAGTCGCCGGCCTTCGAGGGAAGCCGGACCTCGAGGCGGCCATCCTCGCCGTCGCGGATCAGCAGGTGGCGTCCGCTGCCGCTCTTGGCGACGCGCGTCACGCTCGGCGCGGAGTCGCGCGGGATGATGGTGAGGGGCGTGTCCGGGAAGGGCAGTGTGCCGGGGCCGGTATTGACGCCGGGGCTGCAGGCGGGGAAGAGACGCACCCCGCGCTGCGGGCGGGGCTCGAAGGTGAGGGGCGCAAAGGCTTCGGTGAAGGCGGCGAGGCTGTTGAGGTAGAGCGTGCGCGTTTCGGCGTTGCGCCCGTTGGTCACCGTGATCGAGAGAAGTTTCCCGCCTTTGGCGACGCGCGGGTTCTGGTCGGACTCGAGGCGGCGGTGGCAGAGGAACCACTCTTTGAAACACACCGTGGCGAGATTGACCGGGAACGGCTTGCCCTCTTGGTCGGCCATGTTGAGCGTGACGCTGACCGGCGGCGTCTTGGGATCGGGCGCGTAGCTGTGGTTGTTGCCGTAGATCCAGCAGGTGACGGCGTCGAAAGCATTCGTGACCGCGACGGGGGCAGGCGGGATGAGCGTGATGCAAGGATTATTGCCGGTGGCGCGGTAGGTGAGCTTCGCCACGGCGTCGCCGAAAAGCAATACGTCCTGCGCGCGTTCGAGGCGGGCTTCGGCGTCGACGGTCTCCACGCGCCAGCCCTCGACGTCCGTGAAGGGGATCAGCGCGGGATGGTCATCCTGCGTGCGTTTCGCCCAGACCATTTCGTAAGGGCGCTCGCCGGCCGTTAGCGAAACGGCAAGCAGTGCGAGCGCTGCGGAGAAGAGGCGGCTGTTGTTCATAAGTGGACTCGATCAAAACTGAAAAGCACAAAACAGAACGATGACGATTTGTCCCCAGTCTAAAGGTTTCATACGACAACAGGCAATGGCAAACATGTTTGTCGGATTCTGTCTGCTACAAACATGTTGCCAGAGAGCCGAGTATCCGCATTAATTTTCCGCCCAAGAAGAGGGAATGGCATACAGCGTGTTTTTGGAAGCAGTGATCTCGGCAGCGCCACTCTTCATGTGGACGGAAGAACCGAAGCTCACGTCCTCGCGAGCCGCGGATTGGTTATACACTTTCTGAAAATGGATAGCGGAAAACGCACTCAACTTCCAGTCCCAACAGCCTTCTCAAGCGGAGATCTGAAAGTCAGAAAACAACGAACGCCGCGCGGCACGGGGTGCGGCGCGGCGTTTTGAAAGAACGTTCAACGCTGAACGCTCAAGTGCTATTTGGCGAGGGAGGCCTCGTACTTGCCGCGCCAGAAGACGGTGATGTAACCGAAGCTCAGGCCCAAGGCGCAGTAGATCAACTCGGCCTGCGTGGCGTAGAGGAACTTGGTGGTCATGTCGCCGCCGGGCACGGCCGCGGTCAGTGCGGCATGGCCCATCGAGGCGAAGAACGCGCCGGAGCCGATGAAGAGCGCGGGCACCATGTTCTTGAAGTTTTCGGACATGATCGCGGGGATGACCACGATGAAGACGGCGATCGCCATGGTGAAGTTCATGCCCGCAACAAAGGGGATGCCCTTGATGCCGGGAGCGCCCATCAGCTCGATGATCGCGATGGAGGCGATGATGCCGGTCAGATAACCGATCCACGCCTTCAGGCCGTTCATCGGCGTGCAGCCGGCCACGAAATAAACCGCCCAGGCCTGAAAGGCGATCCACATCATGTCCATGCCGTGTGTGAGTTTCGGCACAAACCCGTTGATGAGGACGAGAATCGCGGCCTGAAGGGCCAACCCGCAGGACACAACGAACAATTGCTTATGAGACAGAGCCATCTTCACCCACCCCTTTTTCTTAACTGTTCAGGCGGCCGCCAACACCCGTTGTCGGCGAATCCCCACCTTGAATGACTGCATTCTAGCCGAATCACCTTGGGGATGCAAAGGGGAAGATGGGCGATGTCGGGCGCGGACGCGCTTTTTTTCTTCGTGGTTTTTCGGGAAGCGCGTATACTAGGATTCAACTTCAACCGGAGGGCGTTTATGGAAGCGTTGGCTGTTCTGATCGGGTTCGCGGTTTTCGGCATCATTTTTGTGCTTCCCGTGATTATTCTTGTACGGCTCTCGTCTGTGCTTCGCGAACTAGAGACGTTGAATGAGCGGCTCCGCCTGTTCGAGAGCGCGCGGAAAAGGGAACCTGCGGAAGCCTCTGTCGAAGCGGCGAAAAAAGTGCCGCCGCCTGTAACGGCGCCTGCGGCGGCGCCGCTTCCTGTAGCCGCCCCTGCGCCTGCCGCGCGTGAGGCGCCCGTTCAGAAACCGCCCGTGCCGGCGACGGTGCAGGCGGAGCCGACGCCTGCCGAACGCGTGATGAGCAAGGCGTGGAACTGGCTGGTGATCGGCGAGGAATACCGCCAGCCGGGCGTGTCGTGGGAGTATGCGGTCGCGACGAACTGGCTGTTGCGCATCGGCATTCTGGTGGTGTTGGCGGGTATCGCGTTCTTCCTGAAATACTCGATCGAAAAGGGCATCATGGGTCCGCTCGGACGCGTGGCTCTGAGCCTGACCGCAGGCCTTGGCATGATCTGTTTCGGCGTGCGGTTGCTCTTCAAGCGGTATCACCTGCTGGGACAGGGACTGGTGGGCGCAGGATTCGTCACGCTCTACTTCGCGTTCTACGCGGCTTCGGGGATGTATCACCTGATGGCGCAAAGCGCGGCGTTCGCGCTGATGGCATGCGTGACCGTGGCGGCGGGCGTGCTGGCGGTGCGGTATCAGTCCGTGATGATTGCGGTGCTGGGTGTGGTCGGCGGATACGCCACGCCGGTGATGATCGGCGACACGGGTTCGATCGATTTGTTCTTCTACGGCTATATCCTGCTGCTGGGGTGCGGCGTGCTGGGGATCTCGCTGGTCAGACGCTGGCCGATGCTGAACGTGTTGGGCATGCTCGCCTCGTACGCGCTTGCTTTTCTTTTCTGCGAGGGGCACCGCGGAACGACACAACTGGTTCACGATCTGATTTTTCTTTCCGCGATTCACCTGCTCTATCTGTTTTCCGTGATCGTGATCCACATCCGCAAACGGCTGGCGACGACGGTTGTCGAATGGGCGGCCATTTTCTTAAACGCGGGGATTTTTTGGGCATGGGCTTTTCTGCTGTTCAAACCGATTTTCGGCAAAGAGGGAACCGGGCTCGTCGCGCTTGCGGTGGCTGCGGTTTATGTGGGCTTGGTCTACGCTTGCCTGCAGCGTAAGCTGTTGGACAAGGCCCTGATCGGCCTTTTCATCGGGCTGGCGTCGGTCTTCTTGGCGATGAGCCCGGTGCTGATGATTTCGGGCGAGTGGCTGACGATGGCCTGGTGTCTACAGGCGCTGGCGATGCTCTGGATTTCGCGCAGGACGGGCAGTCGGTTCATGGGGAATATGGCGGTCGTCCTGTTCGCGCTGGCCTGTGTGCGCGGCATGAGCTGGGATTTGGACCGGCTGTACGACCCCTTGCACCCGTCGACCTTGAGAGGCGCGGCGTTCTGGCATGCGGCCGGACTCCGGGCGCTCACCTACGGCGCGTTGCCGGCGACGCTGCTTGCGGCGTGGCGGCTCACGCGTCCGAGTCCGGCGGCGGCCAAGGTGCTGGGCCTGGTGCTGGTTCAGGTGTGGCTGTATCTGACACTGGAGACGGACGTGATCGCCCGGGTCTATGCGCCCGAGTTCCAGCACAGCGCGGTGACGGTGGTGTGGACGCTCTTCGCCTTCGCGCTGCTCTTCGCGGGCATCCGCTTGCGCGGCAAATGGCTGCGCTGGTGCGGGCTGGGGCTCTTCGCGCTGGCTGTGGGCAAGCTGTTGGTTATCGACCTCGCAGGGCTCGATACGCTCTACCGTATCGTCGCTTTCATATCGGTCGGCATCCTGCTGGTGCTGGGCTCGTTCGTGTATCTCAAGTACAAAGCGCTCTTTGAACCGGAAGTCGGAGGACAGTAGCATGAAAGCGGACAGGATTTGCGGAATGCTTATGTTGGCTGCGGGAGCGGCGTGCGCGGGTGAATGGCGCGTGACCCGTGCGGTCAGCGGAGGAGCCGAAACGGCCGCGGTGGCGGAGGTGGCGCTCGACGAGCACGTGTTCGCCAACAGCCAGCCGGAGTATGCCGATGTGCGGGTGCTGGACGGGGCGGGGCGCGAGGTGCCGCGCGTGATTCAGGAGAAACGCGCGTACGCTTTTGAAGAGCGCCACACGGCGCGCGAAGCGCGGGTGACGGGCGTCGAGCAGTTGCCCGAAGGCGGACTCGCGGTCGTGTGCGAACTGGACAGGACCAACCTCCTGTCGCTGACGCAAGTCACCCTGCGGACGCCGCTGCGCAATTACGAGCAGACGGTGACCGTGTATGTTCAGGACGCGGGCGGAGCGTGGCAACCGGTCAAGCCGGCCGAGCCGCTTTTCGATTACAGCCGCTTTGCGGATGTGAAGAAGGAGACGGTCGAGCTGCCAGCACTGACGAACCGGTTGTTCAAGCTGGTCGTCGGGCAGGCGGACGACCGCGTGTTTTCGGCCTATTCCTCTGTGACGGAAGAGAAGTCGGGAGCGGCATCGGAGCGGCAGACCAAGCGCTACACGGTGGAGAATCGGACGTTTCGAATCGATGCGGTCATTTTCCGCGATACGGCGCGTGTGGCGGTCCTGAAGGATGAGGCGCGTCTGCCGGTCGGCGCGCGTGCGGTCGAGACGGCCGAGGATGCGGCGCGCAAGGCGACGGTGCTGACCTTCGCGGTGCGGCAGCAGCCTGTCGTGGGCATTGTGCTCAATCCCGCCGAGCAGAATTTTGAGCGCGGGGTGACGGTGGAGTGTCCCGCGCCCGGCGGCTGGCGGACGGTGGCGCAGGGCCGCGTGGTGCGGACGCGTTTGCCCGGTGTGCCCCAGCAAGAGAGCCTTCAGGTCAGCTTCGCCGAGGTGCGGGCAGAGCGTTTACGTGTGAAGGTCAACAACGATGACAATCCGCCGCTCACCTTTGGAGAGGGGGGTGTGGCCTATCAGCGGATGGGGTATGGCGTGATGTTCATTGCGGAAAAAGGGCAGCGCTATCGGCTGGCCTATGGCAACCCCGACGTCACGGTGGCCCCGGTGTATGAGCAAGGGGTCACAGGCTATTTGCGGAGCGGACTGCCGGCGCAGCTCTTGCAACTGGCGCCGCCGCCGCAGGGGGACGTCACGTACGGTTCCAGGGTGCGCGTGCGGCAGTTTCTGGCCAAGCACGGGCTTATCATGATCTCCGCGCTGGTCATGGCGGTGCTGGGCCTGCTGATTCTGCGGGCGGTGCGGCATGTGGAAAAAAGGTAGCGCGGGCTCTCCGAGCACGCGGACGCCTCGGGGAGGCGTCCCTACCTGAACTTACGGTGCGGAAGGCACGAGCTTGGCGACTTTGGCTTGGGCCTCCAGGAGTTCCTTCTCCAGCGCCTGGAGTTGGGGATCGGCGGCGAGTTTGGCCGGGTCGGCCGGATGAGACGTTTTCCACGCCTTATAGTCGGCGGCTTCGGCGTCCGCCCTCGCCTTGATGCGCACCTGGTCGTATTTGAGCGCACGCAGGGCTTCGTCGGCCTTGGCCTTGCTCGGGCCGGCGAGCGTGTTCATCTGTTTTTCCATTGCGGCGGCTTTGGTGACACTGTCTTGGTAGGCTTGCTGCGCCTGTCGCGCGGCCTCGAAATGCGGATTCGAGGCGAGCGCCTCGTCGGCGAGCGCTTCTTTACGGTCGGCGATTTTCCCTTTGAGAGCGAAATAGGCGCCAAGATTATGGAGGGTCTCGGGGTCGAGCGCATCGGGGTCGCCCTCATAGGCGGCAACGTCGGTGCAGTCCAGCAGCAACGGGCCTTCCCATGCGTCTCCGCGTTTCACGGTGCAGACCAGCATGGCGTTTTTCGAGGTGGCTTTCACGGCGGTGTATTTGAAGAGCGTGCCGCCGGGCAAGGCACCCGCGTGCTTGCCTTGCGGCGAGTAACAGGGGCTGGTCGCCTGGGTGAAGCCCCACCCCTTTTTGGGTCCGAGAAAGGTGACCTTCGTGACCGTGTCTTTAGCTGCCTCGCGCGGAGCTGGGGAAACGTTCAAACCGGAGTTCCCGCTGCGCGTGGAGGCGGCGCCGTCGCCGGGGCTTTTGGACAGCGGCTCCAGATTGCGCGAAGATTTTTTTACCTCCGCAAAGGAGGTGCAGACGAACAGAAACAGAGCGGGTGTCAATAAAACGCGATTCATGTGTTCTCCATGACAACAAGCCAATAAGCCGTCAAAAATAAACGCTCACCGCCCACCGTTCAACTCCCAACCTTCAAGCTGCCGGGAAGAGGGGAGTTGCGGGCAAAGTCCGCATTAGCGCAGGACAACGGCGCCGAGGCCGATGAGGAGAAGTCCGAGCAGGACGTCGAGCGCTCCGGCGAGGCGGAAGAGCGGCGTTCTCCGGGTGAGCCAGACGATGACTTGGCGCATTTTCCAAGGATAAAGGATCAGGATCATGCCTTTGAGAATGCAGAGGTAGGCGAGGGTGACGAGCACCAGCCGCCACGGCGAAGGGTGGACGCGGGCGGTGTGCAGCAGCTCATAGGGGAAAAGCACGAGGATGCCGCCGAACGCGCGGCAGGTCAGCAGGTTGTCGAGCCAGAACCACGTGAGGGGGATGCAGACCAAGACGGCGACGGGAAGGAACTTTTTGAACGGCACAAGGAAATCGAGCTGCATGGTCCAGAGCGCGTAGCCGGCCCAGGCCCAGGCGATCGAGCTGAGAACCCGGCCTGCGGTCACGCTGCGCGGCAAGGCGTTGTAGAAACGGGCGAGCGGCGCGGGGGCGGCAACGATCGCAGCGCCCATCAGGACGCAGATGAGCCCGAGCAGATAACACCAGCAGGAAAGAGGCATGATAGATTTCCTTTAAAAGTGAGGCAGTATTAAAACACATCGGGGCGGTCGGTTAAACCTAAAAGCGCAACTTGTGCTCGGGCCTCCGGCAGCGTTCCCGCCGGGTCCCGAAAACATCCAGTACTCCAGCCCGCGGTTCTGCGAGTGGCACCCGTCCCTCGCGCTGCCGGTCATGGCCGACGCCGCCGCGGGCGTCACCAACCGGTTCGCGTGGTCGGATACCGGCCTGCTCCTCTCTTCGTGGGACGCCGTGTCCGCCGTCTCCTTCGCCTACAACGCCAACGGCCAGCCCGCCGCGGTCACCAACGCCAACGGGCACGTCACGTCCTTCAGCTACGACGCAGGGGGCTATCCTTCCCTGACTACGCCTGCCGCCCGCACGGTCTTCGACGCTTACGGGCACCTCACCGAGTCCGCCCTGCCCGCGCCCGGCGGCGGTTGGCGCTCCACCGTCTTCACGAACGACACCTTCGGCCGCGTCGGCTCATAATCAGGTTGCCACGACAAGAATCGAGGGCAATTTGTCTAATGTCAAATTACAACCCCAAATCCGCCCTCAACGAGGAAAACAGGGCGCTTTCCGCGCGCGTGGCGGAGATGGAGTCGCGGCTCAAGCAGCAGCACCGGATGAAGTTCAAGCGGAACAGCAAGCCCGCCGTCCCGCAGGCGGGGGGCGCGCCCGACGGCAAGCCCCGC
>JANYBJ010000154.1 GCA_025360845.1 bacterium
GTTTCGAAACCAGATTCACGAGCACAGGAACGCTGGGAACCCGGACTCTCGCCTTCTCAATCAGTTCAACATTCACAGAAATGCCTCCAAGGGTTAAACGAGACAGTATAGAGCTTTTCCCCCTCGCCGGTCAACGTGGAGTTTTTTTTAACCGGCTAGACAATCTGCAGATCAACGCCCAGCCCCAGCAAAACCAGAAGGATGATTCCGGCCGCGATGCGGTAATAGCCGAAGGCCTTGAAGCCGTATCGGGTCAGGAAGCCGATAAAGAACTTGATTGCCGCCAAGGCCACAAGGAACGCCACCACATTGCCGATCAGGAGGGTCATCAGATTGTCCGACACCGTGGAAACCAAAGCCGGGTCAGTCACCAGTTTCAGCAGCTTGTATCCCGAAGCGGCAGCCATGGTCGGCACCGCTAAGAAGAACGAAAATTCGGCCGCGTTTTTCCGCGAAAGCTTGGTGGTCATCCCGCCCACAATCGTGGCCATGGAACGCGAAACGCCCGGAACCATGGCAATGCACTGGAAGAAGCCGATTTTCAGCGCCCGCTTCCAATCCACGGCTTGTTTTTCTTCGGGATAGTTGAACCATTTGTCCACAAACAGCATGAGTACGCCGCCCAGCACCAACATCACTGCAACCACAGACACGCTTTCAAGTAAACGGTCGATGGCGTTGCTCAGGGCAAAACCGAAAACCGCGGCAGGCAGGAAAGCGATCAGCAGTTTCCAATAAAAGTCCCAGGATTGAAAGAACCGCTTCCAATACAGCACGACCACCGACAGGATGGCTCCGAACTGGATGTTGACCGTAAACGCTTTGACAAAGTCGAGGTTGCTGTGGATGCCCAATAATTTTTGGGCGATGATCATGTGTCCGGTGGAAGACACGGGCAAGAATTCCGTCAAGCCCTCGACAATGGCTAGTAAGATGGTTTGGAGTAAGCTCATGCTGAATCGCTCATGGGGTTGAAAGCAGGGCAGTATAACGGCAATCCGCGGCTGCGGTCAAAATCTTCCGGCGCAGATCATAAAAAATACCCAACCGCCGCCTCCACAAACCCTCATGGAAGCCGACGCAGACCTGTGACATAACCGCGGAATTCCGGAAAGTCAACGGTCGAGGTCTTGATTGACGCGCCTTCACAGCGCGCGTCAAAAAGCACCCGATCACCGTTTGCCAGAGGACGTCCGCCGGGAGAGAGTTCGGCTCGGGCGATTTTCAGAATGTAAACCGACTCCGCATTGACGGCTGACCGCAACGTGATGACAGCAGTGCCTTGCGCCTGCTTGCCGACCGCCTCCACCGTGGCAACGAATCCGGAAAAACAGCCGAGACCGTCCCGGATGGCATCGTTGATGACCCCCCGCAGCTTGTCATCGTCCGCCGGCTTTCCGGCCAAGCCTCCGAAATGCTTGCGGACATCCAGTTCCAGCCGGTCCTGTTCTTCGGGCGGCTTGAGTTCGGCAGGTGCGGAGGCAGTGGCGACAACCGGCGTTCCCGTCCCCTCAAGCTTGAGACACATTCCAAGGAAGTCGGCAGGGCGCTCACCCGGAAGCTCGATCTGCATGCCCTGCGCCGTCCTCACCCACTTCACCTCGCGCTTATCTCCCAACAGGCTGACTTTGTTGACACTGGCAATCCATGGCGAGCGGTCTTCCGCCAAGGCGCATATGGACATCTTGCCGTTGTCCGGCCAGCGCATGACCGTTGCATACAGCACGCTCTTCTTGGTAGTGAAATAGGTCTCTGTGGGCCTGTCCACCGCCACAACCCATGGACGCGTCTCGTGGATGGCCTCCCCGTTGACCGACATGAAGCGGGTCAGGCTGTCGAGCACTGTCTGGTCACTCGGACAAACGGTGCCGTCTGCCTTGAGCGCAATGTTCAGGAGCAGGTTGCCGTTGCGGGCGACAATGCTCACCAGCCGGTTGATCACGTCCACCGGTTTCTTGACTACGCGCTTGGGGTTGTTGGTGTCGTCGAACCACTCGTTGTTGACCGAGTCGCACTGCTGCCAGGGCTCAACGGAGGGAAGATCGCCGGCGCGGCCGCCCTCGAAATCCTCCACGCACGAGCGGCGGATCTGATCATGGCTGCCGGTGAGTTCCTGGACCGGCCAGTGCTTGATATGTTTGAGGTTCGCCCCGACCAGCATCTTCCCGTCGTTCCATTGCATGCTCGAGTTGTAATAGTGAGCCTGCAACCGCAGGTAACATGCGTCCCGGCACGGCAGGTGGCTGAAGGGCATGCCCCAATCGAAATACACGATCTCGGGATGATACTTGTCGATCAGGTCTTTCGTACGCAGATACCAGTTGCGGATGAACTTGGTCTGCGCGTCAGGATCAATTTTGACGGTGCCGATCACCTTGCCTTGGTCATCGAGTATGTCGCGGTCATTCGGCCAGTCGCCGCGGTCGGTACGAAGCATCTTATGGTGGATGACGTCCAGTTTGGGATCCCACGGTAAAAAATGGGGCACATACAGGTCCGCCGGGTCGTAACCTTCCCACCACTTTCCCTTGCCGTCGGCCTGGGTCTGCCAAGCGTCCCACGGCACACCGGCCTTGTCGCCAGTCTTGTCGAAGTTATACGACCGGTGGAACCAGTCCCACGACTCATGCTGGTGGGTGGAGACCGTGAAGTGCAGGCCTTCCTTGAGCGCGGCCTTGCGCCATTCGCCGACGATATCCCGCTTCGGCCCCATGTTGACCGAGTTCCACGGCTGATACGCCGAGTCGTAATTGTCGAAGTTGTCATGATGCACGCCCACCGGCATGATGTAGCGCGCACCGGCCGCTTTGAACTCGCGCACCAATGCGTCAGGCTTCCATTTCTCCGCCTTCCACAGCGGGATCAGGTCCTTGTAGCCGAACACGGACTGATGTCCGTAGGTCTTGCGGTGATACTCGAACACCTCGGCATTCGTGTCCGGGTCGCACATGGCCAGGCCGTACCAGCCGTGCCGCGCAGGCACCGAGCACGGGCCCCAGTGCATGAAGATGCCCAGCTTCGCATCACGGAACCACTCCGGCACCTGATACTGAGCCGCCATCGATTCCCATGTCGGCTTGTAAGGTCCCTCTTGCATCGGCAGCGACTCGACAAAACCCTTCCAATTTTCCTCCGCCACAGCCGCCCCTGCGATGCCGAGCATAACCGTCAGTTGTACAACCCTCATGTGCCCCCTCTCTGTTCCATCGAAACGTCCTTCCCGATCCGCATGATAGACGGCCCGCTACTTACACGTGAGCCGGATAACCGTAAACGATGCAGGCTCGAAGGTGTAGACCATGTCCGCCGCAGGATTCGCGACTGACGAGGTCTTCGGAGCCAGGCGGTCAGACTCCGCATACGTGTTTTCCGTGTCCAAGTCGCGACAGGACATGACCGTGGCCCTTGCGGACTGAACAGGCAGACCCACGTGCAACCGGGTCGTCACAGGGCCGCCCCAGAGGTTCACGACCTTGACGACCAGTTCTTTGCCGTCTTCGCTGCGGCACGCGCTCACGCTCAGCGCCGTGGTCTCCCGATGTCCCGGCGGCCCGTTCTGACGGACCGGCACCGTGACTTTCGGCGACACGACCTCCTGCGCCACCGCGCACGGCAGCGTATTTTCGCCAAGCAGTCTCACCACCCAGCCAGCGGGCTGGCACCACGACTTGTCCGGCGTGAAATGGATGTGCCCCTGGTTCCACTCGTACAGGTGGCCGTTCGCCTGAAACGCATTACAGAAGGCGTGACCCCAGATTTTGCCGCCAAGCTGTTCAGAGGTTATGGCGATCAGCGCGTCGTCCAGCCCGCGCCGCCAGTTGTAGGCGCTGCCGTTGACCTCTTCGGAGTAGATTTGCGTCTTGCCGTCCTTCACCGTTGAAAAGCCTTTTTCAATCGTCTGCACGGTCTCGCGCCACAGCAGGTGCGAACCAAGCACATCGACCTCGGGACGCGAACCGATGGCCGCGAGCTTATCCGCAAAACGGTTGATGCGGCCCGCCCACTCGGGATTGTTTTCGCTGATGACGGTCCACGGCACATGGCCGACATCGCCGACAATGACCTTCACGGACGGGTCGACTTTCGGCAGTCCTTCAAGCAGCTTCTCTGTCTGCGCCGTGTCGGGTTGGCCGTTGCCGTACATCAGGTACTTGATGCCGTAAGGCTTCGGATGGCCGTTGCGGATACGCCGCGCGCCGTACGGCGTATTCTCGCCGCCATTGCAGTACTCCACAAAATTCAGAAGGGCCTGCGCCTTCAGGTGCTCTCCCAAATTCGGCAATGCCACGATCCCGGCAGCGGCACACGTGTCCAGGAATTCAAAGACACCGAACATCGCCGACTTGTGGTAGTTCCAGCCGTCGAGATACTGGCGCCGCTTGTCGGGATCTTTCGTTTGGTCTTCCCAATCGAACCCCCACGTGTTGATCATGTCTCCGCCAAAGCGCAAATGCCCGAGTCCGGCGAAAAGCTTTTCGGCGAGATCCTTGCGTGCGACCTGTCCCTTGTAGCGGAACGCCGCAGCCGGCATCAGCACCGCCTGGTCCACGTCGATTGCGCCCGCCCCCTCCAGCCACAGCGCGAAACGCGCGTTTCCGTCCGTCGCCGCCGGCGCGAGGGCGAAGTCATACCGCTTCCAGCCGGTGCCGAACCCTTCGAGCGTCTGCGATGCGTAGGTCTTCCGCCCGTCTCGGCTCTGCAAGGCCACGGTGACCTGCTTTGCCTGCCCGCGCAGATAGACCCGGCCCTCATATGTCTTCGCCGAATCGATTGCGAGTCCGCAATTGTGGAGCCCGGTGTTGTAGACCCCCGCCCGGCCCATGACGGCGCGGTTTTCGATGCGCTGACACCGGTCCGTGTTGTACGGCTCCTGTTTCGACCAGTCGAAACGGGCCTGCGCACCCTCCTCCTCGATCACGTCCCACCAACGGCTGATATGCTCCCGGTGCGCGTAGGGCCGTTGCGCCACGGAGGCGAAGTTGTCCCTCCATTCCGGCTGGCCGTCAGGTTTGACAACCAGATTCTTGTAGAGCGAGACTGTAAATGAGGACTCCAAACCCACGCCGCCCGTCAGCGGCTCCTTGTCCTGATACGAAATAAGCTCCTGCCCGTCAACCGAGACGCGGATCAGGCCGGCCTTGACCGCGACCCGCAGGTTGTACCACTTGCCGTATTCGTACGGGAACGCCTTATAACTCAGCTCTTTCGCGCCTTGGACGAAACCGGGGTTGTCACCTTTCGACAGGACAACCGCTTTGCCTTCCGGAGCGAAGCGGACATAGTAATACGCCGCAGGTTTCCAGCAGACCAGCAGGCCCGGGCCGTTGTGGTTCCGCTCGTGTGCGGGCTGCATCACATCGCAAGAGACCTCGCCGTCAGTCATCTGCACGCGGTCCGTGCAGATGCGGCGCTGCCGACAACCTGTCAGCTCGACGACGCCGTCCTCGATCGACCACGCCCCGCGCCACTTGCGCAGTCCGTCCGGGTCTTTCGGCGTGTCGGCGTTCTGCGGCTCGGCATGCCACTCCCAGCCGTCCGGCAAAAGCACGTCGGGCTCGTCCTCAAAGCTTTCCCCGTACAGCATCTGGGCACAGAGGCCGGGATGCAGCTCATACGAAAGGTCCTCGATGTTGTAGCCGATGAAGTGCGCCGGCACACGGCCCGTCACGGTCTTCGGATCAAGCCTGACGACCGCTTCCGCCGCAGGCTGCTCCGCGATCCGGGACATCCCTTCGTCGAGCGTCGCCTTGCTCTTGTTGATCCGCTCCGCGATGTCATACGCGTCTGCGCCCAAGCCCCCTTTGGGAGGCTCGGCCATCGCCAGCCCGGCGGCGAGCAGGACGCTTGTGATAACCCGCTGCGTTGTCTTCATCGTTTCCCTTTCAATCATGAGTTAATGTTTATATTGCTTTGCCATACGTTTGGGCTTGCATCCTCTATCCTCATGGCGTATTCAAGGCAATGCGCTCACTCAGAGCACCTGGACTTTCCGCCTTTCCAACGATCCGGTAGCGCTGCGGCTGGCCATGGTCCGGGCGGTCGACCGTGCCGTCCGGTTTCACGATAAGCGTCGCCCATTTGCCTTTCTCGTAATCGAAGGTCGTGCCGTCGTCTTCGAGCAGTTGGCAGGGGCGCGGATTGTCGCCGTAGGCGGCCAAATGTACGTTGAACACGGTTTTTCTGTCAAGGGTTACCACCGGTTCGGCCAGAGGCAGCAGCGTGTTGTCGCGGACGAAGACCGGCGGACATTCCGGTGTTGCCGTCACCGCTTGCCTTTTCCCGCCCGCCACAGCCGAACCGGTCCAGAAATCGCGCCAGGTGCCGGAGGGCAGATACACCATGCGCCTCCAAGATTCCCTCGGGTTGCCGGTCCGCTGCTCAAAAGAAACTTCGCGAAGTTCGAGACGTCTGGGCTCCGGCAACCGCAAAAAGTATCCCTTGCCGACATACAGGCGGTAATGGCCGTCGGCCGGCACCGTGAACGGGTACACGAGTTCACTCCATTCTTTCGCATCCACCCGGAGATTGTTTTTATAGAGTTCGCCGACATCCACCTCGCGATTCTTCTCGACGCGGCGGAGGCGCAGATCCATCAGCCCAATATCGCCACGGGCGCAAAGCCGGGCCACACAGGGACCGGCCTTCAGGTCAAACTCCATTGAACCTCCCGGCAAGCCGTCCGTGAGAGACGCGATGTCCAATTGAAGCACGTCGTCCGCGAAGCTCATCCGTATGCCGGATCCGACCTTGAACTGAGAGGCCTCGGTCAGCGCGACCCGATATAGTTCTGAAAACGCGTTCCCGTCGGTCACCGGCGCAACCAGCACGTCCGACCCCAGCATCCACTCGTCATCGAGGCGCCACGTATTGCCGTCTTCCGGCCAGTCGGCCACCAGCGGCCGCACCGGTGGAATACCCTTCCTGTGATAGTCGCTGTAGGCTTGGTAGAGGTATGGCAACAGCGCCATACGCAGGCTGCTGAAACGCCGGGCGATGCGGATATGCGGATTGTCATCCGGCAGCAATTCACCGCGCTCGTTCGCAGAGAGATCCGGCTGTTTCCAGGCGGGATGCGGGAACTGCCAGTCATTATACACCATCTTTGCGGAAAAACAGGCCGCCGACACGCGCCGCGCCCAGTCGCGCTCGTTGTCCGCGTGACGGACCTCGGGCGACCAGAGCAGCCCCTGCACGCCCGCGCTCAGATTGTAGCGCATGTAATCTGCGAAATCGTACTCGTCGCTGTAGACCGCCACGGACAGCGGCGACGCCCAGGCATGCGAGGCGCGGACCAGACCGAAGGTCCGGCGGTTCTCCTTGCGGAAGGCGTCGCTGATCGCCTGCACACCGAACCGGCCCAACAGATTGCGCAACTGATCCCCGTCCGCGCCGCTGGGAAAGGACGCGAAGTCGGGAAACATCCAGTTCTGACGCGCCCCGCTGGTCGTCGGCGAGCCGTCCACTTCGTCCAGCTTGAAGCCGGACACGCCCTGACGGATGAAGCTTTTTGCCAGAAACCCGCCGTAGCTGTCCCGCGCCTCCGGGTCCGCCACATCCGGCACCAGGCCGTTCCAGACCTCGAAGTCGCCGAAGCGTTTGCCCAACAGGGGAACCAGGGGCGAGGACGGGTCGATGTAGAGTTGGCACCAGAGCGTCAGTTCATAACCCAGCGCCCGGACCGCCTCCACAAACCCTTCCGGGAACTTCTCCCGGTTCCACAGGTAGGAACTCGAATACGCGTGCGTCTGCCAGCACGGCTCCATGCCGACGGAGGTGACCGGCATGCGGTCTTGCTTAAAACCCTCGCACGTCTTGAGCGCCGCCTTGGAATCGAGCATGGTCCCGATCAGATATTCCGGCCCCAGCCCGGCGAGCGACGGCAGACAGCCGCCCCCCGAGAAGAGGTTGTAGCGCGCCACCGCTTCGCCCGTCCGCGGGCCGGCGAACAGGTAGACGTCCACGCCTCCCGCCGCAGGCACATCGACATACACCGACGTCTTGTCGCGCTGCTCCGGCCCGTAAAGCTCGGCCACGTTGGTGACGATCTTCTTCTCCTTGGCGCCAGTCGCGAGTGAGGACACGTCAGCCAACCGTTGCTTCTCGCCCACGGAGAACGTCACATGGCGGGCGCTGTCCACCAGCACGCCGTAGCCGGACGTGCTGACATAAAAGGGAACCGGCGCGTGGCTCATCCCTGCGCCGTTGTCATCGCCTGATGCCGTGTAAAGCGTCCGCCGCCAGCCGTTTTGTTCCAGATGCTTGCACTGCAGCCCCAGCCCATAGACCACCTCGCCGCTGCCCAGCGGCAGCTCGATCCGGCAGCCGCGTGCCGTCCGCCAGACCTTGATGCCCTGCAGCGGCGGGGCGGGCACCTTCGGCATCGCCGCCAGCGCCTCTTTGCTGGTCGGCTGCCGAACCAGCGACGGCACGATTTTCTCCGGCTCGCCCGCGCGCAAGCGGTACACCCCGGGCGCGACCTCGGCGATTTTCGTCCGGAGTTCCTCTGCCGACTGCGCCGCCCGGCACCAAGACCCAAGGGTTAGCAGCGAAAAGACGAAGAGAAAAGTGAAGGTTCTATTGGTGGATTCTTTACTCATTTTGCCTTTACCTAGACTTGCCCACCAGAACGGGCTGCTGCAACTTGGCCGCCGTCAATTCAGCGTAATGAGACGATAAGTCTAGCACGGCTCCGGAACGGATGGTAATGGGTTTGATTGCGAACACCTTGGCCTCGCCGGAAGGCACTCCTAAAGGCAAGGCCCGCACACGCTCAATGATCACTGTCGAATCACCGAAGGTCCGTGTGACTTCCAGCTTGAGCGTCCGTGCTTCACGGTCTCCCCTGAGCATAGCCCAGAAGTCCGGGAAATAGACCGGCAGTGCAATCGTCTTGTCATCAACGCGGAACAACGGCCCGAGCGTAAGCGTCCTGCCGGGCACATCCAGAGCCGCACCTGCCAGCACGTCGGTGACGAACCATGTCACCGGCGCGGTCATGTAGGTCAGTTCGCCCGGCCGCCACAGGTTCTGCGACCACGTCCACCCGTTTCTCAGATGCACGAGTTGGATATGCTTCATAATCTCCAGCCCGTCCTCCGCAAAACCCGCCTGAATGCCAGCCATCGCGGTGTAACTTTCGAGATAGAACGGCCAGCAGGTGGAGTCGTTGTTGCGGTCGTCGGGGCGCCGAGGGTCACGCATCGCACAGCGGTTCTCAAGATCCCATACTTTGGGCGCGTAGCAGTCGGGACTGCCCGCGATATTCGACTTGAACTGCTCGACCAGAGCTGAGCGGACATGTTCCATCGGCACGATGTCGCCCCAACCGCAATACCGGCTGATGAAAGGTCCCGCAAGCTGACAACTGGACATGATGTCGTCGCGCCGCTTGCTGCCGTCCGGCTCCGCGCCGTACGCATAGAACCGGCCGTTCCAGAGCGCCCGCTCGAAGTCGGCGGCCGCGCGCGCGGCCTCCTCAGTGAGCGCCTTGGCTTGCGCGTCGTCTCCCAGCGCCGCCGTCAGCACGGCAGCCGCCTGGAGAAAGGACGGCCACGTACAGGCGTTGTAGGCGAAGATCTCGGGATGCCAAAAGTCATCGTACGTGTTGGGTCCCGTGATAATGTGGAACTCCTTGCCTGCGACCCGCTTTTGCAGGAAGGCGACGGTCTTTGGAATTTGCGCGCGGAACTGTTCCAGCCAGACTTTATCGCCGGTCTGCTGATACACCTTCGCCAATTGGATCAGCCAGCCGCCCGAGTTGTCAAGCATCCAGTTGCGCGGCACGACAGAGGTGCCGTCGCGCGAACCCATCCCGATGTAGTAATGGCCGACGAAATGTGTGATGAACCCTTCCGGGTCGGCCGTGTGTCCGAAGAGTTCGAGTTCCGAGCGGTCCAACTCCGGAAAGAACTTCTGATAGAACGGATGTGCCGAGATCCGCTGGTCCATGGTGCCCATGAGACCGCCCATTCCCCCTTCCATGACCGTGAAGTCTCCAGCCTTGTTAAGCACCGTGCCGGCAAAGATCGTGTAGCCGCAGTTGATCACCTTGAACTTCAGCCAGTCGGGATAGGTGGAGGCGAGGATCGGTTCCTGCCAGCTCCGCGTCTCTGCCAAAAGCCTCGACCGCTGGCCGGCCCCGTACGCGACCAGCTCGCCAAGCGTCTGAAACGCATTGTGATAATATCGATTGTAGTCGGCCTTGCCGCAGAAACCCGCCGGATCATCTTTCGCGAAATCAACCTTCATTTCAGGCCGGAACCAGGCGACCATAAAGCGTACCGTCCGCGACTCGCCGGGACGCAGCGTGAAACTCGCCGCCACGGCACTGGCCTTTTCGAGAGTGTCGCCGGGATTGAACAGGGCCGCAGGGACAGGAGTCTGCGGGAAAAGCCCGGCCTGCCTGAACGGAGCCCAAGCGTCTTCGCCCTTATCGACCCTATACGCGGGCAGAAGCGACAGTGCGACGCCGGGCTGTTTTTCGGCGAGCAGCGCCACCTCATTGTTGTAGTTCTGGAAGGTCTTCATCTTGGGCCGCAACGGTGCGGCGTGTTGCTGTAGACCCGTGTAACCGGCAACCGTACACCCATCAGAGGTCGTTGCGACACGGGGCATCCAGTCCCAGTGTCCGCCGTTCTTCTGTGACTGCGTCTCTGTGCGGCTCCAAACATCCGCCCGCGCTTTGGGATCACGCAGGAGTTCAAGGTTGTTCAAGTCAAGGATCTTGCGTGCGATGACATCCTCCCAAGAGAATGCCACCGACATGGGTCGCGCCGTCTTCAGACTGTTGGTGACGGTGACTTCGACCCACGCCAGCGGCAGACTCGAATCCTTGGCGTTATGGGGAACCAACGCGGACCATACGCGGACGTTCACGCTGTCATCGATGGTGTTCTCCGCGATGGGAAAGAGACCCCGGTAAACCGTTTTCTTCGCGGCCTCCATACCGTACACACCCTGTCCGCGTTGCAGGACGCGCGCTGTGCCGCTGTCCCATACGGCAAGGAACGTCGCGCGGGTATTCTTGATGATCGGCCCCCACTCCCAATCGCCCTCTGTGTGCCAGCCGTTGATGGCGATGCGCGAGAACCGGCCGTCGGGCGCGTAATTGAAATAGCCCACCCCGATGCCGCCCACTGGGACGCCGCTCGGGCCGGGCTGGTTCTCCAGCGCGAGGTAATCGAAATTGTCCGGGCCGCCCATTCTCGTGCCTTCGGTCGCGGCCATCGAGTTCACCTTGCCCGCACCGTAATCGACCGGCTCAACCGCTCCCAGCCAAACCGGCAAACAGAGGCTCGCAATGATGACCGAACTTGCTTTGTAGAATGGACGCATGTTCAGTCCCTTCACGGCTCTATCGAAGGCTGATGAACGTGCCGACCGGTGACAAGGTGAGCATTAGCCTTCCATTGGCATATCTCACTTTTGTCAGAGTTCCGGGTTTGACAGGCAGATCCGTCACCGACGCGAACTGTGAACCGCCGATCCCTTGCGCCAACACATAGACCCCGTAAGCCAATGATCCCGTCACATCGAGGTCCAGAGTCAGCCCGGAAAGTACAGCCTTACCCTGAACGTCGATGAGGTCGTTCGTCGCTGACGACACCCGGCAATGGATCGTACCGGTGCCCTGAAGCGTCGCGCCCGACGCCACCGTGATGGCCGCGTTCGCGAGAGAGCCGCCCACCGCCAACGTGCCGTTGGACACGGCCGTTGTTCCTGAATAGGTGTTCATTCCGGAGAGCGTCACCGTACCCGCGCCCGCTTTCACAACGCCGGCGGCGGGACTCCCCACGTCCCCCTTGATGACACCGGCAAAAACCGCATTGCCCGTCAGGACAACACTCTTTTTGAGCGTAATCGAACCCGCGAACAAGGCCGTGTTGGCGCCGTCGTTGCCGAGCGTCGTGGTGCCGCTCATGTTCTGCGCGTTGACGACAATGTCGTGCCCCACATAATAACCGTCGCCGGTCGTCAAGGCGAGCCGATCATCCGCGAGCGTGCCCGCATCGCCCATCTGCACGGCCAAGGTCAAAGCCGAATAACCCAGCGAGCCGCCTGAACCGGCATAGACGTTGTTGTTGAACGGATTGGTGACCGCCCCTTCCGTCCATGAGGGACCGTTCGGTCCCGTACCCAGATCGCCGCAGTCGTCCGTCAGTATGCGGATGGTCCCGTTGCGGAGCGTGGTCGTGCCTGCGTAGGCGCGGTCCCAAGGATTCGCGCCGCCGTCGCGCACTTCGACCGTGCCGCCGCCCGCTTTGATCACGTTCTTGGAACCATTGCCGATGATCTGGCTCAGGTTCAGCGTCCCGCCTGCGGCAACGTCATAGGTCGCGGTTCCCCAGTCGGCTCCGCCGATCCAGTCGCCGTGCATCCAGTCGTCAAGACGGGTCACGCCGTTTGACGCGCGGGAACCGAAGATCTGATTGCCTCCGCTGGCCCATACCACGCGTCCGCTGATCCTGTCGCCCGCCTGATCCAAATAGAAGCTGACCGTCTCGCCCACCACATCCGGTCGAAGCAGCATCCATGAATTGAAGTTGCGCGTGGTCAGCGAACCGCCCCTCACATAGCCCCACCCCGACGGGTCGACGAGAAACGCGGAGGTCAGGCGCAGGTCGTTCGTGCCGGACTTGTTGAGCGAAAGCCCGTTGAAATCAAGCGGTGCGGATATCGTCACGTCGCAGGTCTGCTGGATCGGGTTCGCGAGCCGGATCGGATTGCCTGAGATCGTCTTGCGGCCCGCCCCGCCAAACACCATCTGTCCGACGGTAAAGGTGCCGGCCATATCATTGTTGGCCGCATAGGCAGTGTCGTTCGTGAAACGCAACACGATGTTCGCGCCGCCGCCTGCCGTCGGAGCCACGCCGTTTCCCCACAGCGCGCCGGTGTCCCAATTTCCGTCCTGCCCTGTCCAGACAAAGGTTCCGGACATCACGTTCAGGATGATTTGCTTGTTGACCTCGTCCTGCTCGAGCGTCGCCGACAGGATACCGGGGCCGAGCGTGCCGATGCTCAGATTCGACAGAGAGCCGCCAAGCGCTCCGGCATAGCTGAACAGCACATAGCGGCCCGGGTTGCCCGACTTCACGTTCAGCGAACAACTGTTCCCAAGCGACAAGCCATCCGCTGTCGTGACCGTCACGACAGGTGTGGCGACAGAATCCAGCGCCACCTCCAGTTTCGCTCCGTTGCCGAGACCGAACGTGGTGGCGACAACCGGCTTGCCCAGGCCCAGCGTCTTGCCGGCGGGCACGGCCAGCGCCACGCCGTCGGGGATCGTCCCGTTGAAGGTCACTTTGCTGATGTCTCCCCACGTGAACACGTCCGCACCGGTCAACCCTGAACCTCGCACGATGTTTCCGTCGAACCGGACCTGTCCGTCGGCCTGCGCGCCAAGCGTAATGCCGCGATGCAAGGTCACCGTGTCCAGGAACAGGGTCGTCTGCGCGGTCGCGGTACCCAGCGTGACCGTGCGGCCTTTGTTGTTGACCACGATCTGGTGATTCACCCGAAGGTCATCGCCTGCGCCCAGAAGGGCCAGATCGTCCGTGGCCGCAGTCAGGTCGCTGCCGATCTCGACGGGCACTCCTTTCGCGCCCAATGCGCCCCAATCCCAAAAGCTGGAGCCTTCACCGTTGGCGTTCCTGTTCATCTGAAACGTTCCATTCGCGATCACGGTGCCGCTGCTGTGCGTGCTCGGCGTCTCGGACCAAACCAGCCGGCCTCCGCCGGTCTTGATGAGCCTCATCCCGGGTGCCATGTTATCGACAAACCCTGGAACTTGGAAGGTGCCGCCGGCCGCCGCGTACAATTGCATATCCATCGGGTCGCTTCCGGTCGCGTGCATCCAGTCGCCGATGCGGGTCGTGCCCGAGGTGTTCTTGCCGCCGAAAACAAAGGTTACCCCGCTCCGCGAACTCGCACCTGCACGCATGCTGTGGACATCCCCGTCCTGCATCAGATAAAAAGCGACCGTGTCGCCGCTTTGCGCGTCCGCCCCGTCCATCCAAACCCAGCCATAGTGCCCGCGCGACTCGACCGTGCCGCGTCGAATGTTGAGCGTGCCCCCGCCTGTCGTCTTCTGCGCAAACGACAGGCGGCCGGGGCCATTCTTGAGAACGGTGTTCCCTCCGTAATTGACCGCCCCTGTCAATCCGAGCATGGAGGTGTCGTTCACGTTAACCCAGAAGTTCTTATTCGCCGTCACATCGTTGGCCACCGTGGCCTGCACGCCTGCCGCGGTGTTGACGGAGACGTCCCCAGGCCCGTTGAGCACCAATGACTGCCCTGCGAGTAACCGTGCGCCCGCGTTCGAAAACCAGATGCCGTTGAGCGAAAGCCCCGCTCCGAGATCCTGAGTGGTGGTGTAACTTCCAGCCTTGTCGAAAACGACGTCCGCACCTGTCGCGGGAAGCGCGCCGCCGTCCCATTTTGAGGTGTCGCTCCATTGACCGTCCGCCGCGCTTGTCCAGGTGGCTGCACCCGCCGGCATAGACAACGCCCACACGGTCACCATAACGCCTGCCAGACTTATCGGATAAGAATTTTTCATTTAAAACGCCTCCTTTTGAGACCGCCTCACGGCATGCCCTTTTCAATTGATTACACGTAGAGCATACCACGCTGTTTTCCCCGCCGCGTTCAATCCGTGACAATGTCATGGATTATACATTTGGGGGGAACAACAGAGGGTAACGGTGATCAGATGCGGATTACGATCAGGATTAAGAGGGATCGGCAACTCTCAACGTTCAACTCTCAATTTAAGTAAGTTGTCCCATCGTTTGTTCGCGGCTCTCACGTCCCGGCCCGCTGCCGCCGGAACTCGCCGGGCACCAGCCCCGTCTGCTTTCTGAAGACCGTGGAGAAGTACTGGCTTGAGGAGAAGCCCAG
>JANYBJ010000020.1 GCA_025360845.1 bacterium
CTGCCCGCAACCCGGAATTTCCACCACAAAGACACCTCATGTAGTGCCCCGCAAACAACTAGACAGTGTACCTTAAATTCTATTGACAGGATGGCAGGATGAAACAGGATGAATAACGAGTTAGTCCTGAAAATCCTGTCAATCCTGTCAATAGAATTTAAGGTACACTGTCTAGTTGTTTGCGGGGCACTACATGAGGTGTCTTTGTGGTGGAAATTCCGGGTTGCGGGCAGAGCCCGCGTTAGAAAGTGGTTTTCATTTTGTACAAAGACATGATTCGGTTATACCACATATTTCGGCGCGCCTTCTTTTATAGCGGGTTCGCCCTGCTGGCCGCCAGCGTGCTGACGCTGGCGGGACTGGGCTACGGCGACTGGCGGGCCGAGATCTCCCAATGGGAACAGTGGTCGCTGCGGCGTTTCCGCGCCACTGCGGGCGGCGGCGCGTTCCGCCTCCTGCATCATGAAAAGACCGGGCTGGCCTATCCGCGCGGCATGCCGGGCTTCGACGGCTGGTCGCTGCTGTGGTACTCGCCCTGGGCCAGTGACCGCGCCAACCTGAAGGTCCTGTGGAAACTGGCGAAGGAAAATATCGCGTGGGGCGAGTATGGCGATGACCCGGGTGAGCGCCCCGATGCCCTGGTCAAGGCGAGTTGCTGCAATCCGTTGCAGGTGCCGCCTGCGGCGACCGCCAGCTTCCTTGCGGCGGCGGCGCGCGCGTGCGGCGACGCCGAGACCGCCGGCAGGCTGGAGGCGTGGCTGGACCGCCATTTCCGCAAGGCCGACGCGGGCCGCGTGTGGCTCGACACGAACCGCGAGTGGCGCACCGGCATCAACGCCAACCGCGCGCTCCCTCTGGCGCAGGCGAACGGCTCCGACCTGCGGGCGCTGGGGCGGCGGCCCTTGCCGCGCGAGTATTTCAGCGGCTTGCTGCTCGCCTCGGTCACGCCCCCCGACACGCCCGTGTTTCAGGCTTGCCGCGACGCCGAGGACGCGCTGGTGATCGAACTCGACGGGCGCGGCAAGGCCGTGACGCTGGCGCTGAAAAACGTCCGAGCCCCCTCCACAGCGGAGCTGCCCGACGCGTCGGCGGGCACATGGGGTCAGCAGACCGGCACGCTGTCGCTCGCGCCGTGCGGACGCGTGACGGTCAGGGTCCTCAACCCGGTTGTCAGACGGTTTGACGTATCATCCATACTCTTATAATATGAATACCTACTTTTGAGGAGGGTAATTATGATGACCGCTGTTGTTGCCGAAAGAGGACAGGTGAGGCTTCCAAAGGCCCTGCGCGACTGACAGGGCCTCCGACCATCGACCGTGCTTACATTAGCGTGATTATTTAGACGAAAGGATCGAAGCATGTACGAACGACACCGCACCCGGCCGTTGCCCATGGGCAAATTTATCAGACGGATGGCGCTGCACGGTTGCGTGGCGCTGGCCGTCATCGCGGCTTCTCTGTTTGTCGGCATGTCCGGATACCACCACTTCGGGTCGACGAAGTCGTGGACCGACGCGTTCCTCAACGCGTCGATGATTCTCAGCGGAATGGGCCCTGTCGAAACGGAGTTGAGCAATCCCGGCAAACTCTTCGCGGGCTTTTACGCGCTCTACTCGGGGGTGGTGTTCATCGCGGTGATGGGCATCCTGCTCACGCCCGTCGTCCACCGCGTGCTCCACCGGTTCCACTGGGAAGACGAATACGAGGACAAGTAATCGGCAAGGAGACTTCACTGATGCCACACAGTCACAGGGAATTTCACAAGGCGGACCGGATCGGCTGGCTTCGCGCGTCGGTGCTCGGCGCGAATGACGGCACCATCTCGGTCGCCAGCCTGGTGGTGGGCGTCGCTGCGGCGGGCGCCCCGCAGGCCAGCATTCTGCTGACCGGCGTGGCCGGCCTGGTCGCCGGCGCCATGTCGATGGCCGCGGGCGAATACGTGTCCGTCCGGTCGCAAGCCGACACCGAAGAGGCGGACCTCGAAAGGGAAAAGCGCGAACTGGAAACGGAACCCGAGCACGAATTGGCGGAGCTGACCGCGATTTATGTGGGCCGGGGGCTTGACCAGCCGCTGGCACGGCGCGTGGCCGAAAGGCTGATGTCGGTTGACGCGCTCGGGGCTCACGCCCGCGATGAGCTGGGCATCACGGAGACGCTGCGGGCGCGGCCGCTCCAGGCCGCACTGGCCTCGGCGGTTTCTTTCGTGGCGGGCGCGATTGTCCCGATCGCGGCCGCGCTGCTGGCTCCGGCCGACCGGATCGCCTGGGTTTCCTCGGCGACCGCTCTCGTCACGCTGGTTCTTCTCGGGGGAACCGCCGCATACGCAGGCGGAGCCTCGCTGATCAAGGGCGCCCTGCGCGTGGCCTTCTGGGGCGCGCTCGCGATGGGACTCACGGCGGGCGTAGGTAAGCTGTTCGGCGTCGCCGTGTAGATATTCCCGAAAGGAGTCGTGATGAAACAGAAAGCGGATAACCTGACCAAGGGCCCGTTCGATAAAGAGCGGATGCCGGTTCTGTTTGTCGGGCATGGTACGCCGATGAACGCCATTGAGGACAACGCCTTCTCAAAGGCGTGGCGGGCAGTGGGGGAAGCGCTGCCCCGACCCAAAGCGATCCTGTGCGTTTCAGCCCATTGGGAAACGCGGGGAAGCCAGGTGACGGCCATGGAGAAGCCCCGGACCATCCATGATTTCAGCGGCTTTCCCCAGATGCTGTTTGACGTGCAATATCCAGCACCGGGCTGTCCGTGGCTGGCCCGAGCGACGAAGGATGCAATCGCGTCGGCCGAGGTCGGGCTGGACAACGGGTGGGGGCTTGACCACGGGTGTTGGAGCGTGCTGAAGCACCTGTACCCGAAGGCCGATGTCCCGGTGGTCCAATTGAGTTTGGACCGCACCACGTCGGGGCCTGCGCATTACGCGCTGGCTAAGGAATTGGCTCTCCTTCGGCAGCAGGGCGTGCTCATTCTCGGCAGCGGCAACATGGTGCATAACCTGCGCCGGGTGGTGGTGAAGGCCGACGGCGATTTCAATCAACCCTTCGGTTTCGATTGGGCGATTGAGGCCAACGCCTTATTCAAACGGCTGATCAACGAAAACCGTCACGCCGAACTGGCCGATTACCATTCGCTGGGGCCTTCGGCCCAACTGGCGGTGCCGACGCCCGAACATTACCTGCCGCTGCTTTATGCGCTCGCCCTGAAGCAGGAGCACGAAACGGTCACCTACTTCAACGACCAGGCGGTCGGCGGTTCGCTCACGATGACCTCTCTGATCATCGATGCCGCCTCTACGAGCGCGCACTGCACCCAAAGCTAGAGCGGTTTAATTCATTCTGTAGCCGCTCTTGCTTGACGAGACGGCTCGCGAGGACGCTCGCCCTCCAAAATCGCATATGTCGCGTGGAGGGCGAGGCTCCGACGAGCCGTAGGGGCGGACACACAAATTCTTAAAATGCTCTAGCCCAAACACTGAGTCCCTCACTTGATCAGCACCAGAACGTCCGTGATCCCCTTCCGGATCAACATGACCGCAAACGCGGCCAACAGCAGGCTGGCCACTTTGGAGAGCGTCTTGGCCCCCGTCCGTCCGATGACGCGCGTGATCGGACCAGAGAAAGCGAAAAGCACTCCGGCAAGCGCGATGTTGGCAATCACAGCGGCGGCCGTCAGCAGCCGGCCATCGATCCCGACCAGCAGGATGCACGTCGTCAGGACGCCCGGACCGGTGATCAGCGGCACCCCGATCGGCACCGCGCCTAGACTTCCGTGATCGCCCATAGGGTGTCGCTTCTCGCCCGTGAGGAGGTCATTCAGCGCGATCGCGAACAGCAGGACTCCTCCGGCGATCATGAAGTCCGACACCGTGATTCCCATGAACTCCAGCAGAACCGGGCCGATTGAGAGAAAGACCAGCGCGACGGTCGACGCGGTGATGACCGATTGCACGACGACCTTCTTCAGCCGCGCCGGGTCCAAGCCCTCGGTGAGGGAAAGAAAGAGCGGCAGCACGCCGATCGCATCCACGGCGACGAACAGCGGTACGAAACACAACCAGAACTCTTTCACCCCGTGCCTCCTTTATTGAAAATTGCGGCCTGATGCCCCCTCAAAGCGTCAGACCGTGCCCTTCAAATACCCCTGCCTCACCGTCTCCGGGAATCGCTCGATCGCGTACCGGAGCATGGTGCGCGGCATGCACCGATAATGAGCCTTGAGAAAAGCCTCCTCCGTGGCAAGATCGCGCTTGCCGACTTCCCTCAGCATCCAGCCGACCGCTTTGTGGATGAGGTCCTCCGGATCACATTGCAACTGTTCCGCGATCCGCAGGGTCTCGGCGAACTCCCCTCGCCTGATGAAGTGGAAGGTGGCCATGATCGAGATGCGCCGCTCCCACAGAAGACCCGAGGCCGCCAAGGTGCAAAGAACGGCCCGGTCTTGTTCTTTCAGGTAAGCACCCACGATGTGCTCGGCCGATGCGTCCACCAGATCCCAGTTGTTGATGAACCGCGTGTTCCGCAGATACAGCGTATAGCTCTTCGCGCGCACCGCGTCATCCCCCTTCTGAAAAACGCGCACCAGAATGAACAGGGCGAGCAGCCGGGCCTCATGCAGCGGCGAGTGGAGAAGACGGACGATCTCGGACAGGGGAAGCGCCTGAAACTCCTTGGCCAGTGCTCTGGTTTCCGGAACCGTGAGGCCGACAAACACATCCCCCGCGCCATATTCGCCTGGAGCGGTCTTGAAATACCGTTGGGACACGCGAGCCCGCCCCGGATCTCCCATCGTCTTTAATCGGTCAACAATGTCTGACGCAATCATCAGGGCTCCCTTGTAACTTCAAACCGGTTTACGATTAGGATTAGGAGGAATCAAGGCCCTTCGTAATCGTAATCATAATCTTATTCACTTTCGGAAAGGGCGTTCATCGCGCCGTGAAGGACGGCGATAATCTCGATGCGGTCCGGCGAGATATAATAGATGATGCGATAGGAGCCCTCGATGACCTCTCGGATTTGTGCGAGGTTATATTCAGGAACACGGCACCCCGAAAGAGGATATTCGGCAATCTGTTGGGAGCGCCGGGTCAGCCGATCCACCATCGCTTGCGCATATTCGAACGAGGTCTGCGCAATGTAGGCGTGAATGTGAGCCAGGTGGTTCTCGGCGTTATCTGTCCACCAGACGTTCATGTCGGCAATTTATACAGGGTGCGGATTTCACGGACTTCTTTGACTCGTCCGTTTGCGCGGTCATCGAGGCCCTTATCGATGGCTTGGCGGACATAGATAGAGCGCATCAGGTCGTCCCATGTCGCCGTTGACGGGAGTTCATCAACCAGCCGATGCGCGGTTTCCTTTTCAAAAACGGCTTTCATATCCACGACCTCCAACCCAAGAAACACGGGGTGATCCCGGATCTTTCATTTGTTAAAATGATACCACATGACGGGAGAAGGGAGAACAAGAAGTTCGTCAGTTGAGGCCACGGCGTTTTCATATGTCCCGGAATCCGCCTCTTGGAAAACACACCTGAATCGCGTATCATTACGGCAACTTAAGTAATCGGGGGACGCATCATGACTCATCAGCCATCAGCCATCAGCCTTCAGCTTTCGCTCTCTCCTCCCGTCGTCATAACCGGGCTGGGCGCGGTCACGCCCTACGGAGCAGGCATGGAGGCGCTGTGGCAGGCCCTGCTGCGCGGCGACTCGGCCATCTCCGACATGGACCTCTTCGACCTCGGCGGCATCGCCTGCACGCGCGCCGGTGTGATTCGCGGGTATACTCCGCCTACAGGCTTTGCGACCACTCCGCGCGCCTCCGGCTTCGCCGCCGGGGCCTGCCTCGAAGCCCTGCGTCAAGCAGGTCTGCTGGACGATCCCGCCGCGCTCGCCGCGACCGCGCTGATCACCGCCTCGAATTTCGGCGATATGGATGCCGGCGAGCGGGCTCTCGTCCCTGCCGATCGGCCTGAGCACGTGGCCGCCGACAGCCGCCACTGCGCGCATGCTGCACCTGCCGCGAGTCTCGCCGAGAAGCTGGGGCTCGGCGGCCTGCGCATTCCGCTCTCGCTCTCCTGCGCCTCGGGTGCGGCGGCCGCCGCCTGTGCGGCCGACCTCATCGCCGCCGGGCGCGCCACGCGCGTGCTGGTCGTCGGGTACGACGCCCTCTCGCGCTTCTCGTGGAGCGGCCTCTGCTCGCTGCGCACCATGACCAAAGACGCCGTGCGCCCCTTCGACGTGAACCGGGCCGGCACGATCTTCACCGAAGGCGCGGCCGCGCTGGTGCTCGAACGGGCCGACGTCTGCGCCGCCCGCGGCGCGGCCCCGCTCGCGGTCCTGAGCGGCTGGGCCTCCGGCAACAACGGCCACCACATGACCGCTCCCGCCCCGCGCGGCGCGGGCTCGGAATCTGTCATGCGCGAGGCGCTCGCACGTGCCGGGCTCACGCCCGACGCGGTCGACCACATCAATGTTCACGGCACCGGCACCAAGCCCAACGACACGACGGAGACGCAGGCCCTTCAGGATCTTTTCGGCGCACGTTCCGCGGCTATCCCCGTCACTTCGGTCAAGGGCCTGCTCGGACACATGCTCGGAGCGGCGGGCTCGGTCGAACTCGCCGTCTCCGTGCTCACCTTGCGGCACGGGCTCATCCCGCCCACAGGCAACCTCCAGACCCAAGACCCCGAATGCGCGCTCGACGTGGTGACCGCGCCCCGCGCCTTGCCGCTCACGTGCGTGCTCTCCAACTCCGCCGGCTTCGGCGGCTGCAACGCCGCCGCCGTGCTGACAAGGGGGCAGGGGGCAGGGGGCAGGGGGAGAAGTGCGTTAGTGCATGATTGCGTTAGTGCGTTAGTTGGGAGAGAGGGCAGAGGACAGGATCCTTCTTGCCGACTGCCGACTGCCGACTACCGACTGCCCATTCACCCCGTCCTCATTTCCGGACTCGGCGTGGTCAGCGCGCTCGGCGCGGATGCGGAGGAGATTGCGGCCGCCCTGCAAGAGGGCGAGCCCGCGCTTTTCCCGCTCTCCCGCTTCGCGTGGCCCGCGGCCGCTGAAGCGCCGCCCGTCGGCGAGACTCCCCCACTCGACCTCGCGGCCTGCGGCGTCGCGCCTAAACCGTATCTCGATCATGCGAGCGAACTCTTTCTGTCCGCCTGCGGCATGGCGTTCAAACAGGCGGACCTCAACGCCGATAAGCTCGCGGCGCTCGGGGCCGGGATTATGGCGGGCACCGCGTGGGGCTGCATGGGAACCGCCGAACTTTTCTTCGCCGACTATGTCCTCAAAGGACCGCGCCTCGTAAAGCCCTTCCTCTTTCCGCACGCCTACTCCAACACGGCGGTGAGCCTCGCGGCCATGGAGTGGGCGCTCAAAGGACCGCACGCGAACTTCACCTCGCCGGCCGCGGCCTCCGGCGTCGCGCTGGTCGAGGCCTTCGACTGCATCCGCAGCGGGCAGGCCAAACTCATCGCGGCCGGAGGGACGGACGCACTGTCGGCCACTTCGCTGCGGGCGCGCGCCGCCGACGGCGTGAGCGAGCCTGCGGGCGAAGCCGCCGCCGTGCTGGTCTTGGAGAGCGAAGCCTCGGCTGCCGCACGCGGCGCGAGGCCGCTTGCGCGCCTGCTCGGCTGCGGGCTGTCGGTCACGTCCCAGGAGGCCGTCGCCGCCGCGCTCGCGCAAGCGGGCCTTTCGGCCGCTGACCTCGCGGCGGTCTACGTGAACGCCGCCGCGCGGGGCGCGGCGGAGACGCTGTGTGCCGGCACGAAGATCGTCTCGCCGGAGGCCCTCTGCGGCGATGTGCAAGGCGCGACCACGGCGCTGCACCTGGCCTGCGCGCTCCTCGCCCGCCGCACCGGGCCGGTGCTCATCCTCACGGCCGATGTTCACACCTGCGCCGCCCTGGTCGTCGTTCGGGGGTAAGTCAGAGGTCAGAAGTCGGAGTGTGCGACGAAGTGTCGCTTCGCGCCGCACCAAGCCCGACACACTTTGGCGCTTGTCTTGATGCGGCAGGCCTTTATACTGTTACCTCAACTGGTTTTCGGACCGGATGAACGCAGGGCGTGTAAGGCAAGGAAAAGCGTGATGAATAAATGGGTGATCTGTGGTTCGGCCATGATGGCCGGGCTTTGCCGGCTGAGTGTGGCGCAGGAAGCGGCGTCCTGTGATTGGCAGAATCAGGGTATCTTATCCGCAGGCACGGAGCCGATGCACGCGACGCTGGTGGCCTTTCCCGATGAGAAGACCGCGCAGAAACTGCAGTATGTGTCCGACAGCGAACGGGTGCGGTCGCCTTGGTATCGTTCGCTGAACGGGCCGTGGAAGTACTTCTACTCGCAGACGCCCGCCTCGCGCGTGGCGGACTTTTACAAGCCGGATTTCACCGACGCCGACTGGGCGACCATCCCCGTGCCTTCCAACGTCGAGCTGGAAGGGTATGGCGTGCCGATCTACGTGAACATCAATTACCCGTGGCTGACGCCGGACGCGAACTACGATGTCGCCAAAGACGTCTCGTGGAATCCGCCCAGCAAGCCCACGCCGCCGTTCATCCCGCAGGACAACCCGTACAACACGGTCAGCGCCTACCGCCGGACGTTCGACGTGCCGGCCGAGTGGGACGGGCGGCAGCTCTTCATCACCTTCGACGGGGTCAATTCGTTCTTCTACCTGTGGATCAACGGGCAGAAGGTCGGTTTCAGCAAGGACAGCCGGACGCCTTCGGAGTTCAACGTGACCCGCTATGTGAAGCCGGGCAAGAACCTGATCGCCGTGGAGAATTTCCGCTGGTGCGACGGCTCTTACCTGGAGTGTCAGGACTTCTGGCGGCTGAGCGGCATCTATCGCGACGTGTACCTCTGGGCCGCGCCGCTGCAGCACGTGCGCGACATCGAGGTCAAGACCGAGCTGGACGCGCAATACAAGGACGCCCAGTTGCTGGTCACGGCGTGGATCACCAACTCGGCCGCCCGCGCGGCCACGATCACGCCGGCGGTCAGCCTGCGCGACGAGTCCGGCAATGAGGTTCTGGCCTCGGCCGGCCAGAAGGCGGTTTCGCTCGCGGCGGGGAGCGAGCAGAAGTGCGCCTTCACGTTCGCCGTCCGCAACCCGCGCAAATGGTCTGCGGAAACGCCGAACCTTTACCGGCTGCTGGTCACGCTCAAGGACGAACAGGGCAAGACCGTCGGGTCGGTGCCGGTCCGCGTCGGCTTCCGCAAGGTCGAGCTGAAGAACGGCGACCTGCTGGTCAACGGCCGCAGAATCCTGGTCAAGGGCGTCAACCGGCACGAGCACGATCCCTATCTCGGGCAGGCGATCACCCTCGCGTCGATGATCAAAGATATCCGGCTGATGAAGCAGAACAACATCAACCTGGTCCGCTCCTGCCACTATCCCAACCAGCCGCTGTGGTACGACCTGTGCGATCAGTATGGCCTGTACGCCATCGACGAGGCGAACATCGAGTGCCACGGCGACCAGTCGCTGACGGGCAAGCCGGAGTGGCAGGCGGCGTATATGGACCGCACCGTCCGCATGGTCGAGCGCGACAAAAACCACCCGTCGGTGATCATCTGGTCCGTGGGCAACGAGAACGGCGTCGGCAAGAACCTCGAGACCACCTCGGCTTGGATGAAGCAGCGGGACCCGGGCCGGCCCGTACACTCCTGCGAGGCGGACGAGGCCGCGTGGACGGACATCGTGTGCCCGATGTATCCGAATCCGAAGCACCTGGCGGCGTACTCGGCCAAGAATCCGAATCGGCCTTTGATCATGTGCGAATATGCCCACGCGATGGGGAACAGCTCGGGCGACCTGTGGTCGTACTGGCGGCAGATCTACTCGCTGCCGCACCTGCAGGGCGCGTCGATTTGGGACTGGGTGGACCAGGGCATCGCCCAGCCGCAGGGCGTCGACCGCAAGCGCCGCCTCGTGAAGCCCCAGCCGAGCGACAAGCTCTTCTGGGCCTTCGGCGGGGACTTCGGGCCGTCGAACGTGCCGAGCGACCAGAACTTCTGCTGCAACGGCCTGGTCTCCGCCGACCGCACGCCGCACCCGGGCTTGGCGGAGGTGAAGAAGGTCTACCAGTATCTGCAGATGGAGGCCGGGGACCTGACGAAAGGCGAAATCAAAATCGTGAACCGGTACGACTTCATCAATCCCAAAACGTTCGTGACCGGGCTCTGGACGCTCAAGGCGGACGGCGAGCGCGTGGCGGACGGCATGCTGGGGACGTTGGATCTCGCGCCCGGCGAGCAGCGCGTCGTCAAGGTTTCGCTGCCCAAGATCCAGCCCCGGGGCGGGGCCGAATACTGGCTCGACATTTCCTTTGTGCTGAAGGCGGAGCAACTGTGGGCGCCGGCCGGACACGAAGTGGCGTGGGCGCAGTTCAAGCTGCCGATCGCCGCGCCCGCGCCGGCGGTCGATATGGCCAAGGGCGCGCCGCTGAAGCTCCAAGAGACGGCTGGCGTCGTGCAGGTGGAGGGAGCCGACTTCCGCGTGAAATTCGACAAGGCGTCCGGCCTGCTGACCTCGCTGGCGTATGCCGACAAGGAGCTGGTCGGGGAGCCGTTGCGCCCGCACTTCTGGCGTGCGCCGACCGACAATGACCGCGGCTACGGGATGGCGAACAAGTTCGGCGCGTGGCGCACGGTGGGACGCGACTGGAAAGCGTCGAAGGTGACCGTCTCTCAGCCCAATCCGCGCGAAGTGCTGCTGGTTGCGGAGGGGCCGCTGCCGGGGGTCGGGGGCCTGTACACTCTGACGCACAGGGTGCTGGCAACCGGGGATGTGCGGGTGGACGCGTCGTATGTTCCCGCTGCGGGCACCCAGGCCCCGAACATGCCGCGCTTCGGTCTGCAGATGACGGTGCCGGCCGGCTTCGAGAACCTCCGGTGGTACGGGCCCGGTCCGCAGGAAACCTATTCGGACCGGTGTGACGCCCGCGTGGATGTGTATTCCGGCACCGTGGAGGGGCAGTTCTTCAACTACGTGGAGCCGAACGAGACCGGCAACAAGGTCGATGTGCGTTGGGTGACCCTGTGCAACAGCGACGGGGTCGGACTGCTGGCCGTCGGCCAGCCGCGCCTGAGCGTCAACGCGCTGCACCACACGACCGAAGATCTGATGAGCCAGGCGCATGCCTGGGAGATGACGCATCGCGAGGACGTGACGCTGAACCTCGACTTGGCGCAAATGGGCGTGGGCGGCGACGACAGCTGGGGCGCGATGCAGCACGAGGCCTTCATGCTGCCCGCCACAAAGAGTTACGGCTACACCTTTATCCTGCGGCCCTTCAAGGGCGATGCGAAGGCGGCGTCCGAACTGGCACGCCGCGCGTTTGTGCCAAATTAATGGGGCGCATCCCCGTTTCACTGACCACCCGCGCCCGGAGGTCGCGGGCTACCTCGCGCGGCGCCTCTTTCAGGGGTGGCGCGCGACCTCCGGGCGCGCACTGCGCAAGATATTGCACGACAAGTCAGTGAAACAGGGATGCGCCCAATTAATGGTCTTTAGCCGTTTGTCCTGTACTCTGCTTTGTCTGATGTTGTAACCTTTATTGGTTTAAACGATTACAACAGGAGTGCGAAATGAAAAAAGTGTTCTTATTTGCCTCGACGGCCGCGTGTCTGGGCGGAGCCCCCGTGCGGGCCGTTGCAGGTGTGTATGACGACTGTGCGGCCTGGTGGCATTTCGACTACGATCCCAACGGCAACGGACTGGCCGACACGGATGAGATCCGCGACCAGCGCGACTGGGGAACAGCCGCAACGAAGGGGGCAACCGGCCACCACGCGTCCTTCTCGCACGGGCCGCTCGGAACGCCGGCCTAGACCAACGACGTCGTCAGCCCCGCAGGCGGGGACCTCTACGGCCGGATGTCCATGGCGTTCAACCCCGCCCTTAACGAAAGCGGGCTCTGTTTCCCAGACACGTTCAAGGTCGACAATTTCCTGCTCCAAGGGTCGGCCACGATCGTGACCCGCTTCCGCTGGGACGGCTTTGCGCTCAACGAGGGCAACCCCGGGTGGATCTACAACAACGGTTTGGGCTGGGCCGAGTATAACGGCTGGCTGTTCGGTGTCCGGGATGGCAACCGGTTGGGCATGTGGGTCGGCCAGACACCCTTCTACATGATGGCCACCACGATCACGACAGGCGTGTGGTATGAGGCCGCCGCCGTGCTCACCGACAACGGCGACAACGACACGGTCGAGTTCTATCTCTGGCCGCAGGGCGGCACGCTTCTCTATGAAAAACACACGACCTCGGCAGTTGCCTCCACCGCGAACGCCAATGTCGGCACGATCATCGGGGCCGAGGCGACGACCGGCACGTACACAGATGGCAACGCGTACAAAGCGTTCAAAGGCGCCGTCAACCATATCGCGGTCTGGAGCCGCGCGCTAAGCTTCGAGGAGGTCGTCCAGGCTTTCGGCAGCCCTCAGCCGCTCTTCGAGGTCGGCCTCAACAACGGCAGGGCCGAAGATCTGCGGCCCGAAGGGGAAACCGGTGCCGACTACACCGTCGGCGACCCGTGGAACACGATGCGCCGGGCGGTGACCCCGTCCCTCAGCGACGCCTCGATCAAGATGCCGCTCACCGCCATTCAGGCGAGCCTCAACTATGTGTTCCACGTCAAGACGCTGACCGACAGCGGTCTGTCCGGCAGCCTCTCGCTGATCGTCAACGGCACGCCCTACGCGTCGAAGACAGCGGGAAACAACACGGACCTCTACTGGTATATCACGGCCAACACGCTCCTTGCCGGGACGAACACCTTCACGCTCCACTACGACGGCGGCCCGGCCGCTTACATCGCCTTCGACTGGATGGAGCTGGGCGGCGCCTGGCAGATCGGATACGCCGACTACAATCAGAGCGAGTTCAGCAACGAAAGCGCGGCTCCTGACGACTTCTATGTGACCGACCCGGACTGGAAGCATGTGGAGCGGGCGGTGGTATTAGGCTCCGACTCCAATACGGTCATTCACTTTTCCCTCTCCCCGGAACTGGCGTCGAAATTCTTCTACACGTACACCACGCGTGTCATTCAGCAGGGGGGACCCAACGCGGTCAATCAGTTCCCCTTCAGCATCTGCATCAACAACCGGTACACGGTCAGCTATCCGGCTCAACCCGATAACACCACCATCACCGTGCCGATCGGCCGCGCGTTCATCAAAGCCGGCGACAACACGATCAACTTCATGTACAACGGCCCCTACACGTGGGAAGCAGGCGGAGGCTGGCTGCAGCTCGACTTCCACCGGCTGGAGGTCAAGGAGGCGCCGAAAGGCACGCTGATCCGCATGGAGTGAGCTGACCTCTCCGCGAGCAAGGCTACCGCAAGTTCCTCACCGGATCGCGTCGACGAGCTTCGAGGCGATGCCGGTGTAGGTGGCAGGCGTCAACGCCAACAGCCGTTGCTTGTCGTCGGCCGGCATGTCCAGGCTTTCGACGAAGGTTTTCATGGTCTCCGCGTTGATTTTGCGTCCGCGTGTCAGCTCTTTGAGCTGCTCGTAGGGGTTGGGCTTGCCCAGTTTGCGCATCACGGTCTGGATCGGCTCCGCCAGCACTTCCCACGCCTCGTCCAAGTCCTGCGAAAGCCGCGCGGCGTTGAGCTTGATCTTGCCGAGGCCCTTGATCGTGGCCTGGTAGGCGGTCATCGAATAGCCGAACCCCACGCCCATGTTGCGCAGCACCGTCGAGTCGGTCAGGTCGCGCTGCAGGCGCGAGACCGGCAGCTTGCGGGCCATGTGTTCCAGCACCGCGTTGGCGAGGCCGAGATTGCCCTCGCTGTTCTCGAAATCGATGGGGTTGACCTTGTGCGGCATGGTCGACGAGCCGACCTCGCCCTTGACCGTCTTCTGGCCCAGATAGCCGAGCGAGATGTAGGCCCAGAGGTCACGGTCGAGATCGAGCAGCACCGTGTTCCAGCGCGCCAGCGCGTCGAACAGCTCGGCGATGCCGTCGTGCGACTCGATCTGCGTGGTGAGCGCGTTCTGGCTCAGGCCGAAGCGGCCTTCGATGACCGCGCGTGCCAGCGCCTCCCAGTCGACGTCGGGATAGGCGGAGAGATGGGCGTTGAAATTCCCGACCGCGCCGTTCAGCTTGGCAGGGAGGATGATCGCGTCGAGCTGTTCGGCTTGGCGGCGCAGCCGGTGTACGAACACCGCCAACTCCTTGCCCAGCGTCGTGGGCGAGGCGGGCTGGCCGTGCGTGCGCGCGAGCATCGCGGCGTCGCGGGTTTCCACGGCGAACGCCGCCAGGGTGTCGGTCAGCTTGTCCTGCGCCGCGCGCAGCACGCGCAGACCGTCGCGCAACATCAGCGCGTGCGCCAGGTTGTTGATGTCTTCCGAGGTGCAGGCGAAGTGGACGAACTCGCCGAGCGCTTCGAGGGGCGTGCCCGCGAGCTTCTCCTTGATGAAGTACTCGATGGCTTTGACATCGTGGTTGGTGACCGACTCGATGGACTTCACCCGGCGCGCATCCGCGATGGAAAAGGTGTCGCCGAGTTTCTGCAGGAACTCCCGCTCCTCGGCGGTGAGGCTGCGGGCCTCGGGGATTGCGGGGGAGTCGCAGAGCGCTTCGAGCCAGGCGATCTCCACGGCGACGCGCCGCCGGATCAGGCCGAACTCGGAAAAGATCGGCCGCAGCTCGTCGAGTTTGGAAGCGTAACGGCCATCGAGCGGCGAGAGGGCGGTCAAAGAGTCGATTGTGTCCATGTTAGAACTCCTAAAACGCATGCAATGATAGCGTTTTCTGTGTGTCGCGGCAAACAGACAAATCGCGGAGATTACAAGGTCGCAAAACAGGGAAAGCGTGTTTGCCCTGCACGGTCAACAAACGAACCATTGACAAGCGGCAACCTGTTGAATCAAAATGACAACCCTTCTTAGACAGGGCTTCGCCGAACGTTTGCAACACGACCCATGAAGGCTTTGAAAGGATAACACGCATGAACGCACCATCCGCTCACCCCTTGCCGACAAACCATCGCTGCTCGCGCCGGAGCGTGCTCCGCGGCATGGCCGGCGTCGCGGCGGCCGGCGCCGCCTGGCCGCTGGTCAGCCCGACCTGGGCCGCCGAAACGTCGAGCAAAATCAAGCAGTCGGTCTGCCTCTGGTGCTATGACGGTTTCATGAAACGGGAGAAGATGGAGCTCGACGCGTTCGCCGCCGCCTGTGCGGCGATGGGGCTGAAGTCGATCGAGCTGGTGGGTCCCGACCAGTGGCCCGCGCTGAAGAAGAACGGCCTGATCTGCGCCATGACGCCGAGTCACGGTATTCCCAAGGGGCTGAACCGGTTGGAGAACCACGACGAGTGCCTGGGCGCGATCCGCAGGAGCATCGACGCCACTGCGGAGGCCGGGTTCCCCAACGTCATCACGCTCTCGGGCAATCGCGAAGGCCTGGACAAAGAGGTGGGCCTCGCCAACTGCGTGACCGGCCTGAAGAAGATCGCAGGTTACGCCGAGCAGAAGAAGGTCACCGTGTGCATGGAGCTCCTCAACTCCATCGACCACAAAGACTACATGGCCGACTCCACGGCGTGGTGCGTCGAGCTGGTTCACCGCGTGGGCTCGCCGCGCGTCAAGGTCCTCTATGACATCTATCACGCCGCCATGATGAAGGAAGATGTGCTGGCAGACATCCAGAAGCACGCCGACTGCTGGGGACACTACCACACCGGCGGGATGCCCGGCCGGAACGAGATCGACGACACGCAGACGCTCGACTACGCGAAGCTGATGCGGGCGATTGTCGACACCGGCTTCACCGGCTACGTCGGCCAGGAGTTCATCCCCAAACGGCCGGACGCGCTGAAAAGCCTCCAGCAGGCCGTCGCCCTCTGCGCTGTTTAGCCGCAGCCGCTGGACTCCGCCCAGCACTCACCCCTGCAACGCGGCGGTGGCGGCGGGACAGGCGGCAAGCCACGCGGCGAGGGTCTGCGCGGCCTCGGGCGGCAACGACTGGATGGCTTTCAGATACTCCGTTTGCGGCAGCGAGGCGGCAAGGACTTGGACCGCTTCGGGAACGGCAGCGGCGGCGCGTGCGGCGAGCTGCCCGGCCAGAGCCTCTTTCATGGCAGGCCAGGCGGCCACGAACGCGCGGTGCTCCGCTTCGGCCGGATCGGGCAGCGCGAGCGCGAGCGACTGGGCGACCTTCGTGGCCAGTTCATCCAGCCGCGACAGGCGTTCGTCCAAGATCTCTGCGAGGCGGCGGCGCGCGCCAGCGTGGCAGGCGCTCTGATACGGGTCGGCCTGCATGAAAGGATTTCGGATGACGCGATACCAGAGGTCGAGCGCGAGGATGTTGCCGACATAGAGCAGGTTGTTGCGCACCACACGTGTGATGCCGTGATATTGGCGCGGGTCATAAGGCGTGTTGATCGTGCTGCGCAGAGACGGTTTCGCGACCAGCCGGCCGGGCTCGGCCACGTCGCCGCGCCAGACCTGGCCTGCGGGAATCACCGTGCCGTACTCAATGACGCACGGGCCGACCAGTCCGCCCTGGCCGCCGAGGAAGATCGGCGGCTGGTTCAGCAGGACGCCGCGCGGCACGTCGCCGATCAGCGAAGCGGTGGCCTTGTCCTGATGCGGCGTAAAATTGAAATGGATGTAGGAGGAGCCGATCTCCGAGTGGTTCTTGCGGCCCGTGCCGCCGGCCATGAGGCAGTCGCAGAAGTTGATCAGGCTGCCGGAGGCGACCCACGGCAGGAAGACCGTCTGCTTGACGCCGACCGTGTGGGCGATGGAGGACTCTTCCTCGAAGAGGCAGCCGGGCCGCACATGCGCGCCGCTGCCGGCCTTGAAGCCGTCGAGGAAGGTCGCATGGTCGAAGAACCCGCCCGCGAGGTGTACCTTTGCGCCGAGCTGGCAGTTCACGACGGTGGCCGGCGCCTCCGCGCCGATCACGCAGCCGGGACCTATCGACAGCTCCGCGCCGCCGAGGCGGCAGCCGGGGTGGACCGTCACGCCGGGCGCGACGCGCTCGGGGTTGACGTCCGCCGCGACGTACGTGGTTTCCGGCGCGAGGAAGGTCACGCCGCGGGATTGAAGGTGTTGGAGGGGGTTCACCCGAGGCCCTCGTGTACGGCTTGGGTGAGTCTTTCGATCCACACCTCGACGAGAACGGGCTCGCTGGCTTCGACCAGCAGGCGGATTTTGGGCTCGGTGCCGGAGTAGCGCACGATCACGCGCCCGGCCTCTTTCAGATCCGCCTCACAGGCCTTAATCGCCTCGGCGAGGACCGGGACCTCATGGACAGGCCGCTTCTCTTTGACCTTGAGGCTGACAAGCCTCTGCGGGTATTCGGTCATGCAGTCGACGAGCTGGGCGAGGGTCTTGCCCTCCTGCTTCATCATGCGCATCACCTGCAGCGCGCTGATGATGCCGTCGCCGGTGGTGGCGTGGTTGTGGAAGATCAGATGTCCCGACTTCTCTCCGCCGAGCGAATGGCCGCCTTTGCGCATGGCGTCGATGACGTAGCGGTCGCCCACGTCGGTGACCTCGACCTTGATGCCGTGCTTGCGCATGGCCTCGAGCAGGCCGAGGTTGCTCATGCTGGTGACCACGACCGTATCGTTGGCGAGTAAGCCGCGGTCTTTAAAGGCGATCGCGCAGGCGGCGAGGATGCGGTCGCCGTCGATGATCGCGCCGTTGGCGTCGGCGAAGATGACGCGGTCCGCGTCGCCGTCGAGGGCGATGCCGATGTCGGCCCCTTGCTCCTTCACCAGCTTGGCGACCACCTCGGGATGCATCGCGCCGCAGTTGGCGTTGATGTTGAGTCCGTCGGGAGAGACGCCGGTCTTGATGACGGTGGCGCCCAGTTCGCGGAAGATCCAGGGGCCCATGTCGTAGGCCGCGCCGTTGGCGCAGTCCATGACCACTTTGAAGCCGCTCAGTTTTTCATTGTTGACCGTGCTCTTGGCGAACTCGATGTAGCGGCCGCGCGCGTCGTCCAGGCGGTAGGCCTTGCCGAGCTGGTCGCTGCGGATGTCCTCGGTGCTGAGGTCGGTGGTGAGGATGAGCCGCGTGATCTCGGCCTCGGTCTCGTCTTCCAGTTTATACCCGAGCGGACTGAAGATCTTGATGCCGTTGTCGTCGAACGGATTGTGCGAGGCGGTCAGCATGATGCCGACATCGGCGGCGAGCGAGCGGGTCAGGTGGGCCACGGCCGGGGTGGGAACGGGGCCGACCAGGAAGACGTCGCACCCGGCAGAGACCAGGCCGCTGGTGATCGCCGTTTCCAGCATGTAGCCGGAGAGCCGGGTGTCTTTGCCGATGACGGCGCGGGCGCTGCCGTAGCCGTGCGCGCTAAAGCGTTTGCCCAGCGCCTTTCCCAATTTCAGCGCGAGTTCCGCGTTGACCGGATACCTGTTTGCCTGGCCGCGAATGCCGTCTGTTCCGAAAAGTTTCTGCATGACTCACCTTTTTGCTGCCGGGGGCGTCCTTTTGATGTTCCTTTGTACCGTAACAGGGGGCTGGCCGCAAGCGTTTTCAGTCGGATGTCGGGCGCTTTTGACCTTGAAACAAAGGCCGAAGAAGAGCAGAATGTCTGCGTTTATTTGTTGCGCACACCGGTTGCGCACCCGCTCACTCTTTCAGGTAACATTCAATCAAGGGCACCTCATGCCATTCAAGAAGTACGACAAGATTCTGGTTATCAACTCGGGAAGCTCCTCGCTCAAATTCATGCTCTTCAGCATGTCCACTGAAACGATGCTGGCCAAAGGCCTCGTGGAGCGCATCGGTACGCCGAACGCGAACCTCGTGTATCAGCGCGACGGGGAGGCCAAGCGCGCCCAGGGGATCGCCGCCGAAAATCACGGCAAGGCGCTGGCCATGGCGTGCAAGATGTTGGCCGACCCCGAGCGCGGCGTTTTGAAAGCGCTGAAAGATGTCAACGCCATCGGTCACCGCGTGGTGCACGGCGCGGAGGAGTTCTCCGACTCGGTGGTCATCACGGAAGACGTGAAGTGCAGTATCAAGAAGTGTGCGGACCTCGCGCCGCTGCACAACCCGGCCAACCTCGACGGCATCGTGGCGTGCGAGACCGTCTTCCCGAACGTGCCGAACGTGGTCGTGTTCGACACCGCCTTCCACCAGAGCATGCCGAAGCATGCCTACATGTACGCGATCCCGCAGAAATACTATGAGGAATACCGCATCCGCAAGTACGGGTTCCACGGCACCTCGCACAAGTTCGTGGCCCAGGCCGCCGCCGACTTCCTCAAGAAGCCCTTCGACCAGCTCAAACTCATCACCTGCCACCTGGGCAACGGCTCCTCGATCACGGCGATCAAGGAAGGCAAGGTGCTGGACACCACCATGGGCATGACCCCTCTGCCGGGCCTGATCATGGGCACGCGCTGCGGCGACATCGACCCGGCCATCATTTTCTTCCTCGCGCGCAAAGGACTGACGATCGATCAGATCGACAACGTGCTCAACAAGGAGAGCGGCCTGATGGGTGTCAACGGCATCGACAGCGGCGACATGCGCGACACGGTCAACGCCGCCGAGCAGGGCAAGTCGTCGGCGGACAACGCGATCAACATGTTCGGACACCGCGCGGCCCTTTACATCGGCGGCTACTACACGCTTCTTGGAGGCGCGGACGCGATCATCTTCACGGGCGGCATCGGAGAGAACAGCGCGCTGGCGCGTAAAGCCATCATCTCGCGCCTGGAGGCGCTGGGCTGCAAACTGGACGAGGCCAAGAACAGGGCGCTTTTCGGCACAACGGGCATCGTCAGCACCGACACTTCGAAAACGCCCGCGATCGTGATTCCCACCAACGAGGAGCTGATGATCGCCCGCGAAACTTTCCGGCTGTTGTCAGGCGCGTTGAAAAAATAAGGAGTTCTTCCCCATGAGCATTCTCGATTCCATGATTCCCCGCGCGAAGGCGGCGAATAAAACCATTGTTCTTCCCGAAGGCATGGACCCTCGCGTCATCGCGGCGGCGGTCAAGGCCGCCAAGGTCGGCATCTGCACGCCGATCGTGCTGGGCACGCCCGGGGAGATCGCGGCGTCCGAGTCCGCGGCGGGCGTCACGCTGGCCTCCGCGGGCGTCAAGGTGATCGACTATACCACCTCCGACCTGCTGCCCAAACTGGCCGGGGCCTTCTACGAGAAGCGCAAGGCCAAGGGCATGACCGAGGCCGAGGCGCTCGAGACGGTCAAAGGCAAGCGGCTCTACTTCGGCAACATGATGGTCACGCTGGACCTCGCGCACGGCATGGTCGCGGGCTCGATCGCCTCCACCGGCGACATGCTCCGCAGCGCCTTCCACTGCGTCGGCATGGCCAAAGGCATCAAGCTGGCCTCCTCGACCTTCATCATGGATCTCAAGACGCCCACGCTCTCGGGCGACACGACCCTGCTTTTTGCGGACTGCGCGGTGAACCGGTGCCCGACCTCGGAGGAGCTGGTGGAGATCGCCCACGCAACGGCCATCACCTACAGGAAGCTGATCGACAAGCAGCCCAAGCTGGCGTTTCTCAGTTTTTCTTCCAAAGGCAGCGCCACGCATGAGCTGGTGGACAAGGTGCGCATCGCCGCGGAGCTGACCCAGAAGCGCTTCGCGGAGCTGGGCCTCGATGCGATCGTCGACGGCGAGATCCAGGCGGACACGGCCATCGTGCCCTCCGTGAGCGCTTCGAAAAACAAGGGCGGGGCGATTCAGGGCGACGCGAACGTGCTGATCTTCCCGGATCTTCAGTCGGGCAACATCTGCTACAAGCTGGTGGAGCGCTTGGCTGGCGCCAAGGCGCTGGGCCCGGTGGTCCAAGGCCTGGCCAAGCCGGTGAATGACCTCTCGCGCGGCTGCAGCTCAGACGATATCTTCGGGACCCTCTGCCTCACGGTTCTGCAGAGCTGAGAAGAGGGTGGTTAACGCGGCATGACATAAGGAGGTTTCCATGATCCTAGAGGAAGTGAACGGCCTGTACAGCATCATCGCCCTGAAGGTGCTCCGGCGCACGCCGAAGGTCTGTTTCGACGCGCTGGATCTGAGTCAGCTCAGCCCGGCCGCCTCGATCGACCGGGTGCTCCACGGGCCGGGCGCGCTCTCGCCCGGAAGCGTGGGCTCGGTCGAGCGTCCTTGGTACATGCATCCGCATCAGGAGGACAACCCACCAGATTTTTCAAAAACAGGCGTTTTTGTGGTCTTTTCGGCTGAAACTTGACTAGAAATGACCATTTTTTACGTTCCGATTAAATAGATTAAGATGCAATAGCCATAATTGAGCCATGACAAAACCGGAGGTGCCTAACCGAGACTAAAGGCTCGGTTAGGATGACTGAATATGACTGTGGACGAATGCGCGGGTATAGCAGGAGCGGCGCTATGAGCAACGGTCGCACACCCCCGGCTTCCCTGGGAAAAAAACGCAATGGTTTGGGCATGGTTTGTCATTGATGCAGCAGACATTTTGCCAGCCTTCATATGGCATTACGAGGCTTTCTCTCTTTTTTTGCCACAGCCGGACGCGGGGCAGTCGGGGTGTCCTGCAACTGCCGTCCTGGCTACAGCCTTCATCATGTGCGTGATGATGTAGTTTGAACGGGAGCGGTTCTCCAGCTTGGCGGCCTCCTCGATCTGCGCGAGAAGTTCTTTTTTGAGCGAGATCGTGACCGTTGTGCTGTCTTCAGCCCGGTCACGTTTTTTCTGTGTTGTTGTGGGTTTCATGGGAGTTCCTTTCAGTACGCGCATTATAACACTTTGTTCTTACTTCGTGTTACTAAATCCTCATAAAAAATATCTCGTCTTACTTTTAATTGTTGCTAGTCGTATTACGAAGTGTTACGGTTTACTGATGAAAAGCGATAAAACGGACTTCGTTGAACGGATCAGTGTGGTGTTCCCCAAGGGCCTGCTGGCGGAGATCGACCGCCTCGCAAAAGCTGGCGGGAGGACACGCTCAGGCCAGATCCGGTTTTTTTTGCGCAATGCCGTAAGACGAACTAAGACTGGTAAAAGAAAGGGGGCTTGAATGATGACGCTTGTCTTGCAGGTGGAACCGCTTTGGGGAACGGCGGAAAGCGTGACCGCCCTGTATGGGATACCCCAGCGCAGGCTGTTCGAACTGGCCAGGACGGGGCACATCCGTGCGAGGAAGATGTCGCCGGACAGCAGAACCTCGACGATTGTGTTCCGGACGTCGGATGTTAAAGACTGGCTTGAGAATGAGGCCCCCATTCCCCGCGCCCGGGCTTTCGCTCCGAGACGCGGGAAACGGGCGGTGGTGGGCACACCCGCTGATGCTGACGCCGGAGGCGGCGGCGGCACCGTGTTGGTTGTGAGGCCTGCCGAGAAAGAAAATGCGGGTGCGGCTGTTTGAAAGGGGGGTGAGCGATGGCCAAGAAAAGAAGGGCACCCGTACACATGGGCGAGACTTGCGCGAGTCAAAAGACCTTCGTCACGGTCTGCGGACGCTTTGTGACTCTGCGCCTGGCATGGACCACCAACCCCGAGCATGTGACGTGTCACGAGTGCCTGCGGGTTTTTCTGACGCTGGCGGAACGTCAGATTAAGGAGCTGAAGGATGGGGTCAGCGACGCGGAAAGCCGCCGGCGGGTGCTGGCCGACGATTTAGAGGCGAAGAGCAAGAATGTGAAGCGGCTGGGCGACGAGCTTGCTTCCTCCCTTAACCGTCTGGATCGCGCCGAGCGTTTGAATCTCGTTCTGGCAAGGTCTTTGCGCAGCTCGAACGAAGAGACTGGGCGTCTTTTGGGTGTTTTGGGGATTTAGCGATTTGTAATCAGTGCCTGGAGGTGACTTATGATCGAGGTGACCGGCAGAAGTTCGCACAAGGTGGAGTTCGACACGGCGGACCCTGCGGAAGCGATATTGCGGTTCCGGAACTTGTTCCCCGGCGCGACCGTCGAAACGGTCGGCGATGAGGCTTTCGTCGCGTCGTGCGAGGCATGCGGCAATCCGATCTTCGAGGGCGAGCCCTACGAGACCGATGAAGACGCGTAGCTGTGTGGGGAATGCTGTGGGGTGGGGAACACTTAACACGAAGACGCCAAGGCACAAAGAATACGGTATGCGCTGCATCGGGCCGGTGTGGGCTGCGCGGTTCGTTTTCATCTTCGTGTGCTCAGCGGTTCGGACGTGCTGGGCGTTCCGGAAGGAGCATGGCGTTGAGGCGGATGATCCGGACAAGGAGCGGGAGAGGCAGTAGCAGTAGGCAATCAGCAGTCGGCAACGGAGAGCGGCAACACATGACACGTCGAAAGAAAACCACATCGCGGGAGATGATCGCGCGGGCGCTTGCGGCTCAGAAGGTGGAGCGGCAGACGAAAGTCCGGATGGATCGCGACCTCTACGAGCGGGCGGCGCGTTGCGCAATGGATGTGGATGAGACGGTTTCGCGCTGGCTGGATCTCTGCACGCGGCCGGGCAACCTGTACCGGGCGCAGGCGTCCGGTGTAGCAATTCCGGATGCGTGGCTATCTGCCACACGGGAAGGCGTTGTCGCGACTGTGGACGGGGAGCGTGCGGATCACGCTGTTTTGCGGCGCTGCGTGGCGGTCGTTGTCTTGTGGTGTGAGTCGCGGCGGTTGCCGCCGGTCGTGTGCGCGTTGCGCGAGGGCGTGGATTACTACCTGGAGCGGGAGAGGGAAGTTCGTTAGTGCGTTATTGGAGAGAGCTTTAACACGGGGGCACGGAGACACAGAGAATGAGGAGTTGCGGGGAGTGCGGGCTGTTCTGTTCTTGCGGCGCGTTGTGGCCGTCCGGGTTGTGCCTGCCTCGCGGGGGAGAAGCTGATTTTGCCGTCGGATGAGTGCTGCGTGATGTGGGAAGCGGACTGGCGCGGGGTCGACCAGTCCGACGGCGTTGCGGAGAAGACGGCGGAAGACGAAAGGGCTGGCTATGAAACCTTTGATGGCGTTCACGGTGAAGGCGCATTGGGGGCTGCTGATCCGGTCGGGGCTGAAGACGTGCGAAAACCGCAGTTTCCGCGTGCCGCCGGGGTTTTATCTGGTACACGCCTCAAGCAGTCTCAGCTTTTCTGAATGGTGTGCGGGTAGCGTGTGGATCGTGGAAAGGTTCGGGACGGCGATCATCTGTCCGTCGTTTGACGAATGCCGTTCGTGGGGCGGGCAGCTCGTGTGCGGGGTCACGGTCGCGTCGGCGCTGACGGCGTCGACGGACCCGTGGTTTCTGGGAGATGTGGCCTGGGAGCTGTTAAACCCGGTGCCGTGTGCACACGGCGTTGTGGCCAAGGGGAGTCTCGGGGTGTGGGCGGTGAGCTCGGAGGTGAGGGGGAGGTTTGAGGGGGCGATGGAAAATAGACTAGCTGTGAGCGATTTAGACTGACAAGCCGTTGCGGCAGATCATGGTACGCCCAGTATCCGAGGTGCATAACATGCACTTCTCTTCGAGCTGAAAAGCGCGGATGAACGGGTGACAATTATTCAAATCTCGCCCATGCCTCTGCGATCATGTGAGACAACACGCAATGAACGGTGGCGATGATAGCGCAGCCGAAAGACACAACAAGGAGTCTTTTCTTGCGGCGAACATCCTTTGCGAATATAAGTAGAAGTCCTGCGAAAAACAGCAGAAATGGGCCTGACCAAAAAACCTCCCCAAAACATTTGTCAAGCCAGAGCGGGATAGAAGCAGGCAAGACACCCAACCATGAAAGAGCCAACATTGGTTCAACGATGGCTGCGCAAAAAGCCAACCCGCCAATAAGCCAATGCCCCCGGATCGTCATTGCAAACACCGACAGAGACGCAAGGCTCACCACAATTGGGGGTACCACCAGGATCATGAACTCTGAAACACTCATACGCTCTCTCCTGTCGCGTTCGTATTGGCTCCATAGAAAACGACGTTGCTTTGCCCGATGCACTGCGAAACGCGAAGCATGGTGGTAACAAAAACGGCAAAGAGGAGAATTTTGTTTGTAATGACTTTGTTACCTTATGTCAGTGAGCATGGCTTAGGGTTACTGCACAGCGTCAAAATACGGGAGGACAGAACTTCCACCCCCCGTTGACATAGACAAAAAGGGATGACTCGGCTTTGCGATTGCCTTCAAAGAGCGATTCGCCCAGTACAGTGCATGTCAGCAACGCATCTCCTCCATCTTCTAACGGTTGTAACTTGAAGGAGAGAACAGAGGGAAGGAAGAATCGCAACAAATCTGGTGCGTTTGGCATGGATGAATCGAAAAGCTCAACAAACGCTTGGTCGTCATTACCCAGTCTTTGTTGTATAGTCGGATTCCAAATGACAGCTCTCTTTTGTGGCACCGTCATGCTGGCAATATTAAAACCATTTGTAAAAGGGATTAATGTTGCGGGCAACGACGAAATTTGGGCAGAGAATGTATTCGTCAGTGCAACCGCTTCCGCGTAAAAAGAACATTCCGCGTCGCTCAAAACAAATGAGAACACCCCGTTTGTCATTTTGTAATACGCAAGGGGAAAAGCGCTCGGGCAAATTTTTCCTTTCAGAGAAATGTTCATCAGGCCATCGGCTTGGCCGTAGCGCGGGTGACCGGGTGAAAAAACAAAGAGTTCGGTGTTTGAAACGGCGACGTTCGACATGACGCAATTGATGTCATCTCGCACGGCACATTTCTGGGAATCCGTCAGATTCGTTCCGCCAAAGAGAATCCCACGAGGTTGCCCCCCCCATTGAAAAACCCACTGATTCGCATTGGTTTGAGCGAACGCGGTATGCACTGACATCATCAAACATACGGTTATTAACGTTTTCATATCACTTGTTTCCTCTGCTATGGCTGCGGTTGTCCGGGACTGAGAAACCCATTGTTATTTGGGTCTGTGGGGCGACAATCAAGATATTTGTCACTGTTAACTCCCTGATAGATTATTGCATGGTCAAGATGTTTGAGACTGATTCGTTTGCATGGATTTCCATCCAGTTGTAGCGCACGAACAAACGGCTCGACATCATACTCCACATGAGAATGCCCTCCTCTGTAAAAGTTCGTCCAATGGCCAAAATCAGCCGTTCCGGCACCGACGCCAGTCGTTACGATAACTCCGCTAATACTGTAACATGCTTGATGACCATGTTTTCCGGCTGTTCGCACAGATCGCATCTCCCACTTTGATGTATGATGGAAGAATTTCCCCGGTTCTTCGCGAGTTTCCCAGAAAACAGAGTTCCCGTTCGGCTCGGGATGGGCTTGTGTGTTGACGAAACCCAGCCAGTTCGTGGTCGTTCCAAAAGTATTGTTGTACGCGACTGGTAGTTCCGCCAGCCAAACCTGGTTTGATGCCGCGGACCAGCGCGTCACCCAGTTATCATATTCTGTTTTCGTTGTGCGATTGTTGACCATCAGGATGAACTGGTCCCACACGATGCTGGGATTGCTCGCTTGGAGCATCTTGATCCTGTAGACGGTTGGTTCAAGGTCGGGAGGTTCGGCACCCAGATCCAGCGTAGACAACGTCTGCCGCACGCCGTTGACATCCCAGACCGCGAGGCTGGAGAGGTCGAGGCCGCAGCTTTCGCAGAGGTCCACGAGGTTGAGCGACTCGACGCTCCAGACAACGCCCAGACAGTGGTTAATGTATTTGTCGGACTCAGGACTCTCTGTAGGATGGTTCAGGTTGCGGGTGTTGACGAGCCAGTGGTCGAAGCCGACCACCCAGCGAGGCCCGTCGTCGCACACGCACCCGATCGCGCGGCAAAGCGACTGATCGGAATACCCCGGCTCGTGCAACGGCGGGACCTGCTCCGCGCCGCGGACTCCGCCGATCGCCTCGCACTGCCTGAACGAGAAGATGACCTTGCCGTAAATGAACGGGTAGGTCGCGTTCGCGACGGTCTGCGTGACCGTACACTGGATGCACGGGTAGCGCTCCGCGTAGATGTCGCGGGCGTCTGCCTTGGAAAGTATGGGCGTGCCGCCGTCCACGCTGTTCATCGCCATGCTGACGGGGTCGCATCCGATCATCGCGTAATTAGGCCAGGTACAAGACGGCTCGGAGGCGCACAGGCAGTACCAGCCGCCGTTGCCGAGGACGGCTCCGCCGTCCGTCATGCGCAGGGGCTGGAAGGTGACGGTCGGGGGCGGGGACGCCAGGGAGTGGACGGTTGTGCCGGGCTGCGGAGCCGACAGGAGGAGGCCGTTCACGCTGTCGGGATCGCCCGGCACGGCCGGCGGCGTCACACCGTCAGAAAAGACGACGGTGTTTGAGCCGAACGGCTCGACGCGCATTTCGCAGAGCCAGAGCCCGTTCGTCGCGCCCGGCGTCTGGGCGAGCGTTCCGGGATGGGGGTCCAGCGTCAGCGAGACGGGGCCGCCGTAGGCCGCGCGGAGACGTATGCGGCCGGTCCCGGCCCGGACGGGGAAGCTGTTGGTCGTGAGCGCGTCGGCGACCGTGAGCCACGCGGGCCGGTCGGTGCGCGTCACCAGCCAGAAATCCGCAGCCCCGTTCGCGGCCGAATAGGGCGGCGTGTTGCAGACGAAGTTCGCGTAGGCTTCGGCGAAGCCGTCCGCGTGCGTGGCCGTCATGCTCCGCCAGGCGTCCGCGCTCCAGCCCAGCCAGGCCAGCCACTGCGCGAAACTC
>JANYBJ010000024.1 GCA_025360845.1 bacterium
CCTATCCGGGCAGCAGCGTGCTGGACCCTTTGGGGGCGGCGTCGGGGTCGAACCGGGTGGGGCGGGGCGGGGGTTGGAGCCACTACGCGGTCATCTGCCGTTCGGCGTATCGCGGCAGCGACTGCATCCCGAGCTACCGGAGCGGCGACATCGGCTTCCGCGCCGCCAGGACCCTGCCAGCCAACACATTCCTGACGGTAGTCGGCGGGACGGGCGGGGGCGGGTACGCCGCAGGCACGGCGGTAGCCGTGGCGGCGGACGCGCCCCCGCCCGGGCAGGCGTTTGCCCGCTGGACGGTCTCGCCAACGAACGCGGTCCTGGGCGCGGGCTTCTCCGTGACGCAGGCGGCCACGACGGTCACCCTGCCGGCGCACGACGTGACGCTGTACGCGAAGTGGGAGCCGGGCACGGTGTCTGTCGGATACACGAATGCCGTGCAGACCGTCGCCGACAATTCGGGTGACGGCGGCACGTCGGTCAGGCTGGGCGGCGCCGGCCTTCTTGCCGACAACGGCATGGCCGGGATCGAATGGCAGGTGACGGGGCCGGGTGTGCTCGCGTTCGACTGGAAAGTCTCCAGTGAAGCCGATTACGACTGGCTGCGCTTCTACGAGACCGGAGGCGCGGTGACCAACAGGATTTCCGGTACCGGTTCGGGATGGACACGGGCAACCGTGACCGTGTTGGGTGCGGCAGATGCGGTGCATACGTTCCGCTGGGAATATGTCAAGGACGGGTCCGATTATGTCGGCCTGGATTGCGGATGGGTCGATGCCATAACCTGGTCGCCGCTTTATTCCCTGACCGTGCACAGCGGGTCCGGGGACGGCTACTACACAAACAGCGCGCCGGTTACGATCATTGCCGACGCGCCTCCTGCATGGCAACAGTTTGACCGTTGGACGGGCGGCACCAACGGCTTGGCCAACGTGTTCGCTTCTTTCACGACCCTGATGATGCCCGCTGCCGATCGTGTGATCACGGCCACGTATAAGCCCACCCTCTATACCCTTGCCGTCGCCAACGGCAGCGGCGGCGGCTTCTATCCTTATGCATCTTCCGTCGAGATCGGCGCGACGCCTTATGCGGGCAAGCGTTTCTACCGCTGGGCGGGCGATGTCGCGTCCGTCGCCGATGTCGCGTCCGCCACGACGACGGTTTTAACGGCCGGGCAAACGCTATCCCTCACAGCCACCTACAGCGTGCCGCTCACGGTCAACGCGGGAACGGGCGGCGGCTGGTATCCCGAAGGCGCGACGGCGGGCGTGAGCGCTAATCCCGACCCGCTCTGGAAGGAGTTCGACATCTGGACAGGCGACGCCGCCGGTCTGCTGGCCGCCCCGACGTCGCGCGTGACCTCGCTGACGATGCCGACGCGCCCCGCGTCGCTCACGGCCACCTACCGCGACTCCCTGGCCCGCGCCGCAGGCTGCTACGGCCGAACGGTAACAGTCTCGGGCACGTCCGGAGGGGTGTCGGCAGACACGGCGGCGGGGTCACCATCAGGCACACCGGCAGTGAAACTCGGCGGCGCGGGCGTGGTGCCGGACAACGGCTTCGCCGCGTTCGAGACCGCCGTCACCGGCAGCGGCACGGTTACGTTCTGGTGGAGGGTTTCAAGCGAAAGCAACGCGGACTACCTGAAGTTCAAGGTGGACGGCGTGCAGATCGCGGCCATTTCGGGCACGAAGGGCGCGTGGGCGCAGGTCACGCAAAGAGTCAACGGGGCTGGCGTCAGCCACACCCTGCGGTGGGAGTACGTCAAGAACGGATCCTTGGCCAGCAGCACCGACGCGGGGTGGGTGGACGACATCGTCTGGACCGGCGATGTGCCCGAACCCGGCATCGCGCCCGACATCCGAACGACAACTTCCGACAACAACCTTTTCACTTTCACCTTCTGGGGCGAGCGAGGCATTCCTTACACGGTCCTCAGTAACGCCACGCTCAACGCTTCAGGTTGGGCGCCCATGGCCGTCGTACCGCAAGAGCAGGGAGAAACCAACGGACTCTTCCGGTTTTTGGCCACTATCATCCCGCCAACCGGTCAGCGCTCGGAGTTTTACCGGGTGTTAGCGGGTAATGAGGCGATGCAGGAGCTCACTTATATGATCATCGACCTTTCCGGCGGCACGAACACTGCGAGTTATCCCGTGACGTACTTGGATTCAATACCCGCAGGCGGCTGGACAGACGAATACAAAACGACAAAACTGGTTTTGAGGAAAGTTCCGGCGGGCACCTTCACGATGGGCTCGCCCGTCGGTGAACTCGGGCGAAGTCCCGATGAGACCCAACATGACGTCACCCTGTCGCAGGGCTTTTACATTTGCGTGTTCGAGGTGACGCAGAAGCAGTGGGAGCGGGTGATGGGCGACTGGCCGAGCTGGTTCTACAACGCCAGTTACCGTGACACCCGGCCGGTCGAGATGGTGAGTTACTACGATATCAGAGGCGCGTCTGCCGGCGCGGGCTGGCCCGGCAACAACAGCGTTGACGCGGCCTCGTTCCTTGGTAAGCTGCGGGCGAAAATAGGCAAGGCGTTCGACCTGCCGACAGAGGCGCAGTGGGAGTACGCCTGCAGGGCGGGCACGTCTACCGCGCTGAACTCGGGCAAGAATTTGTCGGGCCTCTACTCGGACGCGAATATACATGAGGTCGGGCGGAATTGGTACAACGGCGGGAGCGGTTATTCGCAGGGTGGGACCTCAAGTGTGGGATCGGCAAAGGTTGGTTCGTACCTGCCGAACGCATGGGGGTTGTACGACATGCACGGCAATGTCTGGGAGAGATGTCTGGACTGGTACGGGACCTACCCTGAAGCGGTGAGCGATCCGAAGGGCGCGTCGTCGGGCGAGTCTCGCGTCGCCCGCGGTGGGAGTTGGGACAATTCCCTCGCCGCCGACTACCGTTCCGCGCGCCGCGCCATCTTCTCGCCTGATTTCGTCGTCAGTTACATTGGCTTCCGGGTTGTCTTCCCTACAGGTCACTAGGAGAAGTTCTTTTGTTCGGAAGGCGTTATACAGGCTCGACGGGGTCACTCATCCTAGAGCAGGAGTCAATAGGCAAACAATCCTCGGTGAAGTAGCGGACTTCCTCGCGGGTCAGGCTGCGCCCCAGCAAGGGGCTCTCGCGGTAGGAGAGGAACGCTGAATAGGGGGGGCGGGGTTTGCAACAAAAATGTCCTAGACATTCGGTCGTGATGTCTAGGACATTTAGACCGTGTGACGACCGGTTATTAAGAGGGAGTCTCTTGCAAAACCCCTGTCAAGGGCTGCCGCGACTGGGTCCGGTACGCGCTGGGTGTAACCCCCGTCTTTTTCGTGAAATGGCGCGAAAAGTAGTAAATCGTGTCGAACCCCGTCTGCACCGCGATCTCAGACACGGACAGGTCGGTGGCCGACAGGAGGTCTCTGGCGCGGTTGATGCGGATCGTGTTCTGGAACTGCGCGGGCGAGACGCCGGTCTGCTGCTTGAAACTGTGGCGGAAGGTGGTGTAGCTGACGCCCAGCGTACGCGCCAGAAAGGTGAAGTCGATGGGCTCCGCCGCCTTTATCAGGATGTGGTTCTGTGCCTCACGGATGACGCCGGATATCCGCCCTTGTGCGTCAACATTCAGGAAGCGTTCCTGGATGAGCCCCAGAATTTTGATGATCTCGCCCGCATTTGAAAAGGGTTTGCCCGCGGGATCGCTCCCGACATCGTTGACCAGAGAGACGAACCGCTGGCGTAAGGTTTCGTTTACGCCGATGCGCAGCACCGGCTTCTTCTGCTTAAGGAACGGCTCCTGCAAATAACGATCAGCCAGCGTGCCGTTGAACCCCACCCATTGCTCGTCCCAGCCGGTGTTCTGGTCCGGGGCGTAACGGTGCCAGACTCCGGGAAAGAGAAAAAACACATCGCCAGCCTCCACCGTCTGACGACGGACACCCCGCGCCTCAAACATGCCCCGGCCGCGCGTGATGTAGACCACCTGATATTCGTCGAGCGTGCGCCCGATCTTCCAATCGAAGCTGTAGGCGTCGGGATGGTGCTGCGGCGGATAGGGCATGCCGGGATCGATCACGGTGTAACCGCAGTCGGTCAGATAAAGTCCCCATTGCCGCTGGGTGTCTAGCACGGGCAAGTAACGGAAGCGGGATTCGTGCGACAGCTTTAAAGGTTTCATGGTTGAACGTCCGCGGTTTATGCAGATGACGCAATATTCCAATCGCTCGACTTTGAATTAAAACAATAGCATACAACGAACAAGGCGGGAAGCCAAACGATTGGCCAGATAGTGTAAACAACAGGGCGTTTCTAAGTGAACGGTTCTTGCGCCGCGGAGCTGCCTCCGGAGTGCCGCCGGGGCGCGGACAGCGACGCCTACGGCGTCCCGCCGCTGCCGGAGCCGCTCGTCGGGTCCCTGCACGACGCGCTCTGCCGCGTGCGCGACCCGCGCGGGAGCAACCGGGTGTTCCACATCGGCGCGATGCTCACGCTGCTGGTCATGGGCGTGATGGCGGGACACAGGGACCTCAAGCCGGTCGTCAAGCACTGCGCGAAGCTCACGCAGCGGCAGCGCGTCGCGCTCGGCCTGCCGCGCTTCGACCGCAAGGGCGGCGGCAACTACCGCAAGACCCCCGGTTACACCGCTTTCTACAGCCTGCGCAGGCAGCTTCCGCCGGACGACTTCGCGGCGGTCCTCGGCGCCTGGATCCGGGCGCACGAGGGCGAGCTCCCGCGCCAGCTCGCCCTCGACGGCAAGTTCATCCGGGATGTCGCGGGCCTCGTCCGGGCCGCCGACCTCTCGAACGCCCTGGTCTCAGCCGACGCGCTTCATTGCCGGCAGGAGACCGTCCGCGAGATCACACTGTCGGGCGGCGAGGCCCTCGTGCAGGTCAAGGGCAACCAGAAGTCGGTCCTCCGCGTCTGCCAGCGCGTCGCGGCCGGGCGCGCCCCCCCTTTTGCGGGCGTCGCGGTGACCGAGAAGGGGCACGGCCGGACCGAGACACGCCTCACGTCCGTCTACGCGCTCGGCGAGCCGGCCGAGGTCGGCCTCTTCGGCGCGTGGACGCTGCTCAAGACGGAGAGGACTCGCACGGTCATCAAAACCGGCAAAACCTCCAGCGAAACCGCCTGGCACCTCTGCACGCTGGACCCCCGCTCGCGCACCGCCCGCCAAGGGGCGGCCCACATCCGCGACCACTGGGGGATCGAGTCGCGCGACCACCACCGCCGCGACTGCACGCTGCTCGAGGACAAGACCCGCAGCCGCAACGCCAACGTCGTCGGCAACCTCGCGGTCGCGCGCGCCGCTCTGCTGTTCTTCAACTCCCGCACCAAAGACGGCCACCTGGGCGACTTCGCCAACGCCTGCCGCGAGGACAGAGCTTACGGCTTGCGCCTGCTCACCGCGCGAAACCCGTTCAAATAGAAACGCCCCGG
>JANYBJ010000086.1 GCA_025360845.1 bacterium
TCGCGAGCCGTGATGCCGAAAGAGCGGCTCGCGAGGACGCTCGCCCTCCACACGCTGAACGACCATTGAACAAGGTGAATTTATGCGCGTCGGATTGACTTATGACCTCCGGTCTGACTACCTCGCAATGGGGATGTCCATGGAGGAGACGGCCGAGTTTGACAAGGAGGAAACGATCGCGGGCATCGAGGCCGCCTTGCGCGAACTCGGCTACGCGACGGACCGGATCGGCCACGCCAAGGCGCTGGTGAGGCGACTCGAAGCCGGCGACCGCTGGGACGTTGTCTTCAACATCTGCGAGGGCTTGCAGGGCGTCGCCCGCGAGGCGCAGGTGCCCGCGATCCTCGACCTCTACGGCGTCCCGTACGTCTTCTCCGACCCCCTCGTGCTGGCCCTCACGCTGCACAAGGGCATGACCAAGCGCGTGGTGCGCGACGCCGGCGTGCCCACCAGTGACTTCTGCGTCTACGAGACGTCCGAGGATCTGGAGGGTCTCCGCTTCGGCGCACCCTTCTTCGTGAAACCGGTCGCCGAGGGCACGGGCAAAGGCTGCTCGTCCAAGTCCATCGTGCGTGACCGCGCGGCGCTGACCGGCGTCTGCGACGACCTGGTCGCCCGCTTCCGCCAGCCCGCGCTGATCGAGCCTTACTTGGGCGGGCGCGAGTTCACCGTCGGCATCACCGGCACGGGCCGGCAGGCCAAGATCGTGGGCTCCATGGAGATCGTACTCCTCTCGAACGCCGAGAAGGGCGTCTACTCGTACGAGAACAAGGGCAACTACGAGGACCGCGTGGAGTACCCCGCCACCGATCCGGCCAACGACCCGGTTGCGGCGGCGGCGGAGCGCGTCTCGCTCGACGCGTGGCGGGCGCTGGGCTGCCGCGACGGCGGCCGCGTGGACATCCGGTGCGACGCCGCCCAGAACCCGATGTTCCTCGAAGTCAACCCGCTCGCCGGCCTGAACCCCAAGGACTCCGACCTCCCGATCCTCGCCCGCATGGCGAACGTTTCCTACACCGAACTCATCGGCCGCATCATGGATTCCGCCACCGCCCGGCTAAAATAAAACGCTCGACATTCAACGCTTAGGGAAACTGCCTTCCACACTTGAGCGCGGAGAGTTAAACGTTCAGCGTTGAAAGTTCCCCAGTCACCATGCAAATAACCATCGTTCACCAACACGTCCCTGCGGATGCCGCCGCCGATGAGCGCGACGTCTTAGATCAGGCCAGCGCCGTCAAAACCGCCCTCACCGCCAACGGCCACGCGGTCTCCGTGCTGCCCTGCACCACGGATCTGGGCAACCTGCAGCGCAAGCTGGAGGTTCTGAAGCCGGACTGCGTGTTCAATCTGGTCGAAACGCTGGACAACTCCGGCCGCCTGATTCACCTCGCCCCCGCCGTGTGGGAGGTGGCCGGAGTCCTGTTCACGGGAAGCTCGGCGGACGCGCTCTATCTCACCACCCACAAGCTGCTCTCCAAAGAGCGCATGTGCGCCGCGGGGCTGCCCGTGCCGGAGTGGGTACAAGGAGAGGCCCCCGACGCTCGACACCCGACACTCGACACTCGACGCTCGGTGCAGCGAGCCGACTGGATCGTCAAATCGGTCTGGGAGCACGCGTCGATCGGCCTCGGCGATGACAGCATCCTGCGCGGCGCGACGGCTGCCGAAGTATCGGCGCGCGTGCCGCCCGGCAGCTTCGCCGAACGCTTCGTCGACGGGCGCGAGTTCAACCTTGCCCTGCTCGCCGGACCGGACGGCCCCGAGGTCCTGCCGCCCGCCGAGATCGTCTTTGTCGACTTCCCCATCGGGAAGCCCCGAATCGTGGGCTATCAGGCCAAGTGGGACGACGCTTCGTTCGAATTCGCGCACACCGTGCGGCGCTTCGCGGACGAATCCGCCGACGGTCCGCTGCTGGCCGAACTGAAGCGGCTGGCGCTGCGCTGCTGGGAGGTGTTCAGCTTGGGAGGCTACGCCCGCGTCGACTTCCGCGTGGACGCCGACGGCAAGCCGTGGATCCTTGAAGTCAACTCCAACCCCTGCCTCTCGCCCGACAGCGGCTTCGCGGCGGCGCTCGAAAAGGCCGGCATCCCCTACACGGACGCCATCGGGCGAATCGTGCGCGACGCCTGCGGCTCTCGAGGACGTTCGCCCATGCCAACGGAATGCGGTGGAGGGCGAGTGTCCTCACGAGCCGCGACGGGTAACGCCCCGATCATCACGTGGCGTTACGAGGTCACGCCCGCCGACGTGGCCGCGATCCGCGAGGTCACGGCCTCGACGGGATACTTCCACGACGACGAAGTGACCGTCGCCGTGGAGCTGGTCGAAGAGCGGCTGGCCAAAGGCGCGGCGTCGGGCTACGAGTTCGTGCTGGCCGAGTGCGACGGCCGCCTGATCGGCTACACCACGTTCGGTCCCGTTCCGTGTACCAAGAGCAGCTTCGACTGGTACTGGCTGGCCGTGCGCCCCGAGATGCAGGGCTTCGGCTTCGGCAAGCAACTGCTGCAGCAGGTTCTCGCCCGTGCCAAGGCCATGGGCGGAACCCGGCTCTTTTGCGAGACCTCCGGGCGCCCCCAGTACGCCACCACACGAGCCTTCTACGAGCACATGGGCTTCACGCTCTGCGAACTGCTAGACGACTATTACGAGGTCGGCGACGGCCGCGCGACCTATACGAAGAAACTGTAACGAAACCCTCCCGTTTCTAGTTTCCAGCTTCTAACCTGAACTTCATTAGCCGCTGCCCAACCGAATCGTAGGCCACGAGGAAGCTGCCGTTGATGGCGACTTCGGTCGGCGCGGAGACAGAGGCCTCGGCCAGCTTGCGGTGATCCGCCACCGCATAGACCGCCACCCGGTTCTTCTCCGTGTCGGCCACGGCCAGCCGCCCCTCGTCGATGGCCAGCCGCACGTTCCGGCCGAACCCGTCGCTCCAACGCCCCGTCTCTTTCCAGTTCACCCCGTCGCGGGCGAACTCGATGACCTGTCCCTCGGACGCGGCGATCAGCGTCTCCGCGTCTTTCATCGTCACCGCCGTATATGACTGGGCCGGGCTTGCGGTCTGAAGCCTCACCTCGCCCAAGTCCTTGCGCCACGGATCGCGGAGGTTGTCCGTAATCTCGTGAACCCGGGCCTGGCCCGCGGCGCCCAGCACCAGGAAACGCCAGCCGCCCTTCTTCTCGGGCTGCTCCCGATAGAGCGCCACGCCGACCCCCGCGTCGGGAAGCGCCAGTTGATCCAGCCGGTTGCAGTAGAAGCCCTCTTCCTGGAACCGTCCCGCCGCGATCGACGGCTTGCCGTACGCGGTCGCAAGGCCGATCACCGTGTCGGCATCGAGGTGCGCGCACGGGGCGAACATCTGAAACACCTGACCCACGTCAGCCGGCGCGAGCGCGTCGTCGTCCCGGTTCCAGATGTTCTGCCGCGCCAGCACCCGCCCCTGCGAGTCCAGCGCCACGCAGCCCGGCACGGGCAGCGCGCCGATCCGACGCAGCAGACGCAGCCGCTTGCTCTCCGGCTGCCACTCGGCCAACTGGACGATGCCGCTTAAGCCGCCGATGGCAAACAGCCCCGGCGCGATCTCGCGGATGCCACGCGCCAGTTCCACCTCGTAGTTGCCGGCGACATGGCCGATGAAGTGTCCCGACGCTCCGCCAAGCACCACGCCGGGGGCGGGCTCAAACTCGGCGGAGAACCGCTTGATCGTGCCGTACACATGACACACCCCGTTCCTTACTGTTGCTTGTTCCCGACGTCCCCCACCATTCCAATCGCATAGAGCGGCAAATTGATCATCCACGACTCCTCCCGATAATCCGAGAGGGATGTTCGGATGGCCGTTCCCGGACGATATTTCTCGCAAAAGAATTTGAAGCTTTTGGCTTGAAGACATTCGCCGGCTTTCACCTCTATTGGAATGACATGCCCTTTGATTTGCAGAAGAAAATCGACCTCTGCCGTACTCTTGTCGTTTGTCCAATACCCGATGAAATCGCTCGGCAGATGACGCAGCTGCTGTAACACGAATTGTTCTGTCAGCGTGCCCTTGAACTCCTCGAAAATCCGGTTGCCCTCGATGACCGTCCGGCTGTCCAATCCCGTTTTGGCCGAAAGGAGTCCCACATCGACCATGAAGAGCTTGAAGGCCGAGAGGTTCTGAAAGGCCATCAGAGGCATCCCGGGCTTCTCGACTTTGTGACATTTGACAACAAGCCCACAATCCAGCAACCACTGAATGGCCAGCTCAAATTCCTTGGCCCGTCCGCCTTCCTTCAATAAGCCATACAGGAACTTCCGGTTCTCTTTCGCAAGTTGCGACGGAATGCTTTGCCAAACCATCCGGATGCGAGGCACCCATTCGACGGGCGCATGTTTAGAAAAATCGGTCTCATACGCATCCAATATCCGTTTCTGTATGTGACGGACAGCCTCCAGGTCGCGGCTTTGGACATAAGAGGAAACCGCCTTGGGCATCCCTCCGATAAAAAGGTAATGCTTCAGGTGCTCGACCAGTCGGCTTTTGAAGTGCCCGGCCGCGGTCCAATCGCGTGCGACCAACAGGTCCGCCAGTTCACCGTCGCCAACGGCACTCAGATACTCCGCAAATGACAACGGCTCCAAGTCAAGTAAATCAACCTTGCCAACCGGGAAGGAGACCTGTCCGTGAAGGGCTACTCCGAGAAGCGAACCGGCGGCCGCAAGATGATACTGAGGCGCCTTCTCACAAAAGTACTTCAGCGAGGTGATCGCCCGTTCAGCCGATTGAATCTCATCGAAAATGATCAGCGTGTCTTCAGGTACGATTTTGGCCTTAACCTCAGACTTCCTGATCTCGACGGAAAATGAGATTGCACATTTTGCTCAGGTTCAGGCCAGTTCGTAGATCATCCGCGCGCCTGTTTCAGGGTGGCGGAAAGCGGCTTGGGTCAGCTCGTCGAGAAGGGCGCCCACGGC
>JANYBJ010000140.1 GCA_025360845.1 bacterium
GAGGCACGACGAGGTCGCCGAAGCCGATGTCGATCTGCAAGTCGATCCGCGCGTTCTGCAGCATTGCCCGCAGGCGGATGCGCACGCCCTCGTAATCCTGCTCCTCTTTGATGCGCTCGGTCCTGACGGAGTCCGGCAGGAAGACCAGTCCGTCCTCGTGCGACCGGTCCTCTTGGCAGAGGGTGCGGAACAGGGTCTCCAGCTCGGAAGGATCGGGAGAGCCATAGCCGAGAAGGTCGATGTCCCGGGTGGGACGGTAATTGTGCCCGTTCCAGACGAGGAAGAGACTCGCGCCTTTGAGCAGAAAACGGTCGGCTGCGTCCGACTGGCTAAGCCGGTACAGGAGGCGCTCGGCGCCGTAACGGAGCATGATGTACTCGTAACTTTCGCCGCCGTCGCGTGAGAGCTGAAGCAGTCGGGCGGCGACAGAGTGGGGGATGTTCCGGTCTTTCATGCGCCGGCCTCCATTTCCATGTACGGCAGGATCACGCGTTCCACGCGGAGCTCGCGCGCCATCTTGAGAATCTGGTCGCGCGTGACTTTGCGGCTGCGCAGCGTCTCGCGCAGGGCTTCCATGGCCACATCGAGCCCGATCTTGTTGCGCATCCGGAAGCAGTCGGCCACGGTGCGTGCGAGGCCGTAGACACGGATCGGTACGCCCTCCACCTGGTGGGTTTCGATGCCGAGGCTGAACGCCTTGCCGGAGAAACGCAGCACGCGCAGGCGCAGGTTGCCGGCACGCGGTGCCCAGGCGGTGCCTTCGAGGGCGATCCAGACTTCGTGGGGCTGCTGGGTGGTGACGCCGTGGAAGGCGAGGGCGGAAAGCAGGCACACGACTGCACCGGGTGCCCGCACGGCGACTTCCCGCAGGCTCCAGTGGTCGCCCGGCGGCTGGCCGGCCCGTGCGTAGACACCACGTGACAGGCGCTGGAGGCTGCCGTCAAGCACGGCGCGGCGGAGCCGGGTGCGTCCTATTCCGGCCCGCACGAAGTCACGCGAACGCGCCATGCTGCGTTTGGCGAAGAGGGCATCGATGGAGGAACGTCGTTTCATAAAACCAAAACCTCTAAACAAGTTAACAACATTATAGGATTTGATTCCAATACGTCAAGCGCGATGAATTCACTGAACGGTTGGGATGGTTATGCTTTCGTCAGATGCCAGCCGTTGCCGTATTGGCAGGGGTAGACGCGGAGCGAGACATGGCTTTCTTTGCGGATGATGGAGGCCCGGCGCTTGGCGTCCTGCTCGGAGCCGTAGGCGTCTTTCGGCTGGCCGTCGCTCCCGGCGCAGAAGGCGCATTTCTTGGACGGCGTTTGCCGGTTGGCGGGAGACAGGTGCCATTTTCCGCAGACTTGGCAGAGGTACGGCGTGAGGTGCCGCTTGTATTCGGCGCTGGCGTATTTCGCGGCCTCGATCGCCTCGCTCTCGGTGCAGTACTCGGTGAGCGGCTTGCCGGTCTTGTTCCCTGTGCAGGTTTTACTTTTGAGGCTCATGGTTTTTGTGGAAAATAAGCGTTGAAGGTTGTCATGACGCAGGGTCGTCCCAACTGGGGAAGCGGACGTATTGTTCGGAGCCGGGGAGTTTGCCTTTCAGCGTCCTAGCGAGGTCCATATCGTTGAGCATCCGCTGGTCGAAGCGCGGGCGGTCCCATTTCTTGTATCCGGCCGGTGTGTGCCAGGCCAGGGAGTCTTGCAGGGCGGCGCTGTCGGCGGCCGAGTCAGGTTTCAGGAGACCGCACAGGGCGGTGTAGGTCCGGTCAACGGCTTCCTTCATGAGCGCCTTCATCTTCTCGTCGGTGAACTGCGGCCACTCGCAGTGGTACTGCTCAAGGACCGTGTTCCGGAAGCAGTTCACGACGATCAGGACGGCGAGCTTCTCGAGGTCTGTGTCGGGTTGCATGATACGGCTCCTGGCTTGGGGTTGCTTCGGGTGGATGTCCTTCTTCACGATTTGTGTGTTCATGCCTGCGTTATAGCACGGCGCTAAGACACGGTTAGGCTGTCAAAGTTATTCCACTTACTTTGCGGACAACGAACTCGCAGATTGGGATCTGCCAGGCGGGGACTTTCAGAAGAGGCTGGTAAACGGGGTCTTTGCAGTCCGTAGCGAGACGGGTTAACAGACATACCACACGGACTTGCTCTATGGCGTTAACGCGCGAAGCCCATTTCTGATAGGCGGCGGAGGATAATCGCGCGACGGGGGCGCCCTGCTCCGTGATCAGAGAAATGCGGTTGTCTTGGGATTCGACACGCAAGAGGTCCCCGCATTGGAGCTTCGATAAGTCCGATTGGACTGGGTGGTTAAGTGGACGTTGCCCAGCATAGTCGAGGAACAGGTCGTCGAGCCCAAGCAGGGTGTAATCGCGCTCAACCCCATCTCCTGAAACTTCGGCAAGCGTTTCACGGCGGTGGGCGAAACACGCCCCGGTGAAGTCCGCAAGGAACGGGTTGCGGCGGTCCATGCGGTTGAAGACGGACAGCGTGTCCCGCGCACGCGTTAGCGCGACGTAAAGGACCCGGCGCTCTTCCTCCAGTGTGCCGTTTCTGGCGCCGGACCAGTCGCCGCACACGAGCACATGGGGATACTCCGTGCCCTTTGCCCCGTGGACGGTATTCAGAATCACCCCTTCTCCGAACTGTTCATCGCGGCGCCGTTGAGCAAGTGATTCGTACAGGAATTCCACGCATGAGCCGACAGGGGTCGGTTCATCTGCGGTCTCTTCCCGCCATGCGGTCAACAGGTTCCGGCACAGTCTGGCCCATTGACTTTCACGCTGCGAAACGGTGTCGGGACAAAAACGCTCGATCAGATCGGTCGCACGTACGGTGCCGCCCCTTTCCTGCGACAGCGTATCCAGTACGACCCTGAGTTCGCGGATACGGTGCAGCGGGGGGATCTTGTCACGTTCCAAAGGCCAAGCCACGGGAATGCCGTTTACCTCGGCCGCTGAACGCACAAGTGCCAGATCACGTCGCGTCCTGGAGAGCACGGCCATACGCGACCAGTCGGTCACCCCCAGGGAGCGCAACCGTAAGAGTTCCCGGACAACGGCTGCCGCTTGGCCGAACGCATCGGACACCTCGATCACCGCAACGCGGCCACGCGTCAGCTCGTCCCTGTCGCCGAAACCGCCGCCGGTCGGCTGCAAGGTCCGCCCACGGTCGATCCGGATGGGCTTGTCGGTCTTCATGCGGTCGCGGTTGTGCGCGATCAGACGGTTGGAGGCCTCGATGATGGTGCGGGTCGAACGGTAGTTCTCGACCAGATAGGCCACATCCGCTTCGTAGTCGGTTTGAAAACGTTTGATGAACGTGACGTTTGCGCCTCTGAAGCTGTAAATGCTCTGGTCGTCATCACCGACCGCGAGAATAGACAACTTACGGTCACCATCGTTCAGTGTGCGGCCTGCGATGGCGCTGATCATTTCGTATTGCGGCTCGTCGATGTCCTGATACTCGTCCACCAGGATGTGCTCGAAGCCGGCTAGCAACCTGTCCCGCACGTCATCTGGCTCGACGCCGGGGATATCCGTTTGGCCTCGCAACACGTTGACGGCATCGGCGATGAGCTTGTCAAAATCCGGTGCGGTCCCTTCCCGTTCCGTCACTCCGCGGCAGGATAGGCCGAGGATGCGCAGGGCGAGCCCGTGATAGGTTTGGACGGTCACGCCAATGGCGTCTTTTCCCGCGAGATCCGCCAGGCGGTGGCGGAGTTCGAGCGCGGCCTTGTGGTTGAAACAGCAGATCAGGATCGCGCGGGGGCGCACCCGCTTGACGCGCAGCAGGTACGCGCAGCGATGCACCACGGTCCGCGTTTTGCCGGAGCCCGGTCCCGCGAGGATCAGCAGGTTCTTGTTCGTCGGCTGCGTGACGATACGGATCTGGTCGCGGTTCCCCAGTGAATCAACGATGGCGCGGTAAGACTTGGCGGTGGTGGCCCGCTCCAGAAGATCCCGGCTGTCGCCGAAGAAGCGGCTGATGAAGGCCTCTTTTTCCATGGTGAAATAGGCGACGACGAGTTCCAGCGCGGCCTGGATTTTCTCTATGCCGTTACGCGCGTATTCGTTCATGACGTGAACTTGAAAAACGCATTCGCGGTAGTGGTGCTGCAGCGCCTCGTAATGCTCGTTGGTGTAGCGCTGGCCCCCTGCCTCGGGCAGCACGCGGATTGTCATGGCTGACCGAAAGATCGCGAGCCCTTTCTGCAGGATTATCACGTTCTGCTCGTGGAGGAACATCAGGCCACGCTCGATCGCCGCCTGCATGTCGCGGATATCGGAGCGCAAGGTCAGATCCTGCTCCAACGCTGAGCGCAGCGTCTCAAAGGCGAAGTCGATCAGCAGGTCCGCCTTGGGCGGGGTTTCCTTTGGTACTTTCTCCAGAAGGGTGTTGAGGATCTGGCTGGAGACATTCCGTCTGCGTTCGGCCAGTTCTTCGATTTGCTGCCACGAGCGGCGCACGCGCACGCGATAAACGTCACGTCCCACGCTGCGGCTCTCGACACTCCCGTTTTGTCCGCCGAATCCGCGCCCGTCTTCGCTCAAACTGCGCAGGAGTTGGCGGAGCATTTCGGGCGAACTCTCTATATCGCGCGATTTCAGCGCGTCATTGATGAGCCTGAGATTCAGGGGCAGCCAACCCTCCGGGTCGGGTGCCTCTTCGGACAGGAGCTTGAGGAACTCCCGGTCCGTGCGAAGCACGCGCTCAAGACGTTTCGATGAATGGTCAGCGACTTTGTAGCGGATGAAGGCAGTGAGAAGGGTGTCTTTCTGCAGCACACCGACACCCGTCATAGCGTCGAGCACTTTCAGGATCTTCGCGCTCAGGTACTCAGGACTGCGGCTTTCGCGGACTTGGCCAACGTCTTCGCCCTGGCGGGACTCCATCAGATAGGATTGAAATTCGGGCAGCAAGGCGATCGCATCTACCGACAGGGTGTCCGTTTCGGAAGCGTTCATCATCTCGCGTATGATCGCCAGCCGGAGACCGATTTCCCGTTCCGAGAGATTCAGTGTACCGAGCTTCGCTTGGGCTTCCTCGATGCTCTTGACGAGCAGCCGGGCCTGTATGACGTTTGTCCGGTTTTCGTTGCGCTCGACGAACCCCGCCCGTTCAAGCCATGAGATCGCGGCCCGAACTTTTGTGTCGGCACCGTTGTCCTGCGAATCGAAGTCTGTCTCGACATCCTCGTCGCGCAGCAGCTCGCCGGTCGTGATGATAACCTCGTCCGACTTCACCGAGCGTGCGGCCTTGCGCAGTCCGCGCAGAATCTGAGCTACGTCGCGCCTGCTCAGTTCGGAGTTCGCGCCCATCCGGAACTGTTGTTCGGAGTCCTTGTCATCGTACAGCAACACGCAGTCGGCGGGGTTTCGATCGCGTCCTGCACGTCCGGCTTCCTGAAGGTAGTTTTCGAGCGAGCCGGGAGTATCGCCGTGGATCACCAGGCGTACGTCATCCTTGTCGATTCCCATGCCGAACGCATTTGTGGCGCAGATGACGCGGATTTCGCTGGCAAGAAAGGCATTCTGAATGCGTTTCTTTTCCGTCACCGGCAGTCCCGCGTGAAAGCACGCCGCGGACCAGCCGTGTCCCACAAGGAATTCCGCGGTCTCTTCCGCCGCGTGGCGCGTGGCCCGGAAGACCACTGCGCTGCCGGGGCCGTCGGGGGCAAGCCCTTCGGTCAGCAGGTCGTGGATACGCGGCAACTTCGAGTGAATGCCGACTGTCTGCACGGTGAACGTCAGGTTATCCCGCTCGACGCCACCTTCGTAGCGGAAAAGTTCGGTTCCTGTCTCGCTTCTGAAATACTCGACGATCTCTTCGATCACATCCCGTTTGGCCGTCGCGGTGAAACAGGCTATGGCAGGTGCGGTACCGCCCTGCTTGACGGCCAACTCCTTGATGAAGCGCCCGACATACAGGTAGTCCGGGCGGAAGTCGTGACCCCATTTCGACAGGCAGTGGGCCTCGTCCAAGACCCAGCAGCCGATTTCCCGTTGCAGAGCCGCTTTCTTGAAGGCCGTGCTTCTCAATTGTTCGGGAGAGACATAGAGGAGCGCGATGCTCCCGGAACTGATACCGCGCAGCACCTCTCCCCGTTCCGGTGTGGTTAGCATGCCATACAGCGCCGCCGCGTTATGGACGCCCGAACGGCGGACCAGTCCGTCCACCTGGTCTTTCATCAGGGCTTGAAGCGGTGACACGATAATGGTCAGTTGTCCCCTGCGGAAATTGCGGACCAGCGCGGGAAGCTGGAAACAGAGCGACTTGCCGCCTCCGGTCGGCATGATGGCCAGCAGAGATTCATTGCGCAGGCCGGCAGCGACGATCGCGCGCTGGAGGCTGCGGCCGTTCACGTCCGGAGGGGTCGGGCGGAACGCGTCGAAGCCGAAGAACCGTTTCAGTTGCTCTTCGGGATTGTGCGTCAGTCGGCAGTAGTCACAAGACGGATCATCGCACGGCACATCGCGTAGGCGCGACAGGAGAGGGGCCACATGCCGGTTGTTCAGGCGGACCCAGGGCGGGAGCACAGAGTCAACGCCCGCCACGCGGAGCCACGTCAGGACATAAGCGAGAGCCCTACGGGGCTGTCCGCTTGCAAGGTCGTCTCTTGTCAGTCCACGGGCACACGTGCTGCATGCCAGAGTTCCGACGACGTTGGAAATGCGCTGGAGGCACTCGTCGGCGTCGGTTTGGGGGGTGCAGTCGGCCGCTGCCGCAAAAACCATGCGCATACCCGCGGTAAGGCGGGGGTCGGCATCGGCTTCGTTTCCAAGCAGCAAATAGAGGCAGCGGAAGAAGTCGGGGGCGGTTTGTGACAACCCTTTCAGCGAGGCGATCTCTTCCAGCAGGAGGGTTCCGGCCAGGCGGCTGTCGGCTACAGGGTCGTTCAGCGAGTCGGCCACCAGTTTGTAGTCCTTGA
>JANYBJ010000164.1 GCA_025360845.1 bacterium
GCCCAAGGCCGGCACGATACACCGCCGTTGCCGCCACTCATGCCCCGTCCGGAACCGACGCCGCGCCGTTGCACACGGTCACGCCAACGCTTCGGCTACTCGCGGCGGCGGGATACCGCCTTTGTCATGCCCGTTGCCGACGGTGCGGCTACGTGGCAGGCGTCCGGTCATCCGTTCCTCCTGACCGGCCGCTTCCGTGTTCCCCAGGTTCCGTCCGCGCCCTCACCGTCCTGTCTGCAATCCCGTGTCTTATAACGCCCTTGCCCTCCCTGTTCGCCATCATCGCAGACACCACAGGCGAGGATGATGGCGAAAGGAAGGGCAGCGTTATGGATCAGCCACTTTTCAGATTGCAGGGCAGTTCCGGTTTGAGTCCGGCGTCCACGGCGGCGGGTGCCGCTGGAGAGGATTCCGGCTCAGTCAGAGCAGACGTTTTGTCACACCACACGAAAGGAGAACCGCAATGAATACCACGTTCAACCCATACCGCACCACACGCGCCGCACGCCGCTACGTGTCACCCCGCACGCGCCCGCTCAATCAGTTCGAGCGCGAGACGCGGGGCTTGTCCTACATGCTCAAAGATCCGGCCTGCCCCGAGGCCGCTTTGCAGATCGCCGCCGCCGAAATGGCCGCGCTGGTGTGGGGGCCTTGCCACCTCATACCCGCCCCCGACCACACCGGCGACACATCCGCCAACCGCCGCCTTGCGAAGGCCATCGCCGCCCACGTCAAAGGCGGGGCCGACGTGCTCGACATCCTGATCCGCACCGAGACCGCGCCGAGCGCATGCGACCGCCACCGCACCAAGGGCGCACCCGTGAGCGTGGCCGAGCACCACATCGCCCGCAGGGACGGCAAGCCCATACCCTGCCGCCGCACCTTCATCATCGACAACGTCATCACCAGCGGAAACACCATCCGCGCCTGTTCAGAAGCCCTCGGCTTCGGCACGGGCCTTGTTTTCGGCGACGCCTCTTTCCACCCGTACGATTGAACACCGCGCCCGCCCGTGGGCATCGTGCGCGGGCAGAAAGGCAACCATGAACACCATGCTAACCACACTCGGCACGCAGGCCGAATTCCATCAGACTTGGCAGGCCCTCATGCGCCAGCTTGAGACCGTCCTGTCAATCGCCCACATGCGCCACCCCAACCGCACCCAGACGCTGGAGGCGGTCAGCATCGCCAAGCACCTGCTTGGAAAAGTCGGCGACCAACTCGACAAGGCCGTTCAGGAGTAAACACCGCGCCCGCCCGCGGGCATCGTACGCGGGCAGAAAGGCAACCATGAAACGCAAACGCTACACGCAACCCGAGAAACCCCATGAACTCGACACCCTCAAACTGTTGACCACCCCCGAACAGTACGAGGTCATCACCGACGCCATGATGGGCGAGGAAGGCGACCACTTCATTGAGATCATCGACCGCATTCACGCCACATGGCAGGCCATGCCCAAGACCTACGAGAGCACCGCCCAAGGCCGCGCGGCCGTTGCGCACCTGCATTACTTCATCGGCGGTTGCGACTGGTGGATCGTGGAGAAAGACGCCGACCCCGACCACGCGGGCCAGGTGCAGGCCTTCGGAATCGCGGACCTCGGCATGGGCCGCGAACTCGGCTATATCAGCATCCCCGAACTGCTGGAGAACGGCGCCGAGTTGGATCTCTATTTCACGCCTAAGCGGATGGGCGAGCTTCTCGGCTGAATCCCGTACGGGCGAACCTATGTGTTCGCCCTCTCTTTATGCCCAAAATCCCGCCGCGCCATCGATGGCGCGGCCTTTCAGCCCGTCGCTCGCCGCGATAGCGTCTCGCGACGGGTCCCCTGAAAGCTTGAACCGCTATCGCTGCGAGAAGTGCATGCGGGAGAACCCCCCTTGGTCCACCCATCAATGGAAACTTATCCCTGCCAGTCCCTGTGATCATTTAAAAGACGCATCGGGCGGCTGCAACACGACTGTGGCAGGTGCCGCATCGGGAACGGACAGTTTGAATTCGAGAGGGCCGCTGCCCGCGATGCGCTTGGCAAGGCCCGGGGAGACCGAGAGGGTGACCGCAAGCCCGCCGCCGGGCTCGGTTTCGGAGTGGATGCCCAGACCTTCCGTTTCGGGGGTTACGCGGAGCTGGGCCGGGTCGAGTTTCCGGCTGCGCGTCCCCGAGAGCCTGATCCGCAGCGTGCGGACAACAGCCTCTTCCGAAACGGGGACGGACAGGGCCGAAGGCACGGCGAACAGTTCCGCGCCGGTCCTGCCGGCGACTTCGAGTGAGAGCGGGGGGCGGTTCGTCGGCGAGAGGACCGGGATGGAGATCCGGCACCTGAAGCTGCCGTTGGCGGGAGGGATGAGTTTCACGGGGACCTTCCAGCGCGGGCGGTCTCCCGCCGCCGCGGGCTGCTGCTCCACGGAGACGGTGGCTGGACAGCCCGACGTGACGGCCGGCACGCCCAGCGCGGCCGGGGCGGACGCCTCCAGTTCGAACGCGCCCTCCCAGCCCGCGCCGCTGGGCAGTCTGCCCGCGTCCACGCTTTTCGACGGCCTCACGGAAAAGAGCGGCACGCACTCGCCCGTGACGGTCAGCCTCAGCGGCTGCGAGCCTGCGGCGTCGGTCAGCACGAACACGCTTTTGGAGAAGGCCCCCTCCAGCGTGTAGGGCGCGACGGTCACGCGGACCTCCGCCGCCGCGCCGGGATCGAGCATGTCCCTGTCGGCCTCGGCCCCGGCGCAGCCGCACGTCTTCCGTATCCCGGTGATCTTCAGCGGCCCGCCGCCCGCGTTGAGGAGCGTAAAAACGGCGGAAGGGCTCTCGCTGTCGCGGAAAACGCCCAGGCCCTTCGTGTCAGGCCCGGCAAGCTCGGCACGCCCCGCCGCCTCTCCCGAAACCGCCCTGCAGGGCGGCAGCGCGAGGATCGCGAGGCAGAGCGTGAATATGCTTTTCATGTGGCGGATTATCGCATACGATACGCTCAGAATCAAAACGGTTTTACGTTTTCCAATTCCCGGCCCGGTATGAATAAGAAACGCACACTCCTCATTTTATGCTTTGTCGCGGCGGCTCTTCTCGCCGTTTTTCTGCTCAACAACCGCCGCGCGGGAGAGGGCGGGGCAGGCCCGGGGGTCAGCCCGGCACCGGACACGCCTGTTTTTCCTGCGGCGACCGGTACCGTTGTCCGCGCCCTGCCGCCCTCCGCGCTGAGCGGCCGGCCGTTTTCAGGCGGGCGGCCTCCCGCGGTCCCGACGTCCGGGGATGTGGCGGCCGTCACCGATGCGGCGGGGACGTCGCTGGATGCGCGTCTCGCCGCCCTGTCGCGTCTGGGCAAGGCGCTGCCCGACGCCGACGTGGAGGCGCTCCTGGCCTTCCTCGACAGGCGCGACGCGGCCGACGCGCTTCCCCCGGAGAAGCTCAACGCCCTGAAGAACGACGTGGCCAACACGCTTCGCGGGCAGTCCCGTTTCCCTGCCGCGCTGCCGTGGCGGCTGGCCGCCATGTGGCGCGACCCCGGCCACGACGGCGTGTGGCGGGACTACTGCATCCAGCACGCGGGGGCCGCCTGGGTGCAGACGGGCGACCCGGCCGCCCGCGAAGAGGTCCGGGCCGTGTTCTGGAAGGCCGCGTGTGAACGCATTGTTGGTGATATCGAGAGGATGGCGCAGGTGATCCA
>JANYBJ010000298.1 GCA_025360845.1 bacterium
ATTTTGATTCCTGGCTCAATCCTTTATGTCAACAAGTACGCCGGGCACGCCCTGTATTTCGAAATGCGCGAATGCTCCCTGGCGTTGATCAGGTCATTTTTGGCTGGAAATTCAGATCAAGCCATTGAGTCTGCAGCCCAAAGTCAGATTTGCCAGGGGATTCCAGCGACCCGAGGACGCACTTGGATTGATGCAATCAAAATGAAGCATCCGGCCCTCTAGCCTACATTCCGCACTTTGAAAATGTAATTTTCCGTCGCACGGCCGATCGTTATTTGAAAACCGCATCGGAAATTCCGAGGAGCAAAAGCACCTGTTGTTGGGGCAAGCTGGTCGGATCGGCAAATACCCTGACAATCTGTTTTCCGTCTCTCAGTTCGTAGCGGGCCAAGTTGGAAAAGAGCCGCGTGACCTGTTCCCACGTCGGAGTACTCGTCGGACGTTCTTCAGGAAGTGTGTGAATGGCTTTGACGTTGGCCGCAGCCATTGCGCGCCGAAGTGCTCGTTCGACGAGGGCGGCGAGTAACGTCGCCAGAAAGTATACAAACATCAACGCTTCTATTCGCTGGTTCTTCTTGAGGAATACGGGTGCCACAGCGGTCACCGATTTGAGAAAGGCAAAGCGCTTCTCGATGCGCGGCTGATATTTGTAGTGCTGGAGTACATCGAGTGGCGGCAGGTCTGTGTTTGTCGTGAGTGGGAAGATACCGTCCGTGGACTTCGACCCTGCAATCGCGGCTTCATCTATTGCCCACGTTAGGAGAGCGCGCTTCTTCACGACTTTGCGATACGTCACGTTACTGCTTGCCCGTCCGCGTTTCAGCTGGCGATATGTTTCAATCTCTTCGATGGTGACGGCAGGGACGATCCAGTTGTCGGCACCGTACTTGTGGACGATCTGTTGGGCTGCCTTCAGCAATGCCTTTTCGGATTTTGGTCCGCGTCGCCCTGGAGCAGAAAGCGCAGAGAGCTTCTCCATTGTTTCGTTGATTCGTTCGTCACGATTTTCCGCGTCCCTTCGCATCTTTTCCGTTGAGCGGTACCAGTGGATTGCATATCCCTCACGGAGCTGCCAAAGTCCCACGGCGATCTCAAAACAGTCATCACCATCACTGTCCCGACGGGATCGTTTGCGCCATAATGGTTGCCATCGGACCTCGGACTTGAGTACCGCATCTGCAAAGACTTTCGTCTCTTTGCGGCTCTGCGGGACTATTGTAATGAATCGCCCCTGATTGCGATCGATGGCGGTCATGTTTTCTTCGGTGCATAATTTGCAGTCAGCCACATAGAGGAAATCCGACTTGCCGAGCAGGCCTCGCAGGGTGAGCCATGTTTCCTGATGGGTCGTATCGTCGGTCCTGTTTCCGTCGTAAACCTTGAAATGCACGGGGATCGCCTCATCAGCGGCTATCGAGAGGCTGTAAACAAGTTGCTTGAGATCCGGTCTGTGATCCTTGCTGTGTCCACGCTTCAGCTGGACGGCTTTCAGGTTCTGGGCGGCATAGGTCCCGTCAAGGCTCACCGACGTCGAATCATTATGAATGGTTGATGTGTCGACTCCGAAGGCTTTCACGGCTGCGAGCACACAGCGCGTTTGCAGCGACGCCCGGTCGGCAGCATAGAGTCGGTCAAGCGCTCTGGCCAGGAGATCATCATTGACCTGACCACCCGACACAAGCAGCGGATCGAAGGATGAGGCCCACTCTTCTATGCGATAGAGCGCGGTTCTGGTCATCATTACATTCTTGACGAGAATCTCCAGAGCGGCGATATGACGCCCTTTCCCCAGGACCTCCTCGAGAATCTTGTGCAAGCCGAATTGATTCGCCACATGGTCGATGACAGGGATCGCCTCAGTTCGCAACTTTTTTAAGTCCAGATTTTTTACTTGCATCATATAAATACCTAATGTATTAATACATTAGGTTTGTCAAGGAGAAAATTACCGTGAAGACAATTCGGATTGTTGAACCAATTCTTTCGGGAAGTGTCAGCTCGGCCTTCGCCACATGCGGCACACCAAGATGCTCTTGTAGGGACCATCCTCCGAAACTCCACGGTCCGTACTACAGGTGGACTGGCTTCATTGATGGCAAGCGGACAACGAAAACGATCACCAAGGAGGAAGCGAAAGAATGCGAGCGTCGCATCAAAAATTATCGCCAGCTTCAGCGGCAAATTGATCGCCTTGTCGCAGAGGCGCAAAAAAACGCTCCATGGATGGAGCGCTCGAAGAAGTGAATCTTTGAAAAATCGGCTGGTTACGCGCGGAAAATTACACGTTCAAAGTGCGGAATGTAGGCAGTAATACTCAAGTTCTCAAACAAAACACCCGATTTGACATTGGCGTTCGTGATATCGGCATCGCCCGATCCCGTATAACGGTTGCCGGCACTATCCCAAAATTCAAACGAGCCCGCGCTGGTCAGTTG
>JANYBJ010000005.1 GCA_025360845.1 bacterium
GGCAACGCGACGAACGGTTTCGAGCACACGTTTACCGACCTCTCGGTTTCCCCGACGTTGACGCTTTCCGGAAACCAAACTTCGAGCACGCTTGTCGGTGCGGGTCCTGCCGCCGTCGTGCGCGAAACCCAGCGTGGCGAATGGGACGGTCTTGCGTGGCAATGGCGCTACACTCAAATGACGTACTGGACCGACAGCCTAAACCCGCTGCTTAACGGCTGCCCGAAGTTCCGCTGCAACGAAAGCGGCGATTGGGAATACCGGGCTCATGACGCGCGCGGCAGAGAGACGCTGCGCGTCGAACCTCTGGACGGCTCGGGCCAGCCTTCCTTCGCAGGCGACGCCGCGCCTTTCGCGTTTTCGCCCGCAGCCTCATACGGCCCGCTTACCGGGCTCGTGACCGTCACATCCTATACGCCCGCGCAGGGCGATGGCGACGAACTGAACGATTCACGCAAGCCACGCGAAACCGCCCGCTACGCCGTGCGCGGCGGCGTGCCGTGCCTCGTCTCCCGGGAATGGCGCGTCTACACGCGCGGCGTCGACAACGATTATCCGACCGTCACGCAACGCGTCATCCGCGCGGTTTCGCAGACGGCCGGCCCCGACGACGCGGCCAACCTGCGGTCGCTGACGGTCGCCGTCGCCGACGATGACGACACCGTGGCCGTGCTGCTGCGCGGACGCCCCCTGCGCGAAGAGCGCGGGGACGGCACGCTGCTGACATGGGATTACGAGCCCGGCGCGAACACGCTCACGGTCACGGCGAAGCGCGGCACCCTCGCCCTGCCCGACGGCATCGCAAACGTGAGCACATACGAGATCGAGACGCTCGACAACGTGTTCGGGCGCACTATCAGCCGTGTGACGCGGCTGTACACGGGAGTCGCGGGCGGCGTTGTCCTCAGCGCGGAAACGCGTTCTTACGACAGCGCGGGCCGGTTGCTCACGGCGGCCTATTCCGACGGCACGGCCGAGACCAACGTCTGGGACTGCTGCCGTCTCCAGGCCAAGATCGGCCGAGACGGCGCGCGCCGCGATTTCATCTCGGAGCCCGGCAAAGACCATGAGTCCGCCGTGGCGGAAACGTCCCTCGCCTTGCTGCCAGGTTCCGGCGGACATTATCCCGTCACTGAAACCTTCACGGACGCTCTCGGGCGCGAGACCAACAGTGTCAGATGCGTTTGGCACAACGGTTCCCGCGACACCGCCTATGCGCCGCTCTCCACACGCACGGATTACCCTTACGGCACGGACAACTATACGGTCACGACCGACCCGCTCGGCGTGCAGACCGTCAGCCGCCGCTCTTGCGGGATCGGCTGCGAGATCGAGGAGACCGTTTCGGCGGGCGTCACGAACCGCACCGTCCAGATATGGGGCGGCGCGGTTATCGAGGAGAAATATTGGGACGGCAAGTGGACAAGCGAGACTCGCTCCGCCTCCTACAACGAAAACGGCTGCCGCGTCGAGACTGTGACGAAAGAGGCGTCTGACATGCCTGCGGCAGTTGACACCTCTGTAACGGTCTACGATCTCCTCGGACGCGAGATCAGTGTGACCACGCCGCTAAATGTCACATCGAACGTTTACGAAAACGGGCGACTTGTGCGCGTCTCCCGCACCGGCTCGCCCGACACGCTGTATGTGTATGATGAACTGGGCACACAGCAATGCGAGGTCTGGGATCTCGACGCAGACGGCGAACTTTCAGCAGCCGACACCGTGACCGACAGCCGGTTAGTCTACGTCCAGGATAACGGCGACTGGTGGCGCGAGACCTTCCGGTCTTCGGTTCGTGGCGGCGGGACAAATGCCGTGAGCTCCGTTCGAGAGCAACTCACCGGACTCACGCCGCAACTGTTGAGCCGCAGCGTCACCTTAGCGGCCAACGGGCAAAGCACAACAAACGTGACCGCGTTCGACACGGGCACACTTATCACGACTTCCACAACCCGGACAGAAGGTGTGGCGACGCCGGATGTGCGGCAAAGCCTCTACGGGCATCCCGTGGAAACGCGATCAGTCGCAAACCGCGTGACCTATGGCTATGACGGTTTCGCCCGCGCCGTGTCGCAGGCCGAGACCACGCCGGACGGGACGTTTGTCCGCGCGGCGGGGACAGTGGAATATGACGCCTGGGGCAACGGCGTTACAAACCGTGCGGCGTATGGCGATCTGGTCACGGTCGGATCGTCCGTGTACGACAACCAGGGCCGCGCAACCGACAGGACTGACGTGGCGGGCAACGCAACGCATACCGCGTATGACAGCCTCGGCCAGACGCTCTCGCTTTCCGGCGCGACCTATCCGGCGGACTACGGCTTTGACACGGCAGGACGGCAAACCGCCCTCACCACGTACCGCGACGGGAACACCGGCGGCGACACCACGCAATGGATCTTTGACGGCGTGACCGGGTTGCTCACCAACAAGGTCTATGCGGACGGCTCTTCAGTGGCCTACGGGTACACTGCGGAAGGGCGGCTGGCTCAGAGAACATGGGCGCGCGGCGAGTGGACACGTTATTACTATGACGGCTTCGGGCACATGGTCAGCAACCGCTATTCGTCAGCCCTCTCCACCCCGGCGGTCACGTTCGCCTACGATGCCGATGAACGGCTCTCGCAAGCCGGCAACGGGCTTGCCGATTACGGATACGCTTTCAACGTTCTCGGAACACTCACCAACGAGTCCGCCGTTATCGATGGCGAACCTTGGAACCTGCGGCGCTATGCGGACGGCTGGCAACGTCCTGTCGGGCTCTCCGTCATTCACAGCAACACGAATGTCCTCACGCTGGTTTACGGCTACGATGATGAAAGCCGCATCGGATCGGTCGCATGGACGAACGCGGCGGGACGTAGCGGCGTGACCGTTTACAGCCGCGCCGACGGCATGATCACCGGATGCGAGACCGCAATGGGCAACGGCAACACCCTGCGGCGTATCATCCAGCGCGACCCGCACCGGCCGGGCCTGATCACCGCGGTGAGCAACCTGTTCAACACGACGCTGATAAGCGGCTATCGGTATCAACATGACGCGTTGGGACGTGTCACGAACCGGATCGACCTTTGCCAGTCCTTGTCCGCCACAAACGCTTTCGGGTATAATGCAAGGTCAGAGGTCACAAGCGCGGTCATGTACACCAACGCATACGGTTTTGTCTACGACCCCATCGGCAACCGGTTGTTCGCCGCCTTCAACAGCGTGACCAACAGCTACACGGCGAACTGCCTCAACCAATACACCGGCATAAGCGGCGGGCAGTCTGCCGTACCCACGTATGACCTGGACGGGAACATGCTGACCTTCGGCGAGTGGGCTTATTCTTGGGATGGTGAGAACCGCATGATCAGCGCGTCCAACTCGACAACCGTTGTGTGTAGCGCTTACGACCACCAGAGCCGCCGCATACGGAAGTCTGCGGGTAACGAAACGCGCATCTTCATTTACGACGGTTGGAACATGACGGCGGAGGTCACCGTCAATACCGCAACATCGGTCACCAACATCACGCGCTATGTCTGGGGCCTGGATTTGTCCGGCTCGCTGCAAGGCGCTGGCGGTGTCGGAGGGTTGCTGGCCGTCATTAAGGACGATGGCAGTGTTTGTTATCCATGCCTCGATGCCATTGGCAACATCACGGACTATGTGGATTCCAACGGTAACGTAATTGCGCACCGGGAGTTTGACCCGTTCGGCAAGACCTTAGCTGCCACAGGTTCGCTTGTCCACGATCTGCATTTCTGGTTTTCGACCAAGTATCTGGACGAGGAAAACGGGCTGTACTATTACGGCTACCGGTTCTACTCGCCGGAAATCGGACGGTGGATGAGCCGCGATCCGATTGAGGAAGAAGGGGGACTGCTCCTTTATGCAGCTATGCTCAACGACCCTATCAATCGGGTGGACTTCCAAGGGTTGAGTAGTTCATGGTGGGAATGTACCGGCTACTGCGCAAGCTACCATTTGAAGCAGATGCTGAATGCTATCGCGGCTATTGAAGCTTTAGTGGTCTCGGCCGAAGGCATTATGGAAATACCCATTACCGAGAAGGCAATCAACAGCGGGACAGAGAGGTTGACGTCTCTAGGAAACAAGATATTCCAGCGCCTCAACTCCGCGTCTGGATCTTCAAGAATGCCGTCGGCGGTAAAGTCAGCCTTGAAACAAGTTGCTGAGTGGGCAAAGACCAGCGGCTCCATGAAGAATATTCCAGGGTTACGAAGCAAGGTTGATGCTGTCAGGCGTTTTGCAAAGGGTGGGCGCACGGTCCTCCGAATGGCACGCGGCGGAATTGCTGCAGGTGCTGTAATTGCGGTTGGCATTGAAAGCTATTGCATGACGGCGTGTTGCCGGCAGGATTCCCGAAGGGACTTTGAGAACTTGATGAGCACGTCTCCAGAAGACTTTCTGGGGGGAGAGATCGGCGACGGAGGTGACTAATGGTGGATGTCCAAGAACGTAAACGGATGATGGCAGCGATCATCTCACTGCTAAAAAACCCTCAGCAGTGGGATGTGTTTGACGAGTATTATTCCCGTCTGAACACACACGATGAAGCCGTGTACGACATTGGTTGGTTTTTCTGGGTATGTCTTGATCCCGAGTACCCGTCCAATAGCAACTCGCTTTCGGACAACTTATCTTTGCGAGCCATTTTGTTCTTACTATCAACCCAAGAGTATCACCAACGGCTAGGAAATCTTTCCCGCGCGACATGTGAAGGGGACGAGTATTGGCCTTTTCCGGGGAGGGTGTCTTATGAGGCCGAATGTGAGGCCAATCGCAAATATGCGGAGGAGTTGTTACTGAACACTGCCTGTAAAGCGGTGCCTTAAATGAGAATTTTCTGCCGATAACAGCATCGTCGACAATCTGTGTGGTTCGTCATGTTGTTGCGATTAAATAGTCCTCACAATTCAAGTGACGAAGGGCGGATGGGAGATCGAGAACTGGGACTATGCGAAGTTTCCCAAACCGGGTGGTTTTGGGCTTATGCCCGTACAGTTAATTCATTCATGAGTTTACATGCCTATGAAAACACCGATAGTATTGATGCATAAGCGAGGGGCTTTCAGGTTCCACTCGTCAGTTTCAATGGTATGAAAAAAGCGAATTTTCATTGATCGCTTTGAGGTAACTCGTAATGAAAGTTGGAAACTGGAAAAGATTTTATGAAGACTGAGAAATCGAATAAAGTTATAAGAGTTTGCTCATGCAAACTTATCATTGTTGTGATTTTAACCGCACTGAACTTTGGCTTGTTGTGGTGGGCTCTTTGTCCTGGGTATTTGCATAGGCCGTGTGGGTGGGGTAAACGCATAGAGGGATCGACTGAAATTGAATGGGCGAGAGCCTCATATGGACCAATTCTGCTACAGACCAAAGCATTGAAAGAGGTGCCAAACAGAAAGTTAACAACCGAAAGTTTAATGCAACTACGGACAATATGGGAATCGGAAGAGACAGTCTTCCGTCTAGTTTTGTTGTGTTGCATTATCTGGCTGGCGTTTTGTTGGACATTTTTGCGTAGTGGTGGTCAAAAGGAACATAGTACAGATTGAGGGCTATACCTGGAATGGATTCAACTCTAAAGCATCGATGAGATCAGCATGCCGTCGTGCTTGGCACAGAGTTGAAACAGGCGAAAAATGTGAAGGGGTCGATTTCTGCCAATGGCATCCCGGTATTCTTAGGGTTCTGGTCATCCAAGCTAATTATCTTGAGCCCAGATGACTTCATGCTGCGTAACAATTCAAGCAATTCATGCTGCCGACTTCTGTAGGGCATTAACTTTTCGGCCAGCTCAATGTAGATTGGTTTCCAAGTGAACATGAGTGTTCCTCCATAAGTTCAAAGATCAGCCTTCCCAATCCGCGCAAACGAGTTCGGCCTGGGCCAGTACGGTCTTGACCGCCTCTTCCTGCAGGTCCGGCGGGTAGCCGAATTCCCGGAGTATGCGCCTGACCATGACCCGGATCTTGGCGCGTGCACTATCCCGCAGGTTCCAGTCGATCGTCACACTCTTGCGCACCGTGGACAGCAGCTTGACCGCGATGACCTTGAGTTTGTCGTCGCCCATGACCTTGACCGCGGTGCCGTTGGTGGCGAGCGCGTCGTAGAACGCGACCTCGTCGTCGTTGAGGCCAAGGTCGTGCCCGCGCTTGCCGGCCGCGTCCATGTCCTTGGCCATGCGGATCAGCTCGTCGATGAACTCCAGCGTCGATATGGCCCGGTTGTGGTAGGCGTTGAGCGCCTTCTTGAGCCGCTCGCTGAAGAGCTGGGACTGCACGAGGTTGCGCCTGGACCTGACCCTGAGTTCGTCGCGCAGCAGCTTCTCCAGGAGTTCGGCGGCCACGTTCTTGTGCTTTAGTCCGCGCACCTCGGTTAAAAACTGCTCGGACAGGATCGAGATGTCGGGCTTGGCGATGCCGGCCGCGGTGAAGACATCGATCACCTGGCCCTCGATGACGATCGCCTTGGATACGAGCTGCCTCACGGCGGCGTCCAACTGCTCTGGCGTCTTCCTGCTGCCCAAGGATTGCTTGTTCAGCGCGGCCTGGAGGGTCTGGAAGAACGATACGTCGTCGCGGATCTCAGAGGCCTCGTCAGATGCCGCGCACAATGCGAAGGCGCGTGACAACTCCGTCACGACCTTGATGAAGCGCTGTTTGCCGTCAGCCTGAGCCAGAATATGCTCTTGGCCAGCGGGTATGAGCTGCAGCCGCTCCGTGGCCGTGCCCGTGGTCCACTTCGCCCACTTGAAGCCGTGCAGCATGTTGCACGCGACCTCGTGCTTCTCCAGCATCGCGGCAATGGCTTTGGCCGTGTCGTAGGTGGGGTCGCCCATGCCGCCGCTCTCGGTGTAAACGGCCAGTGCCTTCTTGAGCTGGTCGGCGAGACCCAGATAATCAACCACGAGCCCGCCGGGCTTGTCTCTGAACACGCGGTTGACGCGGGCGATGGCCTGCATGAGGCCGTGGCCCTGCATGGGCTTGTCCAGATACATGGTGTGCAGGCAGGGCGCGTCGAAGCCGGTCAGCCACATATCCCTGACGATCACGATGCGGAAACTGTCCTTGCTGTCCTTGAACCGCACCGCCAGCTTGCGTCGCCTGAGCTTGTTGCGGATGTGCGGCTGCCACGACGGCCCGTCATCGGCACTGCCGGTCATCACGACCTTGACCACGCAGGCCTTCCCGCTCTCGGTATCGGCGTCATCATCCTTGGCGCTGGCCCAGTCCGGACGCAAGCGGATGATGGCGTCGTACAGGTCCACGCAGATCCTGCGGCTCATGCAGACCACCATGGCCTTGCCGTCCATGGCCTCCCAGCGCCGCTCGAAATGGGTGACGATGTCCTGCGCCACGAGTGCTATGCGCTTGGGATCGCCAACAAGGGCTTCCAGCGCCGCCCACTTGGTCTTGAGCTTCTCCTTGCGCGTCAGCTCCTCGCCCTCGGTGATCTCCTCAAATTCCTCGTCCAGTTTCGGCACGGCAGCGGCGTTGAGGGCGAGCTTGGCTATCCTGCTCTCGTAGTAGATGGGAACCGTGGCCTTGTCGGCGACGGCACGCTGGATGTCGTAGACGCTGATATAGTCGCCGAACACGGCGCGGGTGTTGGCATCGGTCTTCTCGATGGGCGTGCCGGTGAAACCGATGAAGGTGGCTCCGGGCAGGGCGTCGCGCATGTGCCGGGCCAGCCCGTCAATGAGGTCGTACTGGCTGCGGTGGGCTTCGTCGGCGATCACGACGATGTTCCTGCGGTCGCTGAGCGCGGGCATGCGCTCGCCCTTCTCCGGCAGGAATTTCTGGATCGTGGTGAACACCACGCCGCCGCTGGCGCGGTTCAGCAGTTCCCTGAGGTGGTCGCGGCCCTCGGCCTGGACCGGCGTCTGGTTCAGGATCTCGTGGCAGCGCTGGAACTGGCCATAAAGCTGATCGTCGAGGTCGTTGCGGTCGGTGAGCACGATCAGGGTCGGGTTCTGCATGTTCCGGTGCCGGATGATGCGGCCGGCGTAAAAGAGCATGGACAGGCTCTTGCCCGAGCCCTGCGTGTGCCAGACCACTCCGGCCCTGCGGTCGCCTTCTGCGCCGTCGTTCATGCGCCCGGCCCAGTAGCGGCCATCGGTGTCCTTGGGGTCATGGGACTCGCCCCAGGTGCCCATGCCCGAGGCCCTGAGCGTCTCCTCCACGGCGGCGTTCACGGCGTGGAACTGGTGGTAGCCGGCGATGATCTTGTTGACCGCGCCCGTGTCGGGGTCCTCCTCGAATGCGGTGAAGTGCTGGAGCAGGTCCAGAAAGCGCCTGTGGTCAAACACCCCGCGTATGAGCACTTCAAGTTCCAGCGCGGTCTTTGGGGCATCGCCCTCGCCGTCAACTGTGCGCCAGACCTTGAACCACTCCTGATTAGCTGTGAGCGAGCCGATCCTGGCAGTCACGCCGTCGCTGACCACGAGCACGGCGTTGTAGCCGAGCAAGGACGGGATCTCGGCCTTGTAGGTTTGGAGTTGCTGGTACGCGCTCCAGACCGTGGCTTCAGCGTCGGCGGCGTTCTTGAGCTC
>JANYBJ010000007.1 GCA_025360845.1 bacterium
TATAGGCTATATCATCAAGCCAAAAGGAGCATCCATGTCAAAAAAAGAGACCGTAAGGAAAGAAAGCGCGGCGTCCTACCCGCTGAAGATCCAAGCCATACGCACGAAGGGACAGAACGTCCGCTTTTTCGTGTACGTCCCGATGCCGCTGGCGGCAGCGCTGGGAGTCGAAGGCGGCGAAGAAGTGTCATGGGAACTGCTGGACAGGAACGAGCTTCATCTCGTGCGGGCGGCACCCGCGCCCTTAAAGGCGAAGAAGCGAAAATGAAAAAGGGCGGCTGCGATTAAACCGCACGCCGCCCGACTTTTTCAGCGCAACCTGATGTCCTGATACGACCCCTGTCCTGTCCCGGCCCGATCATTTGCCGAGGCGGACGGAGTACGTCGTCTGCGTCGACAGTGTGAACCAAGTCCACGCTCCGCTGCGTACGGCGGCGGTCGGTGCGGCCAGATCCGCGTTGGTGATCTGCCATGCGCCGGAACCTTGGACGCCCGCTTTCATGGAGCGGTTCTGGCCGAGGGTCCGGACCGTCCATCCGTCCTCGCCCGCTTTCTCCATCGCCACCGGCCCTTCGGTGTAGAGCATGCCGTCTCCGCCGAGCGGGTGAAACTGCATCAGGGCCGCCTCGGACAACAGGTTGCAACCGTAGACGCACTCGTTCAAGAAACCAAGCTTCTTGTCATCGAAGTTGTAACCGAACGGTTCCATCGGCACATGGCTGTCCGGCTGGACCGGATCCCAATTCTCAGGCTTGGCCAGATGGAGCAGGGATTTGTCCGTGTGCCGCGCAGGCAGTGCGTCCGCCCACGCATGGGCTTTGTACCGCAAGACCTGGGCCACCAACCCCTGCCAGCGCGGGTCCGCCGACTTTTCCCCCTCCAGCAGATACTGTCGCAGGAAGCGCATGATCATACCTTCCTCGGCGCTGTTGGCGTAGTTGATGTTGGCCCGGCAGCTCGTCAGCGCGAAGAGGTCACGGTCCTTGAACCGCTCATACTGCGGGTTGAAGAGCCAAGTGTGCTTGAAGATCACCGCGAGTTGGACGTACGAGCCTTCCAGATAGTGCGGGTCGCCGGTCAGTTGGTGCAGCCGGAGCAAAGTCAGCGCCGAAAGAGCGGTCACATTCATTTCGAAGCCGCCGCAGAACCCGAAGCGGATCAGTTTCCGCGCCGCCTTCTGCGCCTCGTCGAGATACATCTTGTCGCCGGTGAGCTGGTGGTATTGCAGCATCAAGGCGGCATAGAGCCCGGCGGCGCCATAGTCGTAGTCATATTCCGAGACGACATTCGAGGCGGCGTTGATGTCCACGAACACGGCGAAGGTGTAATCCGTGCGGCGGCCGGTGTCGAGCAGGACGCCGGGGAGGTTGAGCGCCATCCGGCGGACCTCGTCGTTTTTTCGGGTCAGTGCGAACTCGTTCGCGATGAAAAGCGGCCAGAGGTAACCCTGCCAGAAGTCCGACTTGGCCGCCTTCTCACGAGTCGGATACCAGCCGTAGATGCCGCGCCGGCCGAAGTCGTTGGTGTAGTCCGGCGCGTAGGCCTGGAGGAGTTGCTTCAGCGCCATCGGCTTGAGCCGCTCGTTCTGCTGCGGGGAGAACCGCTCGAAATAGTCGAGATACGGCAGCAGATTGAAGTGCGGGCCCGAGAGGGTCCAGTATCCCCAATCGGGGTCGCGGCGGCGGCTCAGCTCGGACACCAGCTTGTCCGTCAAATCCGGCCAGTCATGAAACTGCGGCTCAGGCTTACGGACATGCTCGAACAGCAGGCGGTAGGCATCGAGAAAACGCATCGCCGGTTCCGTGGCCGGCTGAATAGGCGGCGCGCCGGCTTGCAGTCTGAGGAAAGTGCTCGACACGCGGTAGCTCTTGCCGACGGCAAGCGGAAGCTTGGCCTCGGGAAGCTTCAGTCCGAAGGCGAACGGCAGTTTCCCGGCAGTGCCCAGCGCCCCGGCGGGTCGTTCGACAATGTCCTCGTGACTCTCCCAGCCCCGCCAGCGTTTGAAGATGCGCGTGCCGCTGGCGCTGAAGTAGTCGTTCATGTCCGTGAAGTCGGTGCAGGCCAGCACGGTCGCGTCCAGCACCTTGCGGTCGCCGAAATAGACAAACTGGTTCAGGTCCGAGCGCCAGTCCCAGAGTTTCACCGGGTGCGGCACCGGCGTTTCAAAATAGAAAACCGCGTCGGGGTCGAGCGCCTGGCCGGCGTCGCTGGCATAAACAAACTCCGGGCCGCCATCGGCAAACAACCGCTGCTCCGGGCCTCGCGCTTGACTGGGCGTAACATCAAGCCACAGGTGAATGAAGCCGGGTGAGTGGTTAAGCAGTTCCACGCCGATGGTATAGTCGCACCAGTCGAGTTCACCTTTCATCAGGAAGCTTTGATTATATGCGTTGGTCTGGCACTCGGCGGACCGGAGGTGCTTCGTGTCCAGCACCGGCAGGTCTGTCGCACGCCCTCCCGGCATCCAGCGCAGGGCCTCGTTAGTCCGGGTTGTCTCTGTCCGGCGAATGCTGATGGACCGGTCACCCGGAGCCCAGGCCAGCTCAAACCCGCCCGTTGCGGCGCGGACCGGACGAAGCGCCGCGGCCCTGTTCGAAGGAGTCGCGCCGGCGTCTTCGCCACCGGCTCGCCGGTCACCCCACGCACGCGAAAGATTCACGGAGGCCAGAACGGCGATCATCACCGCACAGTATCTGATGTTCATACGTTGCATTCCGTAAAAACGTTCATACGATCAACATGCAGTCGCCGTAGCTGAAGAAGCGGTAGCGCTCGGCGACCGCCTCGCGGTAAGCCGCAAGGATGCGTTCACGGCCGACCAGCGCGGCGACCATCATGATCAGCGTGGATTGCGGCAAATGGAAGTTGGTCAACATCAGGTCGGTCGCTGAAAAACGATACGGCGGATAAATGAAAATCGAACTCGCGCCGGCTGCGGCCACAATCTGCCCGCCGTGCGCCGCGGCCACCGTCTCCAACGTCCTGACGCTGGTGCTGCCGACCGCCACCACGCGTCCGCCGCTGCTGCGGCAGGCCGTGACCGCCTCGGCCGTCGCCTGCGGCACGGAGTAGCGTTCCGCCTCCATGCGGTGCTCTTCCAGAACATCGCACTTGACGGGTTTGAACGTGCCCGGCCCCACATGGAGCGTCACATAGGCGCGGCGGACACCTTTGGCGTCCAAGGCCGCGAAAAGGGCGTCGCTGAAGTGCAGACCGGCCGTCGGCGCGGCCACCGCGCCGGTCTCTCTCGCGTAGATCGTCTGATACCGCTCGCGGTCGATGCGCGTCTGGCGCGCGTCGCCGTCGCGCCGGATGTAGGGCGGAACCGGCGTCAGGCCATGCGTCTCCAACAGCGCCATCAAAGGCTCAGCGGAGCGGAACGCCACCGAGCTGATCCCCTCGTCCCCGCGTTCGAGGATTTCGGCTTCGAGCCGCCCTTCGGCAAACACGGCTTTTTGTCCCGCTCGCACGCGGCGTCCAGAACCGCTGATACACCTCCAGCACGCACTTTCCTGCGTTCCCGCAGCACCCATGGGGGGCGGCAAAGGCTCCAGCAACAGCAGTTCGACTGCGCCGCGGGTATCTGCCCAAACGCCTTGCAGGCGGGCGGGGAAAACGCGCGTGTCGTTGAGGATCAGCAGATCGTCGGGGGTCAGATACTCCGGCAGGTTGTCCACCCGACGGTGTTCCAGGCGCCCGTCGGAACGGTGCAGCACCATCATGCGAGAGGTGCCCCGTACGGCAGGCGGCTCTTGCGCGATCAGTTCCGGCGGCAGCTCGTAATCGAATTCGCTTGTCAGCATTCGGCTATACCTATTTGCGGCCTGGCAACACCGTGTCTTTGGCCGTGCGCTTCGTCGTGGGGTAGTCCAGCGTGAAATGCAAGCCGCGGCTTTCTTTGCGCCGCATGGCGCTGCGCACGATCAGCTCGCCCACCAGCGCCAGGTTGCGCAGTTCCAGCGTGTCGATCGTAACCAGATAGTCGAAATAGTACTCGCGGATTTCGCGGCGCAGGTTGCGGATGCGGCGGCGCGCGCGCTCCA
>JANYBJ010000026.1 GCA_025360845.1 bacterium
CCCCGCCGTGTGGGAGGAGAAGAGGCAGAGGCCGCTGACGCTGTAGCAGAGCGCGCCGTGTACGAAGATCTCGATCTCGACGCCGCTCTCGCGCACGATGTGGCGGATCTCATCGAGGGTCAGTTCGCGGGCGAGCACCACGCGGGTGAAGCCGAGCGCTTTGAGGGCGAGCACGCCGTCGAGGTTATGGGCCGCCAACTGCGTGCTGGCGTGGAGGGCGAGGCGCGGGAAATGTTCGCGGATCAGGCGGGCGATGCCGAGGTCCTGGACGATGACGCCGTCGGGCGCGAGGTCGTCGAGGGTGTCCAGAGCCTCCAAAGCCTGCGGCAATTCGGCCTCCTGCACGAGCGTGTTGAAGGTGACGTAGATTCTTTTGACGGGCGAGAAGGATCGGGCGTAGGCCAAAAGGGTGCGCAGGCGATCCGGCGTCATGTTGTCCGCATCCGCACGGGCCGAGAAACGTGGCAGGCCGAGATAGACCGCGTCGGCACCGTACTGGAAGGCGGCAAGCGCGGCGTTGAAGCCGCCTGCGGGGGATAAAAGTTCAGGGAGCATGATTTGTAGGGGCGGGCCTTTGAGTCCGCCCTGTCTGCGTAAAGAGAAGACCGGCTTTTTCAAGCCGGTCTTGGGGGGATACTAGGAGTACACATGGAGAAACAATCCGGAATACAACAAATCTCTTCGAATCAGCACCATCAATATAACAGAACGGCAAAAAATCAGCAAGCGCAAAAATAAACATTTTGCACCGGCGCAAAAGCCGATGGGAAGTGTTGAATGCGGCGATTGACAGCGGCGTGCGCTTCTCCCACAATAATGGCCATGAACTCAGTTGCGCGCCGTATGTAACCGGTGCGGGGATCAATCTGTTTAACTTCGGGATTAAACAAGCAAGGAGATGAACCATGAGGCGTATCGGTGCGGTGTTGGTTTGTGCGGCGGTGTGCGGTCTCAGGGTGTGGGGTGACACTCCGGCGCTCTATGCGATGGATACCGCGTTCGAGGGCAAAGGGACGCAGACGCTTGACGAAAAGCTGGATGCCCTAGTCTCAATGGGCTATGCGGGCATGTGCGGCACGGGCGATGATCCGGCTGCGGTCCGCGCGTTGATCGGCAAGCTGGAATCGCGCAAGCTGAAGTTGGCCGCGCAGTATGTGGCCTTTCCGTTTGCCAAAGAGGGCTTGCAGATACCCGCGAAGCTGGATGAGCTGCTTGCGGTGCTGGGCCCGCAGGGCACGGTGCTCTGGGCGTATGTACCGGACGGGCCGGACGCGCCGAAAGAGAAGGATAAAGCTCCTGCGGCGGTGGCGGCTTTCAAGGCGTTGGCGCAACGCGCGTCGGCCAAAGGCGTGAAGGTCGCGCTGTATCCCCACGCGGGGTTCTGGATCAGTTCGACAGACGAGGCGCTCCGGCTCGCGCAGGCGGTGAACGAGCCGGCGTTCGGCGTGTCGTTCAATCTCTGCCACGCGCTCAAGGCCGGAGAGGGTGAGCGTGCGGAGGCCTTGATCAAAGCGCTTGGCCCCAAACTGTTCGTGCTGCAGGTCAACGGAGCTGACAAGGCGGGGACGGAGTGGAACACCCTGATCCAGCCTCTCGGCAAAGGGGACTTCGATGTGGGCGCGGTGGTGCGTGCCGCGCGGACGGTCGGCTGGGCCGGCCCGATCGTGTTCCAAGGCTACGGCATCGGCGGCGACTGGCGCGACGTGCTGCGCGACACGATGGCGGCGTGGCGCCAGTTGATGGGTGGCAAGTAGAATGAAACTGATTGTCATTTCGGATTTGCACGGCAACTTGGCGCATGTTGACGCATTGCACGGCGCCTGCGCCGGAGCGGACGCGCTCGTCATCTGCGGCGACTTCACGACCTTCGGCGACCAGGCGCGTATCCAAAGTGTGGCAGACGCGGTGCGGGTCGAAGGCCTGCCCTGTTATTTCGTCACCGGCAATTGCGATGCGATGCCGCTGGATGGCGCGCTGGAAGGTTGCCAGAACCTGCATGGGCGTGTTGTGGAATTCGGCGATTGGCTTTTTGCGGGAATCAGCGGATCATTGCCGTGTCCGTCGCCTACGCCGGGGGAGTTCAAAGAGTCGGTCTACACGCGTTTGTTGGCGAATGTGAAGGAGGCGTGCGGCGCACGCGCGGACCGGCTCGTCCTCGTCGTTCATCAACCGCCTTACGGCACGGCTGCCGATCTTGTGCCTGTCGGGGATCATGTGGGCTGTCACGCCCTGCGCGCGTTCATCGACGAGGTTCAGCCCGCCTGTTGCCTGACCGGCCACATTCACGAGGCGGCATCGCGCTCGCGGGTCGGGCGGACCGTTGTGCTCAATCCCGGCCCCTTCGCTTGGGGCAATTTTGCGACACTCGAGCTGTGATTGACGGGTGCCGCGGGGCCTCAGTGCGTGGCCGCGACATCGCTGTCGCGACGGATGTCGGTGGGCAGTTTCATGAGGTGTACGCCGGGATTCTTGTCGCTGAAATACTTGATTTCCCAGTCGGTGTTGAAAAGCGCCACGGTCCGCCCGTTGGCATCTGTGGCAAGGCGGCACCCCATCGGCAGCTTGCTCTCGCGTATCGACTCATGCTCGACTTCGGTCTGCGGCACCCACCGGATGCGTTGCCACGGCATGGGCTCCAGCCTGGAGGTCGCCCCATACTCGTTCTCCAGCCGGTACTGCAAAACGTCGAACTGCAAGGTGCCGACCGCTCCCAGCAGCGGGACGTTCTGAACCGAATCCCTAAGCGCGAACGACTGCACCGCGCCCTCCTGCAAAAGGTGCTCCAGCCCGGCACGGAACCGCTTGTACGTGGAAGTGCTGGGATTGTGCAACATCGCGAAGCATTCGGGCGGGAATTGCGGCAAGGGCTCGAAGGTCAGCCCCTCTTCTTCGGTCAGGGTGTCGCCGATGCCGAACCCGCTGTGCCCCACGAGCCCGATCACGTCGCCGGGAAACGCCTCATCCACCGTCTCGCGGTCCCTTCCGAACACGCGCTGCGAACTGGCGAGCCGGATTTGCTTGCCGGTGCGCGAGTGGAACGCCTTCATGTCGCGCGTGAACTTGCCCGAGCAGACGCGCAGAAAGGCGATCTGGTCGCGGTGGTTGGGGTCCATGTTGGACTGGATCTTGAAAATGAAGCCGGAGAAAAGCGGATGCTGGGGCGCGATCAGGCCCTTGCTGGAGGCGCGCGGGTGCGGCGGCGGGGCGTATTCGAGGAACGCGTCCAAAAGCAGGTGTACGCCGAAGTTGTTGATGGCGCTGCCGAAGAAGACCGGCGTCATGTCGCCGGAGCGCACCAGTTGCAGGTCGAGCGGCTCGCTGGCGGCGTCGAGCATCGCGAGGTTTTCGATCAGGGTGGCGTAGGTCTGTTCCGAGAGCCGCTCGCGCACCTGCGGGTCGGTCACGTCATGCACGGACACCGGCGCGCGGTACGCGCCGCCCACCGTGCGCTCGAAGAAGTGCGCCTGGCGCTTCAGCCGGTCGTACACGCCCCGGAACTCCAGCCCGTCGCCCAGCGGCCAGTTCATGGCGCAGACGTGCAGCTGCAGCGTCTGCTCCAACTCGTCGATGATCGCCAGCGGATCGCGCGCGGGGCGGTCGAACTTGTTGATGAAGGTGAAGATCGGGATGCCGCGCAGACGGCACATCTCGAACAGCTTGAGCGTCTGGCTTTCGATGCCCTTGGCCGCGTCGATCACCATCACCACGGCGTCCACCGCCATCAGCACCCGGTACGTGTCTTCCGAGAAGTCGCGGTGGCCCGGCGTGTCGAGCAGGTTGATGCAGAAGCCGCGGTAGTCGAACTGCAGGACGGTCGACGTGACCGAGATCCCGCGCTGGCGCTCCAGCTCCATCCAGTCGGAGGTCGTCGCGCTCTGGGTCTTGCGCGCGGTGACCGAGCCCGCCAGTTGAACGGCGCCGCCGTACAGGAGGAATTTTTCGGTCAGCGTGGTCTTGCCTGCGTCAGGATGCGAAATGATCGCAAACGTCCGCCGCCTTGAAATCTCGTTATCCGTGCTCATGCCCTCGTTATCCGTGCAAATCCGCGACGAACCCTCTGCGTACGAAAGGCAGGTCGCTAAAAAAGAGGCGTCAGAATACCGAAACCCGCACACAACATCAAGAAGGCATATCATTTCTGCCTCGGATATGGGCGCATCCGTTGCATTGACCATCCGCGCCCGGAGGCCGCGCGCCACCTCGCGCGGCACATCAGCATTTAAAAACAAGTTGTTTTACCACGAAGACACGAAGTGTACGAAGAAACACAAAGCCGGAGGGAGGGAGAAGGCTGTTAGGTGTTTAGGCTGTTAGGCTGTTCAACTCCTAAATTCTCCCTAACTCCTCACAGGTGGTTAGTGTAGTGTC
>JANYBJ010000062.1 GCA_025360845.1 bacterium
CCTAACAGCCTAAACACCTAACAGCCTTCTCCCTCCCTCTGGCTTTGTGTTTCTTCGTACACTTCGTGTCTTCGTGGTAAAACACCTTGTTTTTTATTGCTGTTGCTGGTTTGTAAGGCACTAATCCTGATCCAACTTGAAGTTTTTAGGACAAAAAGGTCGAAGGATGACAACCTTGGCGAGTGACGATACTTCCGGCCCGTTCCGGGTTCTCGTGATGGACGACGAAGGGACGGTCTGCGATATTGTGGAGAAGATACTGACGCGCTGCGGGTACGCGGTCACGGGTGCCCCCGACGGGCAAACGGCGGTCGCGCTGTACCGGCAGGCGCTGTCGGACGGAGAGCCTTTCGACGTGGTCGTTTTGGACCTGACGGTCCCCGGCGGGATCGGCGGCAAGGAGGCGCTCGAAAGCCTTCTGGAGGCCGATCCCCAAGTCAAGGCCATTGTCTCCAGCGGGTACATCTATGATCCGGTGATGGTGAGACCGTCCAGATACGGGTTCAAAGGCGTCATCGTCAAGCCCTACACCGCACGCGCGCTGCGTGAAGAGATCGGGCGGGTCTTGAAGGGAGATTAAGCCTACCGCCAGCGGAGCTCGAACAAACGTTACGGGTCACTCGGGTAGGGACGGTTCCCCGAACCGTCCGCGGACGCCTCGGGGAGGCGTCCCTGCCGTTGAAGTTATAGACGAGATTAGAGGGACTTTCCACCAAGATCAAGCGCACGGTCGGCCTTGAGCGCGTTCGCCGTGATGTCGATATAGGGCTCGGCGCGGAACTCTTTCAAGTCATGCGCCCTTTGGAAGACCAGGCGGACCTCTTCGGTCGCGAGGAGCGCCTTTTTGATGACACCCTTGTACTGCGGTCTCGTCTCTTCACGGTGGAGAAGGTCCAGATGGAGCGCGACCACGGTGAAGGGTTGGCCCAACTGATGGCAGAGCCTGCCGAGGCTGTCGGCCATCAGCCGCTGCTGTTCGGCGCGGCGCAGCAGCTCGGTCTGCCGGCGTAATTTGAGGTCGGCCAGACAGAGGCTTTCATTGGCCTTTGCGAGCACCTCCTCCTTTTTCTCAACCTCGTTTTGCAGCTCTGCGAGCTGGCTTTCGCGCTGCTCCAGCTTGGTCTGGAGTTCGGTCACCTCGGCGGTCGTGTGGGCCAATGCCGTTTTCAGCTTGGCGATTTGCACCACCCGTTGGTCGAGCGTGTCCGAGAGCGCGGAGGCGCGGGCGTTCGCTTTGGAAAGCTCGCTGTTCGACAGGTCCAGTTTGTCTTTCTTCTCCTCCAGGTCGGCGACGAGTTCGAAGGAGAGATCCGTCACCTGAGACAAGAGGGCATAGTGCTCCCCGTCCCCGGCTGTCTGTTTCTTCTGCTCCTTAAAAACAGGGGCGCTTGCGAGCGAGACGGTTCTTTTCGCCCGGGTGACCCAAGGAAAGGAGAGGCGCCTCGCCAGTCCTGAAAACAGGCCGTCTTCGGCGGTCAGCGCGTGGCCCGCGTGTGCGGCGTTATGAATAAAACCTGTGTTGGCTATATCAAGCATATCGAACCTCCCTACCTGCAACGAGTATTCCAAAACACTGCTAGTATACGGCGGCAGGGTGTGCTTAGGCTATCCCGTGCGTTTGCGATAAGGCCGTCATGGTTTGAACTACAAGGTTTCTTTACAGCAATTCTAACCTGTGAGGAGTTAGGGAGAATTTAGGAGTTGAACAGCCTAAACACCTAACAGCCTTCTCCCTCCCTCTGGCTTTGTGTTTCTTCGTACACTTCGTGTCTTCGTGGTAAAACACCTTGTTTTTTATTGCTGTTGCTGGTTTGTAAGGCACTAAGTTTGGCCAAACTTCTGCTGCGAGAGCCCCGTTCTCCGAAAGCAGGGCCGCTCCTGCCATTTGATTGCCAAATTGTAATCGTATGGCAACTTTACGTTTGCGGTTCTCTCCTATACTATACTCTTCATAACAGACCGCATGTAAAGGTATGGCATCGATATGGTATTTCTGCGCGATTTCAAATGGCCGTTGGCTAAGACGCTTGCGTGTGCTTTTGTGGCGGGTTGTTTATTCCTTGGTGCGCGGGGTCTCTATCAGTCGACGGAGGGACGCTATGCAGAGTGTGCGCGGCAGACGATGGAGACCGGTCACTGGCTTGACCCTGTCCTGAACGGGCGACCGCACTGGACGAAACCGCCGCTGACCTATCTGGCGATCATGGGGCCGATGAAGGTGGCCGGCGTCAATACCTGGACTGCACGCGCCTATCTGGTGCCCTGTATGCTTCTGGCGATTTACGGGGTGTGGCTTTTGGGACGGCATCTCGGCAAAGACCTGCGCCTGGGGGAGTTGTCGGCTCTGGTTTTCGCCGCGTCTGCCTATCCTCTGGCGGCGGGGACGGTGGTTTCGACCGACCTTCCTCTCACCGCCTTTCTTATTTTGGCGCAAGCTTATTTCTGGCAGGCGATACGAAGCTCATCGCTCGTTTCCGTCTTCTTGATGTGGTTCTGGTTGGGGCTCGCTTTCGTGACGAAAGGGCCGCCCAGTTTGCTGGTGTTGCCTGCGATAGTGGCCACTTTTTTTCTGCTGCCGCGTGAACAGCGCAAAGCCTTGCGGTTGTTCAACCCCGGCGCGTTGGCCCTGTACTTTTTCATTGCGGGGACGTGGTACGTTTGGGAAGTCAACCGCAATCCCGGGCTCTTGCAGTACTGGTTGCATGACGAGGTCATCAACCGCTCGATGACAGACGAGTTCAGACGCAATCCGCAGTTCTACATGAACTTCGTCATCTATCTGCCAGTTCTGCTTTTCGGATGCTGGCCGTGGGGCGGGTGGCTCATTTATCTGCAACGCAGGGTTTGGTGGTCGAAACTGGTTTCCTGTTTTGCAGGAGGGGCAGGGCTCAGGGCGTGGAGTTGGCCGGCGCTGTGCGCGAACGTCAGAGAATGGACGATCGAGGTAAAATGGTCGGTGCTGGCGTTCGGCTTGCCGCTTCTTGTCTTTTTCCTTAGCCGCTCGAAGTTGCCGCTTTATGTGCTGCCTTTGTTCGGCCCGCTGTCCGTCTTTATCGCTGCCGGTCTTCTGCGTGCTTTCGCCCGTGACACCTCTCGGCTGTTGAAATGGGCGACGGTGTTGGCGGTGTCCGTCTGGGCACTTTTCGTCGTCGTCAAAGGCGTGTTGCCGTATTTTCCCGGCGACCGCGACATGAAGGTGATATACGCCGCCGTCGTGAAGCAGGTTCCGGACATACAAACGGACCGGCTGGCTGTGGTTTGCGGCCGGCCCCTCAACGGGCTGCAGTTTTATTTTCAGAAAGAGCTCACCTGCTTGGACTCCAAAGGCACGGCTGAAATCGCGCAGTGGGCGAAAAGCCGTGGAGCCGTGGAGAAGTTTTTGATTTTACGGCCGGCGCAAAAGGGCAACGTTGAGAAATGTGTCCGCCCCGCCTCCGTCGCGTTTTCGCCGTTGACTGACGTATGGGTGCTGGCGCGCGTCTCTGCCGCGCCGTAAAATAAGGATGGATATGTCTAAGTCTGCATCGGAACCGGATGTTTCTGTCATCCTGCCAGTGTTCAACGAGACCGAGTGCATCGCTTTCGTTGTTGACGAAATGGTTGCTGAGTTGACGGCCAATCTGCCGATGACCTTTGAAATCGTTGCCGTGGACGACGGGTCGTCAGACGGCACGCTCGAGCTGATGCGCGGCCTGCGCGCTCGCTATCCGCAGCTTCGCGTGCTGCGGCATTCTGACAATGTCGGTCAGAGCTTCGCCTTCTGCACCGGCTTCCGGGCGGCCCGCGGTAGAATCATCGTCACGTTTGATGCGGACGGACAGAACGATCCGGCGGACATCCCGCTCGTGGTCGGCATGATCGGCCCCGCATGTGACTGCTGCTGCGGGTATCGGGCGGACCGGCAGGACACGCAGAGCCGGCGCTGGGCCGGGCGTTTCTCGAACAAGATCCGCAATTCGGTTTTACACGAGGATATCATCGACACCGGGTGCTCCACGAAAGCGTTCCGCGCGGAGTATGTGAAAGACCTCCAGCCTTGGAACGGGCTGCACCGCTTCCTCGGAAGTTTCGTTTCGATGCGGGGAGGGAAGATCAAACAGGTGCCCGTACACCATCGCAGCCGCCATGCCGGGACCAGCAAATATACGAACTGGAAACGTCTGCAGAAAACCGTGGTCGATCTGTTTGGCGTCAAATGGCTCAAGGCCCGGGTGAGGATCTATACCGCCGCCGAAGTTTAGTGAAAGACCTCGTCACTGTCCGGCTGTCCGGCCCCGCTCCGTTTCGCGCACTGATTCCGGTGTTGGCGATCCTTCTGAAACGTGATATCCTATGACGGCATGTTTCGCAGGGTTCCGCAGAGCCTTCGAAAAGCTGCAGAGTGACTATGACAATAATCGATTTCTCGAACTATTCCGATGTGCTTTCCGGTATCCGTAAGCCATGGCACGAGAACTACTACGCCATGTACTCCAGCGTGCTGGGAGGGGCCACTCTTGAGCCGGTGTTGATGCAGGTTCCGATAGACGATCATCTGGTACACCGGGGCGACGGCGTGTTCGACACCTTCGAATGTGTCGGCCGTGCGGCGTATAATCTGGATGCCCATCTGCGGCGTCTGATGCGCTCAGCGGCCGCGATCGGACTGTCGTGGCCGGCGGGAGTGGACGATGTCCGCAAGCTTACAATTGAGACGCTGGCCTTGGCGGGTCGGGAGGTGTGCTGCGGGCGGGCGATGCTGGCGCGAGGGCCCGGCAGTTTCGGCGTAAGCCCGTACGAGTCACCGGAACCCGCGCTGTACATCGTCGTCTATGCGGCGGGGGTGCCTTTCATGGTCAGGCATCCCGAAGGCGCAAGCGTGCGGCGCAGCCAGGTGCCTGTCAAACCCGCGCGTTTCGCCACGGTCAAGAACTGCAACTACCTGTCGAACGTGATGATGAAGCGCGAGTCGGTGGACTGGGGCGTGGATTTTGTGGTCGGCTTCGATTCGGACGGGTTCATGGCCGAAGGGGCCACCGAGAGTTTCGGCATTGTCTCCCGAGCGGGCGAACTGCTGTTCCCGCGCATGGGGACGGTGCTCGATGGCACCACCATGGCGCGGGTGATGCAACTGGCGGAGACGCTGGTTGAGTCCGGGGCTCTGTCGAAGGCCGCCCTCCGCGACATCACCGAGGCGGATGTCCGTGATGCGTCCGAGATGCTGATTGTGGGGACCACGATCAATGTGGTTTCCGTGCGCTCTTTCGAAGGCGTGCCGCTGGGCAGGGGGACTCCTGGACCTGCGGGGTGCGCGTTGAACGCGCTGCTGGTGCGTGATATCGGGACGAATGAAGCGCTGCGCACGGCGTACTGATTTTTGGAGTGCTATGGCAACTTTTGACGAAGTGATTCTGAAGAGCCTGGTCTGTCTGGATATGAAAGACAAGGACGGGCAGCATGTCGTGACGACATTGATTGAATCGGCTGTTCAACAGGGGCTGTTGACGCCGGAGCACAAGGAGGAGGCGATCACCGCGGTGCTGAGGCGCGAGCAGTGCGCCTCCACAGCCCTGCCGGACGGGATCGCGCTGCCGCACGGTCGCACCGATTGTGTCACCGACATCGTCTGCATGATCGGCATTCATCCCGGCGGAGTGGACTTTGGCGCTCCGGACAATCAGCTGTCGCATATTTTTGTCCTGTTGCTTGTGCCCGCCACGGTGGGCTGTAACCACATTCACTTTTTGGCGAACTTGAGCCGCCGTCTGATGGAGCAGTCGGTGCGCTACGAACTGTTGGCCGCCGTCACGCGCGAACAACTGTTGCAGATGATTCTGAGCTACACAGATGAAGGGTTGATGTCATGAAACCGTTGATGTTGCAAGGGTCAGCCGCATTTTCGCCGTTCCGTATCGATGCGCTTGCCGAAAAAATCTGGCATGCCGTGAAAGGTACCGAGGAGATCCAGGTCGAAACCCAATTCGTGTATCTGCTCGATATTCGCGGTGAACTCGGTGCGCAGACGTTGGCGCGCGCCTGCTCCTTGTTGGGAGCCTCCGGTTCGGCCGAGACAGAGGGCGGTTTCTTTGTGACGCCCCGAAAAGGGACGATCTCGCCGTGGTCTTCGAAAGCCACGGACATTTTCCAGAACTGCGGTCTGACAGACGTCGCACGCGTCGAACGCGGTGTCCATTATCGGGTGTTGTCGGCAGGCAAGGAGCTTTCACTGGAGATCCTGCGCCCGGCGCTGCCGGTGTTGCATGACCGCATGACCGAGGGCGTCTACCTGAACCTCGACGATCTTTTCGTTCACCGTCCGCCTGCGCCGGGCCGGTCGTTCGACGTGCTCGGACGGGGGCTGGCGGCGCTGGAAGAGGCGAACCGCGGCATGGGGCTCGCTTTGAGCGACGAGGAGATCCGCTATTTGTGCGACAGCTACACCCAGGCGGGGCGCAACCCGACAGACACGGAACTGGTGATGTTCGGGCAGGTCAACTCGGAGCATTGCCGTCACAAGATCTTCAATGCCGAGTGGATCATCGACGGCGAGAAGAAAGAGCAGTCGCTTTTCAAGATGATCAAGCACACGCACGCCTGCCATCCCGCAGGCACGCTCGTGGCCTACTCCGACAATTCCGGTGTTGTGGAGGGCGTTCGTGCGGCCGGGTTTGAAGTCGACCCCGAGACCCATGCGTTCCGTTTCGAGGACGATCAGATCGACATGCTGATGAAGGTGGAGACGCACAACCATCCGACGGCGATCTCTCCGTTCCCCGGCGCGGCGACGGGGGTGGGAGGCGAGATCCGCGACGAGGCCGCGACCGGTACAGGCTCCAAGACGAAAGCCGGACTCGCTGGTTTCATGGTCTCGAATCTGCGCGTGCCGGGTTTTGAGATGCCGTGGGAAAAAACCTGCGCCGAGTTTCCGAAAAGGCTCGCGACGCCGTTGGCGATCATGCTGGATGGGCCGATCGGAGGGGCGGCCTTCGGCAACGAGTTCGGGCGTCCGCAACTGTGCGGCTTCTTCCGCACATACGAGGAGCAGGCTGCAGGCCGTTACCGCGGCTACCATAAGCCGATCATGCTGGCCGGCGGCATGGGGAATATCCGGCGCGGCCAAGTCCACAAGAAGCCCGTGCCTCCGGGTGCGCTGATCGTGCAACTCGGCGGACCTGCCATGCGCATCGGCCTGGGCGGCGGGGCGGCCTCTTCCATGACCACCGGCAGCAACGACGAAGCGTTGGATTTCGACTCGGTGCAACGCGGCAATGCCGAGATGGAACGGCGCTGCCAAGAGGTGATCGACGTCTGCGTCGCGCTGGGCGACAAAAATCCGATCCTGAGCATTCACGACATCGGCGCGGGCGGCCTTTCCAACGGCTGTCCCGAGTTGGTTGAGAAGACGGGCGCCACCTTCAACCTGCGTGCGGTGCATAACGAAGAGCGCTCAATGAGCCCCATGGAGATCTGGTGCTGCGAGGCGCAGGAGCGCTATGTGCTGGCGATCGGGTGCGATGACCGCGCACGTTTCGAAGCGATCTGCGCCCGAGAGCGCTGCCCGGTGGCGTTCATCGGCGAGGCCCGCGACGATCAGCGGCTCGTCTTGAACGACAGCCAATTCAACGACAAGCCGATCGACATGGACATCAACGTGCTGCTGGGTAAGCCGCCGCGCATGGTCCGGGATGTGGCCCGCGATGCGACCAAGCCCGCCGCGCTGAAGCTGAAGGGAATCTCGCCCGCCGATGCGCTGGAGCGCGTCTTGCAGTTGCCGGCTGTGGCGGACAAGACGTTCCTGATCACGATTACGGATCGGACGGTGACGGGGCTGGTACACCGCGACCAGATGGTCGGACGCTATCAGTTGCCGGCGGCGGATTGTGCGGTGACGGCGACGGGGTATCAGGCCTTCACCGGCGAAGCCATGGCCCTCGGCGAGCGTACGCCCATTGCGCTGATCGACGCGCCAGCGGCGGGCCGCATGGCCGTGGCCGAAGCGCTCACCAATATCGCGGGTGCCCATATCGGCGCCATCGGCAACGTCAAACTCTCCGCCAACTGGATGTGCGCCTGCGGCGAAGCGGGCGAGGACGCCAAACTGTTCGACACCGTCTCTGCCGTCGGTATGGAGTTTTGCCCTCAAGTCGGTGTTTCGATCCCGGTCGGCAAAGACTCGCTCTCGATGCGGACGGTGTGGCAGGACGCTCATGGCGCTTCGCATCGTCAGGTCGCGCCGCTGAGTCTGATCGTCAGCGCTTTCGCCCCGGTGAAGGATGTGCGTAAAACGCTGACGCCCGATCTCAAGCCCGGTGAGAGCGCGTTGTTGCTGATCGATCTCGGCAAAGGCCGCAACCGGCTCGGGGCGAGCGCATTGGCGCAGGTCTACAATCAAGTGGGCGACACGCCTGCGGATGCGGATGATCCGGCCCTGCTGAAGGCGTTTTTCGAGGCGATGCAGGAGTTGGTCGCGAAGAACCTCCTGCTGGCCTATCACGATCGTTCTGACGGAGGCGCGGCCGCAACGCTGGCGGAGATGGCCTTCACCGGCGGCCGCGGCGTCAAAGTCGAACTGCCAGGAAATGAGACGTTGAGCGCCTTGTTCAACGAAGAGCTGGGCGCTGTGCTTCAAGTCGCCGATGCGCGGCTCGACGCGGTCATGCGCGTTCTGACGAAGTTCAATTTGGCGTCGGGCGATATCTGCGTCAAGATCGGACGCCCGAGTGATGACCGCGAGTTTCAGATCGCGGTGGGCGGCAAGCGTCAGATTGACACCAGCATCACCTGGCTGCGGCGCACCTGGTCGGCGCTCACCTGCCGAATGCAGGCGCTGCGGGACAACCCCGACTGCGCGTGGCAGGAGTATGACAACGGGTTGGACGAGTGTGACCCGGGCATGAGTTTTCGCGTGACCTATGAGCCGGATGAGGAACCGCCGGGGTGCGTCGAGCTGAAGCAGCGCCCCCGGATGGCGATCTTGCGTGAACAGGGGGTGAACGGCCACGTCGAGATGGCGGCGGCGTTCGCGCTGGCGGGTTTCGAGTCGGTCGATGTTCACATGACCGATCTCTTGGGCGGAAGCGTGGACCTCGCGGCGTTCAACGGCCTGGTGGCGTGCGGCGGCTTCTCTTACGGCGACGTGTTGGGCGCGGGCTCCGGCTGGGCTCGGAGCATCCTGTACAATGATCGTCTGGCCGACATGTTCAAATCCTTCTTTGCCCGTCCCGACACGGTGACGCTGGGCGTTTGCAACGGCTGCCAGATGGTTTCGCAGCTCAAAGGGATCATCCCGGGCGCTGAGCATTGGCCGCTTTTCCGGCGTAATGTTTCGGAACAGTTCGAGGCGCGCTACGCGACGCTGGAGGTGCTCGACTCGCCGTCCGTACTGCTCAAAGGCATGGCCGGTTCGCGACTGCCGATCGCGGTGGCGCACGGCGAGGGCTTAGCCGTGTATGAACGTGCCGAAGACGAAGCCAAGGCGATCGCCGCGTTGCGGTTTGTGGATGGCAGGGGCCATGCGACCGAACGCTATCCCTGGAACCCCAATGGCTCCAAGGACGGGCTGACGGGCTTCACGTCGCGCGACGGACGCGCCACGATCCTGATGCCTCACCCCGAGCGCGGGTTCCGGGCGGTGCAGCTCTCGTACAAGCCCTCTCACCTGTTCACGGGTGAGGCCGGGCCGTGGATGCGCATGTTCCGCAATGCGTACGCCTTCGTCGCGTCGCGGTGATGCAAGAAGTCTCACGGTGCGAGACAGGTCGCGACGAAGTCGGCGGGGGAGAGGATTCTGATGGAACGCCACTTCGCAAGCTGAAGAAGATGGTTGTCGCCGCTGACAATCAGCCGGGAGTCGGAGGCAATGGCCGCTTCAAGGACACGGTCGTCGTCCGGATCATCGACGACTCCCGAAACGGCTTGAAGAGGGCTCACGCAGGTCAGGCTCTCCCTGAGCAGTTCCATGATGGCATCGATCTGCTCCGCATTGAGGCGAAACTTGCGCCGCGACAGCACATCGCGCAATTCATTCAGCAGTGCGGGCGTGGTGAAAGCATCGATGCGAC
>JANYBJ010000071.1 GCA_025360845.1 bacterium
GTGACGGCATGAGCGCAATAACGGCGGAAGACGCGGACGTGCCCGCTTTGGCGGTGCAAGGTTTGAACGAGGCGACCCGGAAGGCCCGCTAGGCGGGTCCGATCCTGGTCATTCGCGGCGGGCAACTGCTGAAGATTACTCAGGATTCACAGGTCGAGGTGGTGCGTGCGGTTCCCGGACGGAAGAAGGTGACGGTGCGAAGCAAGAGGCTCAAGCGATGAGCGATGGCGTCCCCCGATAACCCGGCCATTAACATTCAGCGTGTGAAGACGCGGGTCGCGGCCGGTGGTCACACCGTGCCAGAGGACAAAATCGTTTCTCGGTACCATCGGTCGCTCGCTTTGCTAGGCCGGGCCATATCTCACACGAACCGTGCGTTCTTGTTCGACACCAGCCTTGAAGAAGCCTGCTACTTTGCCGAGGTCACCGACGGCGACAGGATCGACCTTCATTCCGATGACATCCCCTTGTGGTTCCAGCCCGTCTGGGACAGCACTTCAGAGTCGTGACTCATGAGCACCGTCGGCCAATCGGAACGCGCCACGCAGAACCGCGTCATCGAGTTGTTCTGTGACGAGTTGAACTACCGCAAGATCGGCAACCGGAGCGACCACGCCAACAGCAACATCGACGAGAAGCTGCTGACCGACTGGTTGACGAAGCGCGGAGTCACCGGGCCGCAGATCAGCGCCACGCTGCGGCAACTCCACACCGAAGCCGACAACCACAACCGTTCGCTGTACGAAAACAACAAGGCCGTCTACTCCCTGCTCCGCTACGGCGTCCCGGTGAAGACCGACGCGGCCAAGCCGACGGAGACGGTCCACCTGATTGATTGGCACGACCCGGACACCAACGACTTCGGCATCGCGGAGGAGGTCACGTTGAAGGGCGGGCACGAGCGGCGGATTGACTTGGTGCTGTACGTCAACGGCCTTGCCATCGCCGTGCTGGAACTCAAAAACAGCCGCGTTAGCATCGACGAAGCCATCCGCCAAAACCTGTCCAACCAAGAAACACAGTTCAACGCCTGGTTCTTCACCACAGTGCAATTCGTGTTCGCCGGCAACGACTCCGAGGGGCTGCAGTACGGCGCCATCGGCACCCAGGAGAAGTACTTCCTGAAGTGGAAGGAGGACGAAACCGACAACACCCGCTTCAAGCTGGACAAGTATCTGCTGAAGATGTGCGCCAAAGCCCGGCTGCTGGAGCTGATCCACGACTTCGTGCTGTTCGACGGCGGCGTCAAGAAGCTGCCCCGCGTCCACCAGTACTTCGGCATCAAGGAGGCGCAGCAGCATGCGCGTGACCGCAAGTGCGGCATCATCTGGCACACGCAGGGCAGCGGCAAGAGCATCGTCATGGTGCTGCTGGCCAAGTGGATACTGGAGAACAACGCCCATGCCCGCGTGGTGATCATCACCGACCGCGACGAGCTCGACAAGCAGATCGAGCGGGTCTTCGGCGCGACCACCGAGACCGAGAAGCAGTTCATCTTCAACACCTACACGGAGCTGCTGAAGGACGTTGACGCCAAGCCCAACATGACCAAGACCGAGACCTACGAGGACCGTGCCAAGGAGCTGTTCACCAAGGAGCCCGCCAACATGAAGCTCCTGGTGGTGGTGGACAAGCTGCTCACCGGTTTCGACGCGCCGCACTGCACCTACCTCTATATCGACAAGTCCATGCAAGACCACGGCCTGTTCCAGGCGATCTGCCGCACGAACCGGCTCGACGGCGAGGACAAGGAGTTCGGCTACATCGTGGACTACAAGGACCTGTTCAAGAACCTGGTCAACGAGAAGGGTACGGGCGCGCTCCAGGTCTACACGTCGGAGTTGGACCACAGCGCGGGCGGGGCCGACCCCGATGTGCTGCTGCAGGACCGGCTGAAGAAGGGCCGGGAGCGGCTCGACGCCGCACTGGAGCATCTGGCGCTGCTGTGCGAGCCCGTGGAGCCGCCCAAGGGTGAGTTGGAGCACATCCACTATTTTTGCGGCAACACCGAGATCCCCGAGGACCTGGAGGAGCGTGAGCCGCAGCGGGCCGCGCTTTACAAGGGCGTGGTCGCCCTTGTGCGCGCCTACGCCGGTATCGCCGACGAGCTGGAGTCGGCGGGTTACGCCCAGCCCGACATCACCACCGTCAGGCAGAAGCTCGACGGCTACCTCAAGCTGCGTGAGATCATCCGCAACGCCAGCGGTGAATGCCTGGACCTCAAGGCGTACGAGGCGGACATGCGGCACCTGATCGACACCTACATCGAGGCCGACGAGCCGCGCAGGATCTCCGACTTCGGCGACATGCCGCTGCTGGACCTGCTCGTGAACAGCGGCATCGCGGCCATGCTCGCCAGCCTGCCCAACGGCATCAAGGGTGACCGTCGTGCGGTGGCGGAGACCATCGAAAACAACGTCCGCAGCAAGATCATCAGGGAGCGCCTGAGCGACCCCGCCTTCTACGACTCCATGTCGGCATTGCTCGACGAGATCATCGCCGCCCGCAAGCAGAAGGCGATCGACTACGAGGAGTACCTGAAGCGCATCGCCGAGCTGGCGAAACAAGTCCAAGCGGGCCAGGCCGAAAACACCCCCGTGCAACTGAACACGCCCGGCAGGCTGGCCCTCTTCAACAACCTCGGTAAAGACGAGACTCTGGCCGTGCGGGTTGACGAGGCCGTGAAGACGAGCCGTCCCGACGGCTGGCGCGGGGTCCACACCCGTGAGCAGGAGGTCAAGGGCTGCATTTACGGCGTCCTGCAGGACAAGGACGAGGTCGAGCGCATCTTCCACATCATCTACCAGCACAAAGAATACTGATGGCCACGCAGATCCAGATCGGCGAGATCACGGCGGACGTGGTGCTGAAGCCCATCAAGAACGTCCACCTCAGCGTATACCCGCCCCAGGGCAAGGTGCGCATCGCCGCGCCCCTGCGCATGGGCCTGGACACCATCCGCGTGTTCGCGCTGTCCAAGCTGGCGTGGATCAGGAAGCAGCAGGAGAAGCTGTGCGCCCAGGAGCGTGAGACCCCGCGTGAGTACCTGGACCGCGAAAGCCACTACTACCGGGGCCGCCGCTACCTGCTCAAGGTGGTTGAACACGACGGCGTACCTGGCGTCGAACTCAAACACAGCCGGCTGATCCTGCGCGTCCGGCCCGGTGCCGATGAAACCAAGCGGCAGGCGGTCATTGACGAGTGGTACCGCCAGCGGCTCAAGGACGCTGTGGCACCGCTCATCGCCAAGTGGGAGAAGACCATGGGCGTCAGGGTCGGCCGCGTCCGGGTTCAGAAGATGAAGACCCGCTGGGGCTCATGCACCCCCTTGTCCAAATCAATTCTGATTAACTTCAGACTTCCTGATCTCGACGGAAAATGAGATTGCACATTTTGCTCAGGTTCAGGCCAGTTCGTAGATCATCCGCGCGCCTGTTTCAGGGTGGCGGAAAGCGGCTTGGGTCAGCTCGTCGAGAAGGGCGCCCACGGC
>JANYBJ010000127.1 GCA_025360845.1 bacterium
GTCAACGGCGGCGACAAAGACCTCAAGCTGACAGCCGAGGCGTTTGTGGACGGCAAGTCCGTGGGCTCTGACTCTGCGACCGGCACTTGGCGCAACCGGCAGTTGGTCATCAACCTCAGCGAGAAGCGGCTTTGGGCACCGGAAACGCCTTTTCTTTATGACCTGAAGTTCACGCTGACCAGCGGCGGCAAGCCGGTCGATGAGGTGAAAAGTTACTTCGGGCTGCGCTCGGTGGCGATTGACGGGCGCCGCATCCTCATCAACGGCAAGCCTGTTTTCCAGCGCACGATTCTCGACCAGGGCTTTTATCCTGACGGGATTTGGACCGCGCCCTCGGACGAGGCGCTGAAACGCGATATCGAGCTGTCAATGGCGTGCGGCTACAACGGCGCTCGCCTGCACCAGAAGGTCTTCGAGCCGCGTTTCCTGTACTGGGCCGACAAGCTCGGCTATCTGGTTTGGGGCGAGTTTCCGAACTGGGGTTACAACTGCAAGCCAGAAGGCTATGCGCCTTACGTGACCGAGTGGACTGAAGTTCTGCTGCGGGACCGCAATCACCCCGCGATCATCGGATGGTGTCCGTTCAACGAAACACCGGGTTCGGCGGGCGAAATCCAACAAGTGGTCTGGAGTGTGACGAAGGCGGTCGACCCGACGCGCCCGGTGCTGGAAAGCAGCGGCTGGTCGCACACGCTGCCGCATCCCGAGGTGCGCGACGCGCACGATTACGAGGGCAATCCGGAAGCGTTGCGCACGCGCTGGCTGGATTATTTTGCCGGGGCGGCAACGGGTACCGCGATGCCGGTCCGTTATGGCATCGAGCCGACGTCGGTGAAAGACTGCGGCGTGCCGTTTATGATCAGCGAGTTCGGCGGGATCGGTTGGGCGACCGAGGGCGGCTGGGGGTATGGGGCCGGTCCCAAGACGCTCGACGAGTTCTATGCCCGCTACAAGGGCCAGTGCGACGCTCAGTTGGACAATCCGAATCTCTTCGGTTTCTGTTACACGCAGTTGACCGATGTGGAGCAGGAGCACAACGGCCTTTACTACTACGACCGTAAACCCAAATTTGATGTCAAGCGGTTGCACGAGATCACGTCGCGTCAGGCGGCCTATGAGCGGGGCGAGGCGCAGGCGCCGCAGCCCGCGCGGCGTGCGGATGCCGCTTGGAAAGTTCTCGTCGGCGCCATGCAGGACGGACCGCTTTGCACGCCGTACAAGTATGTGACCCAGACGCCGCAAGGGGAGTGGAGCGCGGCAACGTTCGACGACACGGCCTGGCAATCAGGGCTTGCGCCGTTCGGGAAGGATGGCACGCGGATCGGACGGACTCCGTGGGCGACACCGGACATCTATCTGCGCAAGACGTTCGAGTACGATGGCGCGGAACTGAAGGCCGGCGCGATCGTCATCTCCTATGACGAGGATACCGAGGTCTATGTCAACGGCCAGAAAATCCTGGGCGTCCAGAATTTCATCGGTCACTACGAGATGCGTGTCGTCACGGATGCGTTGCGCAAGGCATTGAAGAAGGGCGCCAACACGCTGGCCGTGCATACGCACCAGACGGCGGGCGGCCAATTCATTGACCTCGCGTTGCTGGTTGACTAGCACCTTGCGGCGTCACCATTCTCGTGCGGCACGTGGCGGGTGAACGATGCTTCAACGCCGCGTTGCCGCATCTGTGTGGCAGATGGATAGGGAATTAAAGGTGTTTTTGCCGAGCGCGCGGATGCGCGCACCCTGGTCTTGCGCGACTTGATGATGTTCGATGCCACCGGTTACCGCAACCGGATCAAGAGCGGCCCCGTTTTTATCGAAGATGTGCCGGCGTCGGTACGTCTCGACTATCCGACACAGATGTGGGCACGGCAGATGGATCTCGAAAACATCGGCGAGCCCAAGGTAATCAATAACGGTGGAACAGCCTGGATACTGGGATGTAAGACCGAAACCCACGAGGTGCAGGCCGCGCGTGTCGGCAGTCGTCCGTCCAGCGCGTGGCGGGCGATGTCGCGCAGGGCGGCGGCCTTGTTCCGCGAGAGTCCGGCCGCGCGCAGAGCCTCGTCAGAGGCATCGAGCACCTGTTGCGGCGCAGGCAACCCGCCGCCTGCGCCGAGCTGGGCGATGTAGCGTCCGAGGATGGTGGACGCGGCCTTGCCGTTGAGCTGCTGGTAGATGACCGCCTCGCTCAACGCCGCGTACGGTTCTGAGCGGCCGGATGAGAGTCGCAGCTTGCCGAAGCGTGCGACCAGTCCGGCCATCACGGGGTCTTGGGAGAGGTGGTCGTGAGATTTCATAGGAAGGCTGTTAGGAAAAGGCCACCCTGCTGCTGAGAGGTCGGTCAGACTTTGAGACGATCGGGTTTCTCGCGTTAGGCCTAACAGGCTAAAAGCCTTCAGCCTAACAGCCTCTCTTTACAGCCCCATATCTTCGTTCACGACGAGCACGTGGAAATCGGTTTGGCTGGGCTTGCTGTCGATGAGGGTCGTGATGTGGCAGATGCGCTGGGGCGCGTCGCAGTCGCAGCAGAAGCCGGTGGTCGCGCAGGGGGTCTGTTTGCCGAGGCGCATGGCGTTGGGCGGCGCGGACTTATCCTTGACGCGTTTGATGGCGTCGCAGACGTCGCCCTCGACGATCTTGTTGCGGCCGACGACGACGATCACTTTAGAGGGGCCGTAGATCATGGCAGCCACGCGGTTGCCGTTGCCGTCGATGTTGACGAGGCAGCCGTCGAGCGTCACCGCGTTGGTCCCGCTCAAGAACAGATCGCAGGTCTGCTGACGTTTCATGATCGCGACACGCTGTTCCGGGGTCAGGTCGGGGAAGCCGTGGTTCAGGATCTCTTTGCCCCGATCGGCGAGCGTGGCCGTGAGTTTCAGGTCGGCAACAGAGAGCGAACCGCCGAAACCGATGCTGTGGGCGGACTGGGCCTGCGCGAGAATGTAGTCGGACGCTTCCTGCGCGGTGGCGCAGTAGACGGCGGTGAAATGCTTTTTGGTCAGGTTGTCGACCAGCTTGCGGCATTTTTTTTCAGAGAGCCAGGTGTTGAATTCGAGGGTTCTGGGTAGCATGAAAGGCCTTTCTGTGAATGCGGTATGTCGGGAGGGTTGTTCGACCCTTGCGCGTGTCAAAAGCTTGGCACACTCGCATGGGACAATCAAGACCGGATTAAACATGAACGCTGCACGAGCACCCGTATTTCTTCTGCAACAGTGCGGGTTTATGGGACGAAGGGGACATATGGGACCTATGCGGACTTAGGACCCTGCGGCGCATCCCCATTCGTCCCCTTCTCCTTCCACAGCGCGCCTACAGGACACGCCGCGACGCAGCGGTCGAGCGAGCTTCCCATGGCCGTGTCCATGTCGGCGCCGAAGGGGGCCTTCACCGCGACGTCGAAGCCCCGGTTGACGAAGGCCAGGCCCGGCTGTATATGCTCTGCGGCGATGATGCCGACACATCTGCCGCAGTCGATGCACTTGCCCGGCTCGTGCATCAGTCCGCTGGCGTAACGTTTCCGCGTCACGGCTTTGCGCTCGCCGGTCCGATACTGGTCGCGGTTGATCTCATATTCCCGGGCATAAGCGCGCAAGGCGCAACCGAGCTTCTTGCCGCAGTCGCACTGCAGGCACCGGGCCGCAGCCGCGGCGAGGGATGCGGGGAACGGGCCGGAGTTGCTTGCATCAACGTGACTGGCTGCGAGGTCGGTGGAGGACATCTGGCGCAGTTCCTCGTCCACAAGCTTGCCTAAACGGGAATCGAAGCGCGGGGACCAGGCCTCGCCGACGGCGCTGTGGGTCAGGAAGTGGTGGACCGACTCTGCTGTCAGCCTCCCTTGACCCACGGCCCTGACCGCCATGCGGCAGACCGCGATCGCGCCGCCGCAGGCAAAGACGCCGCTGCGGCTCGATGCAAAGGTGTTTGCCTCAACCGCGATCCCCTTGGATGACGCCTTGACCGTGAACGGCCAAGGCCGGTCGGGAGCCTGCGTTCCGGTGGCAAAGACCACCGCATCGGAGCGCCGGGTCAGCTCGTCAAGGGCGTTCTGGTCGCCGACTTTGCACCCCATCCGGAAGTCAACACCCAGTGAGCGGATCACCTCGATCTCGCGATCCAGAACCGGCAGTGGCAGCACGGCGCGGTCAATGCCGTAGCGCAGCATGCCGCCCGGCTCCTCCCTTTCGTCAACGATCGTGCAGGCATGGCCCAGCAGCGACAGATAGTAGGCGCTGGAGAGTCCGGCCGGGCCCGCGCCGATAATCGTGACGCGCTTTCCCGAAACAGGGACGGCGCAGGGTGCCGTCGCGGCACCGGACACTGACGCCGCTTCCGCCACGCCCTTGTGAAGCTCCCGGATCGACACCGCGCCGTCAACCGGCATGCGTACGCACCCTTTCTGACACGGGGCGGGACAGACGTGGCCCAAGACGCCGGGCAGGGCGAGCCGCTCCCGTACCGTGCGCACCGCAGCCTCCCAATCGCCCTCGACGATATGCCGGGCCATGACCGGAATGTCGAGGTCCGCCGGACAGATGCGTCGGCACGGGCCTTCGCAGTCGCCCGCGTGTTCGCTCATCAGCAGCTCGAGCGCCCGCTGGCGATAAAGGCGCACCTCCTCGGAGCCGCTTTCCAGGATCATGCCCTCTTCGGCCAAGGTGGCGCACGAGGGCGCCATACCGTTTCTGCCTTGGATCTTGACCACGCAGACATAGCAGGAGGTCGGCGGTTCGATCCCCTGAAAACTGCACAGCGTCGGGATCGCGATGCCGACCCGCGACGCGGCCTGAAGGAGGGTCTCGCCCGGCTCAAAAGGGACAACGGCGTTGTCGATGGTTAGTGTGGGCACAGGCGCTCCCTTTCAGTCCCGGTAACGATTTTGATGGCTTTCGCAGGGCAGACGCCGCGGCACATGTCGCAGCGCACGCAGGCCGCGTCGCCGATCACGTGCCGCTCGTGCGGCGTAAAGGGGATGGCCCCGGTCGGGCAGGTCTGAGCGCAGAGGGTGCAGCCGATGCACTCGTCGGTGATGGTGTACGCGATCAGCGACTGGCACTTGCCCGCCGGGCAGCTCCCGTGCAGGTGCGCCTCATACTCGCGCCTAAAATAGCGGATCGTCGACAGAACCGGGTTCGGCGCGGTCCTGCCCAGCCCGCACAGGCTGCCGCCGGCCACGTTGTGCGCCAGCTCTTCGAGCCGCTCGATGTCGCCCGCCACGCCCTTTCCCGCGCAGATGCGGTCGAGGATGTCCAGCATGCGCCGCGTGCCGACCCGGCAGAAGGTGCAGCGGCCGCAGGACTGGCTTTGAGTAAAGGTCAGAAAATAGCGCGCGATGTCCACCATGCAGTCTCTCTCGTCGAGCACGACCAGGCCGCCGGACCCCATCATGGCCCCCGCGCCCGCAAGCTCCCCGTAATCCACCGGCAGCTCAGCGCGATCGGCCGGTATGCAGCCGCCGGAGGGGCCGCCGATCTGGACGGCCTTGAACGCCCCGCCACCGGCAATGCCGCCGCCGACCTCTTCGACGATCTCGCGCAGGGTCATGCCCATGGGCACCTCGATCAGCCCGCCGTGACGGATTTTACCGGTCAGAGAAAAGACCTTGGTCCCCGCGCTTTTTTGCGTGCCGATGGCGCGGAAGCGCACAGGCCCGTTGCGCATGATCCAGGGGACCGATGCAAAGGTCTCGCAGTTGTTGATCAGCGTGGGCATACCCCAGAGTCCTCGCTGAGCAGGATAGGGCGGCCGCAGGCGCGGCATGCCCCGGGCGCCCTCGATGGACCGGATCAGGGCGGTCTCCTCGCCGCAGACAAAGGCGCCGGCCCCTTCCTTGATGTCAAAGTCGATGGAGAACGCCGATCCCAGAATGTTTTGTCCAAGCAGACCTTGCGCGCGGCACCGCGCGAGCGCCTCGCGGACCCGCACCAGGGCCAGCGGATATTCCGCGCGGATGTAGAAGATCCCTTCGCTCGCCCCCACCGCAAAGGCGGCGATGAGCATGCCTTCGATGACCCGATAGGGAAACGATTCGAGCAGCATGCGGTCCATGAAGGCGCCCGGATCGCCCTCGTCGCCGTTGCAGATGATGTAGACTCTGGCGCCGTTGCTTTCTCTGACCCGCTGCCATTTCAGGCCGGTGGAGAACCCCGCTCCGCCCCGGCCGCGCAGACCGGCCGCGGTGACACGCGCGATGACCTCCTGCGGCGGCAAGGAACCCAGACACGCTTTGAGCGCCTCAAATCCGTCGTGCCTGAGATATTCCTCCAGGTCAACAGGGTTGAGCTGGCCGAAATGTTCGGTGGCGATGCGGATCTGTTTTCCCAGAAAATCGGCCACGGGCTTGTCCCTCAGGTCAAGGTCGTGCCGGGGCCGCGACGGCAAATCCGTATCCGGCGCGAACAGTTCGCCGACACGGTTCTGAAGCCACGCTTTCAGTCGGCCCTCAAGCGACGGCGGCCTGAACTGACGCCGGATGATTCCCGCGACATCTTCCGGCGTGACGTTGGCATAAAAGGAGGACACGCCCTCTCGGGCATGCGCAATCTCCATCAGCGGTGTGCGGTGGCACATGCCTGCGCACCCGACCTGTTTGACCCGGGCCTGGATTCCGAGGCTTTTGACCGTATCCAGCGCGGTCTGGTAGACCCCTGCGCTGCCGCCGGCCACACAGCAGGAGCCCAGGCCGATGCGGATCTCCCCGGAGTCCTGAACGCCGGTCTGCGCGGTGTCAGGGCTCGATGCCTGATCGTTCATCTGCGCGAGGAAATTTTTCAGTATATCGGGAACCGTTGACGGCGAGACGTGTCCGTAAATGACTGAATCGATCTGGACCACCGGCGCCAACGTGCAGCAGCCCAGGCACGCCACCTTCTCCAGGGTGAACACGCCTTGGGGGTCGGTGTCTTCGTTCTCCTTGCATTCAAGATGACGGACCAAAGCGTCGTAAACAGCACCGGCACCTTTGACATGGCAGGCGGTTCCGACGCAGACCTTGACCGAATGCAAGCCCGCCGGCCGGTGACGGAACTGGGAGTAGAAGCTCGCGACACCGGTCAGGGCTGCGGGAGAAATGTCCGTTGTCCGGCACACGTGCAGCAACAGGTCTTCGGGGAGGTAATGGAAACGCTCCTGTATCCCCTGAAGAATGGGGATCACTTTGTCGGGCGTGGCACCGACACGCTTGACAAGTTCATCGACCCACCCGGTGGAAGCGGTACCAAGGGAGATGGTCGGGGCACCGCTCATCTCACCGGCCTCCGGTACACAAATTATTTCTGTTGTTGCTATTCACTGGCATCCCGCAGGGTTCACTGGAACTCACGTCACGCCACTGCGGCGATAACCTGAAAAATTCCTTCACCATGATTGACTTATATTATGAGCGGCGGGGACGAAGCAAGTCAACCCCTTTGCCCGGGGATCATGCGGCAACGCGCGATTTACTTCTCTTTCTTTGGGGCGTCGTTCTGCTGATCGGCGGGCGTCTCGACGTGGCGCGGGATATCGTGGCCGACTGCCGCAGCGAGCTTTTGGCGCAAGGCAACCTCGGCTTTGTCGGCGGCGGCGTCCTTTTCGCGGTTCTCCCTGACCTCGCGTTTCTGTTGCTCGATATAGGCCGTGTTATTATTGCCACGACTCGGCTTCATGTTGAGAATGCGTTTGCTTTCCGCTTTGTCTTTGGCGAGTTCGCGCGCCTCGCGACCTTTGTTCTGGGCCAGCAGCTTATTGGCCTCGTCGCGGGTGATCGCAGAGGCCAGGCTATGCATGGTGCGCGGCTTAAGACGGTTGTTGGGAAAGGCCAGGTCCGCGTGGTTCAGTTGCCAATCCTTTTTCGTTTCTTCGAGCGCTTTCGGATAGGCCTTGGCTTCGGCGCTCAAATCGGACTCGATCTTCACTTTTTCTGGCTCCGTGCAAATCTGGAGGGCCGTGCGACCCCGCAGGTCGGCAGTCTCAAGGATGTAAAAATTTTCAGCGCGGAGCTGGCCTGTCGCGCCGAACAGCAGAAGTGCGGAGAGTGTGCAGGTTCTTGACAGTTTTATGATGAGTTCTCCAAGTTGTACAATGAGCGTTAACGGTGCGGTTGACCGAATATTGGCTACTTTTAACCTGTGAGCGCAGCTATTCTTTTGAGATCTTCCAGAACTTCATTCGTGCTCCGCTGTATTACTGCTGGCAGAGGCACAACACTCACTGTTCGAAGTAGGTGTAGCCGCGCAGGCCGGCATCGTAGGCGGCGAGGATCTCGCGGCGTTCGGCCGGGGTGATCCGCTTGGCTTTGACCGCATCCTCCGCCAGGGTACGGAACTGCTCCATGAGCCGCTCGGGGCGGTACTCGACGTAGCTCAGCACATCGCCCACCGAGTCGCCGTGCAGTTCCTGCACATAATCGATGTCGCCGTCCTCATCGACCTGCACGCTGACCACGTTGGTGTCGCCGAAGAGGTTGTGGAGGTCGCCGAGCGTCTCTTGGTACGCGCCCACGAGGAAGGCCGCGAGCATGTAGGGCTCGCCGCGGCGGACGGTGTGGACAGGCAGGACGGGCTTGACGTCGTGTTGGTCGATGAAGTTGTCGATCCGTCCGTCGCAGTCGCAGGTGATGTCGGAGAGGTAGGCCATGCGCGTCGGCTTCTCGCTCAGGCGGTGGACCGGCATGATCGGGAAGAGCTGGTCGATGGCCCAGGCGTCCGGCAGCGACTGGAAGACGCTGAAGTTGCAGTAGTAGACATCGGCGAGCAGGGCGTCGAGTCCGAGCAGGTCTTTGGGGACGATCTTGAGTCCGGGCAGCAGCTCGCGGATGCGCGTGAGGATGAACCAGAAGATGCAGTCGGCGGCGGCGTGCTGTCGCAGGGTGATGTCGCCGTGTTTGAACGCCTTCTGGATTTCCTCGCGGTAGTAGAGGGCGTCGTTAAACGACTCCTGCAGGTTCTTGAGGCTCAGCGTGCGCGAGACGTACATCATATTCTCGAGCGCCTCGGGCCGCGGCTCGGGGACGTTTTCGGGGAGCTCTTTTTCCTCGTAGACGGCGGTGTCGAGAACATTGATGAGCAGGACGGAGTAGTAGCCGATCAGCGACCGGCCCGACTCGCTGATGACGATCGGATGGGGGATCTTCTCCTCGTTGCAGGCGGTCATGATGCCTTCGATCACGTCGGCGCAGTACTCCGAGATGTCGTAGTTGGCAGAGCTGGCGAAGTTGGTGTGGGAGCCGTCGTAGTCGATGGCCAGGCCGCCGCCGATATCGAAAATGCCCATGCGGGCGCCCTCGCGCACCAAGCCGACATAGAAACGCGAGGCCTCTTTGACAGCGTCGCGGATCTCGCGGATATTGGGAACCTGCGAGCCGAGGTGGTAGTGCAGCAGCTCCATACAGTCGAGCATGTTCGCCTCGCGCAGCCGGTCGACGACGTCGATGACCTGCGACGGCGTGAGGCCGAAGACACTGCGCTCGCCGCCGGACTCCGACCACTTGCCGCCGACGCGGCTGGAGAGCTTGACGCGGATGCCCATGCGCGGCCGGATGTTCAGCGCGGCCGCGCGTTCGAGGATCAGGTTCAGCTCGTCGTTGGTCTCCAGCACGAGAATCGTCTGCAGGCCCATCTTGAGCGAGGAGAGCGCGAGGTCGATGAACTCGGCGTCCTTATAGCCGTTGCAGATGAGGAAGGCGTCCGGGTCGCGCATGTAGGCCAGCGCGGCGATGAGTTCGGCCTTGGAGCCGGCTTCGAGGCCGTGGTGGTAGGGTGCGCCGAAGGTCACGACGTCATGCACCGCCTGCTGCTGCTGGTTGACCTTGATCGGAAAAACGCCGCGGTAACAGTTCTGGTAGCTGTAATCGGCGATCGCCTTCCTGAACGTCTCGTTGATCAGACGGATGCGGTCGCCCAGCAGGTCGCTGAAGCGGAGCAAAAGGGGCAGCCCCATGCCGCGGTCGTGGATGCCGCTGACGATGTCGCACAGTTTGACGCTGACTGTGCCTTTGCCGTTCTTAAGGTTGACGGCGACAAAACCGTCTTCCGTCACATTGAAATAACCTTGGCCCCAGGCTCCGATGCCATAGAGTTCAGCGCTCTTCACGCTGTTCCAGCCATCCAGCGCATCCTGCAGACTACGTGACATTTCGGGTACTTGACCTCGCACTTTCTGAGTGTTCGAAGAAGGCTCTCAGACGCGCCCCGTTCAACGCGCTGATACGGCGAAAAATTGACAGGCCGAAACATGCCAAACCTAGGCTGAAAGTGCAACAGAAAAACGAAACGCGTTTCCATGGCAATGCGCGCAATGAACACCCCGTCCGTAAAAATTTATAAATTTCGACTTGCCATCAATTCTGAGTTTATGGCACTCTATTAATGACTACTGATTTAGTGGTGCTTGGAGGGCGGCAGGAATCATGGTGGGCGACTACAGTAGGTTTTTTCCCCATCATGTAGCATGGGCGAGTGGTGTATGGCTTCTGACGGGAAAAGGAATGCCTAGTGTTTTAATAAACAATCAGGCACGGTTATTTTAGAAGAACACATGACAAAGCAAGCGGACGCAGACGCTGGGACAAGCCTGGTCTGTTTGCTTGTAACATGAAGCGTGAATGGAGAAGCGATATGATGAACGTAATGAGCGCGTTTCCTTCCCCCGTATTTCAGGTCGGCGAAAATGGCGGTCCGGATCTCTCCGTACGTCGCGTTTCTCATGAGGTTCTCGCGGGCGCTTCCGGGCCCGTGACAGGTGTCACCTGCGGCTGTCCCCGTTTGCCGTACGCGCTGGCACTCATCGGGCTTTTGTGGGCCGGACCGGTCTTGGCCGCGGACGCGCCGCACAATGCGACAAACTCGATGGCCTGTATCTCGTGCCACCTGAGCCACCACTCGGCCGGCGTCACCCTCTCGAACGCCGTGGGTAACGTCAACCTGTGCCACAGTTGCCATACCCCGGGCGGGACAGCCTCCCGCTATGCCCTTGTGGAGAGCGATCAGGCGATGGCCGGGCCGTGCTTGCCGTCCAATGTTGTTGCCACGGGCACGTCCCACCGCTGGGATTCCGGACTCGCGGGGCATTGTGAGTACATGGGCGGCGCCCTGACGAACTCCAGCGGCTTGGTGTTGCCCAGCGGAGACTACACCGGACGCGTCGCCAAGACCTATGTCATCAACGTCGTCTCTAACGGGCAGGCCGGAGTCGCGAAGTTCAGTTGGTACGGCACCCAGCCGGGCGGGGGCGGAGCCTCGAATGTTCTGGCCAACAGCCTGGTGGCACTCGATCAAGGGGTTTCGGTCATCTTCACCAACGGGACCGTCAACCCGTCGTTCCGGGCGGGCGACCAATGGAATCTGTATGTCCGGACGGACATCAGCCAGCCGACCAACACGCTCTTGCTGGGAGTGATCAGCGGCGGGTTGCTGGCCTGCTCGGTCTGCCACAACCAGCACAGCGAAACCAACACGCCCTTCGATGTCAACGCGCCGACCAACGTCGCCGCCTTCGGCCGGCATTTCCAGCGGATCAACAACAACGCCTGCCAGTTGTGTACGGACTGCCATGCGGCGCGGAACGTCACCAGTGCGGCCTTGGGTTCGCATCCGGTCGGCGTGACCATCCCGAGCAGCGGCTTATTCAAGACCCCGTCGTTCCTGCCGCTGGAGAAGACAACCGGCAAGGTGCGCTGCATGACTTGCCACGACATCCACAATTCCGCGACGACGGACGGCAACCTGCTCCGGCTCGTCAACCGCACCGCGCTCTGCACCGACTGCCACACGCTGGCGGACACGAACCTCGACATTCATCTGAGTTCCACCGCCGGCGTGCTGTGGCCGGGTGGACAGTATGGAACGACCTATCCTGCGGAGACCGATGCCGCCCAGCGCGGCATGTGTAACAACTGTCACCAGCCGCACGGGTGGCCAACCAATCTGACCTCGAACGTCGACTTCACCAACCTGCTTGTCGAAGCGCGGGTGACCATCTGCCTCACCTGCCACGACGGCTCTCCGGCGGCCTCCACAAACAGCGTCATCGTCGACTTCACCAACACCACGAAAGTGGCTCGCCACGCGGTGAGGGTCAACGACCCCCTGTACAAGGCCAACCGACCCGTGGATTGTACGGACTGCCACAACCCGCATCAGGCCCGGCTCGGGCGCTCGGTCTATACCGCCACGGCCACATCGACGCGCAACCAAGTCGTGAATCCGAACTACGGAGTCTCGGGCGTGGTGTTCAATTACAAGTCGCTTGCGAACTACGCGTATCCGACTGCCAACAATTTCACGCTGACGAACAGCGTGGTGTACGAGTACCAGATTTGCTTCAAATGCCACTCGTCCTACTGGTCAGGCTGGAACACCAACTCGCCGCCCACCGGACTGTCCGCCAACGGGACCGTGTCCGCTCCGGTCGAGACGGATCTCGCGCAGTCGTTCAACCCCAACAACAAGTCGGGCCATCCGATCATGACAGGGCTCAGTAACTTTACCAACTCGCTCGCCCCCAGAAATCTCACGACAGGTGTTATGAAAGCCCCTTGGAACACCAACGTCGGCACGCAGACCATGCTGTGTACGGACTGCCACAATACGGACGGGAATCTGGCGCAGGGGCCGCACGGATCAGCCGCGCAGTTCATGTTGCGCGGGCCGAATTCCGCCAACTGGCCCAATGTCGACCCTGCGAATATCGCCACGGCCTGGTGCTCCAATTGTCACACACCGAGCAGCACCGTCCACAGCCCGCACAACAGTTACCGGTGCTACAGTTGCCACATCGTGATTCCGCACGGCGGCAAAATGTCCCGCCTGATCGCAGACCGGGACGGGGTTATGCCGACCCGCTACGCCTACAGCAATGACAAGACCACCATACAGATATTACAGTTTAAGAAGGCCAGCAGTTACAACGGCGACAATCAGTGCAACACGGCCTGCGGATTTCACACGTTCTCCGACGCTCTGTCCGAAGATTGGTAACGCGACTTGCGCTGACAGAACATCATGCATACGCGCATCATCCAAAGCCTGAAAAGGTTCCTGCGGTCACCGGCCACCATCATGGCCGAGATCGCCGTGATCACGCTGGCGGGCGTGACGGGCGCGGTGTACCCTCAACTGGGAGCCTCGGGCGGCGGCGAGACGCTCGCACAGTTGCGCGAGAGCCTGCCGGCGCTGGTGACGCTGGGGCATGCCTTGGCGCTGGACCGGGCGTTCCGGAGCGTCTGGTTTCTGGGCGCCGTCGCACTGGCGTTTGCCTCGCTCATGGTCGTGGCCGTCGAGGAGGCTCGGCGCCTGTTCAGGACGCGATTCCGCCAATTCGCGCCGGCCGGCGGGCTGCTCATCCATGTGGGGCTGTTGCTGGTGATTCTGGCTGCCGCGTTGAAAGCCCTTTTCGGCGCCGAAGCCATGGTGGACGTGATGGAGGGCGAAACCCTTCCTCCAACAGCGGCCGCTTGGGCCGTGCAGAAGCCGGGCGCGTGGGTCAGCCCGCTCCGGATCGCGAGCCCCATTACGCTCGAGACGGTTGACGCCCGTCGTTACAAGGGCGGTGACTTGCGGAGTCTCGCCGTGCGTCTGCACCTCGCCGGGGCCGAGTCCCCCGCGGATGTTCCCGTGAACGGCAGTCTGGGCGTCTCCGGCGTGCGGGTATTTGTCGGGCATGACTACGGCCCGACCGCTCTGATGGAGTGGCGGGGTGCTGTCGGCGAGCCGTCAAAGACGGCGGCTCTTCTGAAGTACGAACGCGGCCGGCGGTTCGAGGGGGTTCTGGCGGGACCCGCCGGCGAGCGCGCCTACCTGCGGGCCACCATCGATCCGACCGGAAAACGGCCGGCGGACATCGAGGTCCGTGTGATGAAAGACGCCGCCCTTCTCTTTGCCGGAATGGTGAGGATTGGCGAAACGGTCACGCTTCCATCGGGCGGCTCGCTCATCTTGCAGGGCACACCGTTCTGGGTGCGGCTGCACGCCAACCGTGATCCGGCGTTGTGGTTGCTCTATCTCGGCTTCACCTGTGTGCTCTTAGGCGTTACGGTGCGGTTCACGCTCATTCCGCTTCCGAAGCCGGCCGCCGTTCCGGTCCGCGTTCTTTCCTGCAAACACCCCTGCGACGCGCGGATGCCGCAGCCGGCGACACTTCTTGTTCTGTCCTGCATCCTGGGCTTAACCGCTTGCAGCAGAGTTTCCACCGGCGAGGCGCGGAAACTCGTCGAACGATACAACGCGGTCGTTGCCGAGGCTTATCGGCGGGGAGACGTGAAGCTCGTGGACGCGGTTGTGGGGCCGAACGAAGGCAAGAAGCTCGCCGGCCTGATCGGTGTCCGCCTCGACATGGGCCTCACGCTTGATTCGAAGATGCTGTCGCTCGAGGTACTCGACGCGAAACGGTCGAAGGGAGAGATGCAGGTTCGGACCCGTGAGCGTTGGAGCTATTGTGACCGTCGCATCGGCACGGGAGAGCAGGTCGGGGAAAGATCGGAAGACGCCTACGAGATGCGGTATTTTTTCAAGCGGTTTGAAAAGGAGTGGCTGGTCGACCGGATCGAGTTTGCCACGCCGCCGCAGTTTGGGCGTGAGCCCGGAACGTGGGCCATTGCCCATGGTCGTATGCAGGGGCACGCCGCCATCCAGGCGGAGAGTAAGGAGGCAGCCAAGCCATGAGCCCGTTCGCGTGGGAGACAACTTTGCATTGGGGTGCGGTCGCGCTCTACATCGCCGGCATCATCGGACTTGCCTACGCGCTGATCTTCGACCGTGCCGGGAAGCGCGCCGTCGCCCTGTGGGTGGTTGCCGCCGGCTTGCTGCCGCACACCGCGGCGCTCGTGTTGCGCTATGTGCATGTGGGGCACGGGCCTTACATGATGAAGTACGAGGTGTTGTCGTCCAACGCCTGGATCGCCGTTGTCCTTTTGCTCCTGTTCCTGTGGCGCCGGCCGGGCTGGTCTCCGCTGGCGCTGGTGGTATTGCCTTTGTCGGTCCTGATGCTGGGACTGGGCCTTTTCTCAAGTCCGGAGGCGCGTGATCTGCCGCCGACGCTCCGCTCGATGTGGCTGGTTTTTCACGTGCTGTTCAACAAACTGGCGGTCGGCGCGTTCCTGCTCTCGGCCGCGTCGGCCGTGATCGTGTTGCGGAAACTCGCTGGCGCTTCGGGTCGGCTGCTGGACCGGATGCCGGATGTCGGGACGGTGGAAGCCTACACGATGCGTTTCGTCGGTTTCGGCATGGTGTTCTGGACCACGACGATCGGCGCCGGTGCGATCTGGGCCAACCAGTCTTGGGGGCGCTACTGGGGCTGGGACCCGATCGAAACGTGGTCGCTGGTCACGTGGCTCGGCTATGCGATTCTGCTCCACGCGCGATTTTTCTTCCGGCTGAACGCCCGGTCTACGGCGTGGGGGACGGTCGCCTGCTTCATCCTGTCGGTTTTGACGATCTTGGTTTTCCCGTTCGTTTTTCCATCCTTGCACTCCACCTATTTACAATAATGAATAATCAACGCCCAGAAATCATGCTGGTGACTCCTCCTTACCACTCGGGAGTCGTGGAGTCCGCCGGCTCTTGGCTGCCGCTGGGGCTGCTTTACGTGGGCGGCGCGCGGCAGCGCGCCGGCTACGGGGTGGCGCTCTATGACGCGATGACCCGCTTCCACACGCTGGAGCAAGTCCGCGAGACCCTGCGCCGCGAGCGGCCCGACGCCGTGTTTGTTTCCTGCATCACCGCGACGGTTGTGGACGGCATGGAAGTCTGCCGCGTGGCCAAGGAGGAGCGGCCTGAGACGCTGACCGTGCTGGGCAATACGCACCCCACGTTCATGTACGAAGAGGTGTTGGCGAATCATCCCGAAGTTGACGTCATCGTGCGCGGCGAGGGCGAGGTGACGTCGGTGGAGCTGATGGACGCGTGGAAGGCCGGCGCTGATCTTCACCGCGTTTCCGGCATTGCCTTCCGGGACGGGGACCGGATCGTGGCCACTCCGGCGCGTCCGTTTCTCGCCGACCTGGACGCGCTCAACCCTTCGTGGGACTTGGTGCCGTGGAAGGAGTACAGCTACCGCCCCTTGCCCGGCTCGGTCCTGGCGGTGGTCTCTTCCTCGCGGGGCTGCAAGCAGCACTGCTCCTTTTGCTCGCAGCGGCTTTTCTGGAAGGAGTCGTGGCGGGCGCTCTCGGCGAAGCGGTTCGTGGATGAACTCGAGATGCTGCGGAACCGCCACGGGGTGGACGTGGTCATGCTGGCCGACGAGATTCCCACGCTTGATGCCGCGCGCTGGCGCATGATCCTCGACCTGCTGGTCGAGCGCGACCTGGGCACCACCCTGCTGCTCGAAACCCGGGTGGACGACATTCTGCGCGATGAAGCCCTCTTGCCCCTGTACCGCCAGGCGGGCGTCGAGCATATCTATGTGGGAGTGGAGTCCGGCAGCCAAAAAACACTCGATTTGTTCAGGAAGGACGCGAAAGTCGAGCAGGGGCGGCGGGCCATCGAACTGATCAACAGCCACCAGATCGTCTCCGAAACCTCCTTTGTCATGGGCATGCCGGATGAAACCAGGGAGGATATGCAGCGGACCATCGAAATGGCCAAGTTCTTCGATCCGGATATGGCGTTCTTCTTGGCTATCACCCCTTGGCCCTACGCCGATCTTTACAAAGACGTAAAGGATCACATTGCGGTGACCGATTACCGCAAATACAATCTGGTGGAGCCCGTGATCAAGCCCGATGCGATGACCATCGACGAGGTCCGCGAGATGCTTTTCAGCGGGTTCCGCGAGTTCTACATGGACAAGATGAAGCGGCTTCGGACCATGCCCCCATGGAAGCAGCAGTTCATGAAGACGCTGATGAAGCTTCTTATGGAGCATTCCTACCTCAAGGATCAGATGCAGGGGCTGGGGCACCCGTCGATGGAGGGCGAGCCCTCCAAGATGTCTGCAGATCAAATGGAAAAGGTCACTTTGACGTAAGCGGTGAATTAACGCGAGGAGAGTACGACATGTCTACTCAACAATGTATCGAAAACGGGTCCACGAAGAGAGTGCTTCGTGCCTTGCTGCTGTGCGGGACGGCTTTTTTCGGCATCGTTCCGGTCGGGTTCGGCGCCACGGCGCCCACCGCCACTCCGCAGGTTCCCTACCAGGGGCTCTTCCGCTCACCGACGCGAGCGGCGCTGGATGCGTCGGGGACCCTCTATGTCACCGATTCTCGCGCGGGGCAGTTGATCAAACTCAGCACGGCCGGGACAACCGGAGCGGTGTTGACTGTAAAGAGCAACCTAACGAAGCCGCTGGCCGTGGCCGCGGGCAACCAGGGTCTGATCTATGTGAGCGAGGAAGATTCCGGCCGCGTGCTGGTTTTCAACTCGGCTCTTACGAATGCGCTCTACTCGCTGGGGTCCGGCAGCAACGAATTCCAATTGGCCACTCATATCGCCGTGGACAATACGGTCCAGAGCAACGGCTGGATCTATGTCTCCGACAGCCGGGCCAACCAAATCAAGTGCTACTCCAATTCGACGCTGGTCAAGACGTTCGGAACCAAGGGCTCGGGCAACGGTCAGTTCGATTTTCCCGTCGGCTTGTACGTCAGCCCCAGCCGGGAACTGTTCGTCGTGGATCAGAACAATGACCGCGTTCAGGTGTTTAACAGCACCGGCGCGTTTCAGCGGGTGTTCTCCCTTCGGACCGCCGCCGACCTCGTGACAACCAATATCTACGGCAGGGCACAGGGGATCACCGGCGACGCCGCAGGGCGCGTCTATGTGACGGACGCCTACCAGGGCGAGGTCAAGGTGTTCGATGGCACGTCCGGCACCAGCCTGACGAATATCAGCTCAATGGGCGAATGGATTGGCCAGCTCCGGACACCCGGGGCAGTCGCCCTGGGTTCGGACCAGCGGCTGTTCGTGGCCTCCCTCAACAACAACCGGATAGAGGTTTTCGGCCTTCAGGGAGGCTTTGCCGTCTCCGTGTCGATCCAAGTGGTTTCGGCCTACGGGACACCGGTCCCGGCGGTTGGAACCTATCTGAATGTGTCGGGCACGGTGCTGACCAATTTCGTCAGCGCGACGGATATTCGGGGACAGACGCAGTACGTGTGTACCGGCTGGACCCTCACTGGAAACGCGCCCGCATCCGGCACCACCAACTCGATGACCATGACGCATACCAACAACGCGGTGCTCGAGTGGAACTGGAAGACGCAGTATATCCTGACCGTCACCTCTGGGGCGAACGGCTCCGCGTCGCCTGCGAGCAGCTGGTGGGATACGGGCGCGACGGCGACGGCGACGGCGACGGCGTCCAACTACTACCACTTCGCCCAATGGACAGGCTCCTCCACTTCGACGACGAATCCGCTGTCGATCCTCATGAGCAGCCCCAAGAGCGTCGGCGCTTTGTTCGCCGCGAATCTGGCCACCAACTCGACACCCGAATGGTGGCTGGCATCGTTCCCGACCCTGGCGGGCGCGACTTTTGATGCCAAGGCCTTGGGCGATCAGGACAATGACGGGATGTTCACTTGGCAGGAGTACGTTGCGGATACCATTCCAACCAACCCACTGTCTTACCTGGCCTTCTCCGCGTTGAATTACACGCCGTCGGGGGTGGAGATCACATGGCACGGCGGGGTGCTGGCCACGCAGATCCTTTACAGAGCCACCTCCCTGACGGGTACGCCGGTGTGGACAGGCGTCTTTACAAACCGGCCGCCAACGCTCATCTCGATGACGTTTACCAATGCGCCGGGAACCAACACGTCGAGCTTCTATAAGATCGGTGTCACCCGATGACGGTTTGGTTCGTCAGGTAAGTGCCTTACAAACCAACAGCGGCAAAAAACAAGTTGTTTCACCACGAAGACGCGAAGTGTACGAAGTAGTATGGATGAATCAATCACCTCTTCGTGGCCTTCGTGTACTTCGTGGTGAGGATTCTGGGTTGCGGGGTTTGCCCGCATTAGGGATTGGGGGCGGCAAGGGAGTTTGGTACCATGCTGCCATGCTGTTTGAATCACAAGTGTTGCGCATCGGGCTCTGCGTGGCGGCCGTCATTTTTTCGACGTTCGGGGCCGAAGAGGGACTGGAAGCGCAGTTTGTCGCTCCGCCTCAGAATCTCACTCGGCCCGGAGTGGCGCTGACGCTCGATTTGGCGCATGGCGACTCGGAGATTTTTTCTCGCCAGCTTGAACGGGCACGTGAGGCCGGGGCGGGGGGTGTCCTGTTGACCGTGCCGCCGGCCGATGAGGCCGTGTGGGCCTCGCTGGCCAAGGTTGCGGACCGCTGCCGTCAACTGGGGCTGGAACTGGGTGTTCGCGATTTCGGCTTGGCGACTCAGGAGGTCGCGTCCGTGGCGCATACGCGCAAACTGGTGTGGTCTTCCTATGCGTCCGACGGGACGGACGGCGCGACGAACGCCAGGCCTCAGGTGTTTCAGACGGCCCGCTCGTATCAGGAGCTGGCGCGGCTGGCGGTGCCGGTCGCGGAGAGCGTGTCTCCGAACCAAATCGTGGATTTGACGCAGTCGCCGCTGCCGACCAACGGGGCGTGGCGCGTGTATCAGTTCGGCCATTCGGATATCGCGTCGCCGCTGTTGGACTTTTTTGACGAGCGGCAGATTTGTCAACATGTGAACACCCAGCTTTTCGCTTTTCAGAAGCGGCTGGAACGAACCTACGGCACGACCTTTCTTTGGTACCAGATGGAGGGCTTGGGGGCGACGGAGTCTCTTTGGCCGCGCGATCTGCCTGCGGCTTTTCTGAAACGGAGCGGACTGGGGCTGGCCCGAAACTTGCCTGCCTTGGCGGGTGTGGCTGTCGGGGGCGATGCGACGGCGGCGCAGGTGCGCATGCAGGTGGCCCAGACGGTGCGCGAGTTGTGGCGCAGCCGGTATGCCGCGAATGTGAACGAGCTGGTGCATGAGGCGGGGGTGGAAGCGGGAATCGGCATCAACGGTCTTCCGGTCGAGCCGGAGGAGGTGGCCCTGTATTTCAAGCGCCCGATGCTGTCACCGGCCCGGAGCGAGGCGCAGCGTGTGGCGAACATCCGTGCGGCGGGCGGTGCGAGGACCCTGGGGCGGCGGGTGATTGTCGGGGGTGTGGATACCGCGGCGGTCGCCGCGACGGCGGCGGCGGCGCTGCTGCCGTTCCCCTGCAAGCACGAGGTGGACCGGCTGCTGTGCGCGGGCGCGACGCGGATCCTGTTCGAGACGGGCGGGACGCTGCCGGGAGGTGATGACCTGTTCGTGGCGGTGCGCGACGCTTGCCGGTACGCGCACCGGTGCCAGGTGATCCTGCAACAGGGTGAGGCTGTTTCCGATTTCTTGGTCTGGTCGCAGGAGCCGCTGCCCGTGTTGGCGGGGTATGGGTGCGATTATGCCACGCAGAAAATGCTGGAATCAGCCGTGGCTAAAGGCGGGCGCATCCGGTTCGACTCGGAGCAGACGTACGGGGCGCTGGCAATATCGGCGGCGGAACTGAAGTCGAAAGCGGCACTGCGGCTGGCCCGTCAGTTTGCGGCGCGCGGGGTCAACGTCTGGGTCGTGGGCGGCGGGGCTGAAGCGGCGGAGGGCGCAGCGGAACCGGCGGGCAAACCCTTGCGTGCGGCAGCCGACTGCGGCATCCTGCCGGATTTCGATTGGCAGTCGGAGGTCGAAGCGGTACAGGTGCGGTTCTTGCATCGCCGAGTGCTTGGAGTCGAAGCGTATTTCGTGGTCAACACGGGTGAGGCCGGAGGTCCGGTGACCTGCACGTTCCGCGACACGGGGAAAGGCGAAGCGGAGCGTTGGGACCCTTCGACCGGCGAGGTCAGCACGCTGACGCAGGCGGTGCGGGCAGCGGACGGGCGCGTCACGGTATCGCTGTTTCTCGCTCCGAACGACGCGTGCTTTATCGTGTTCTGAGGTCGCTCCGGAGGTTAAACGTGGCTATCTCTTCGGGAAGTGCCTGACGCCGTCGAGTCCCTTGAATTGGCCGTCTTGTGTCCAGAGCGGGTGCAAGACGTTTTGCCGAAAGGGGAGCGGATGTCAGGATTGCGAGACGGAGGTGGAACTGGTAAACTCGGAATATGAATCTGGGTCTTCGTTATTCCAACCGTTTTTATCCAGGCGCGGTTGCTCTTGCCGCCCTCGTGGGGACAGGCTTCCTCCTGCTGGCCTGCAGAAGCGAGGCGGCACCTCGGATCGTGGCCGTGCAGGGAACGATCGGTTTCGGCCAGCGCGATGCAGAGGAGGTCGTCACCAACCGTTTTATCCCGATGGCCCAGCGGGCCCTGTAGAGCTCCGCGATGGTGCGCGCGCTCCACGCGAAGTTGTTGGTGACGAACTGCATGGTCACCTGCTTGCCGTCCACCTCGACCAAGGCGGTGACGAGGCGCAGCGTGCCGGGGTGGCCGGCGGACGCCTTCTTCAGCGCCGGGCGGACGATCTGATCCGAGATGACGGTCGCGTCCCCGCTCTTCGGCAGGTCTCCGACGACCTCGTGCCGCATGTTCTTCTTCGAGCGCAGGACGAAGAAGACGCCGCAGACGTGCAGGTTCCAGCCTAAAGTCCCCCGGTCTATGGTAGCTATGCCAGTTCGGGAAGTTTGAGTGACGCTAAAAGGGTGCGTTGCTTCTTGGAAACCTCCAACAGTATCCGGGTGCCTTGGCGGGTAACGAGGGCCTTGGCTTTGCCGAGTTCAT
>JANYBJ010000287.1 GCA_025360845.1 bacterium
CGCCCGCCGGTCAAAACGGGCAGCAGGACCGCCCCGACGTGCGTAGCCCTCATCCAGAACTCCTAACTCCTAACGCACTAATGAACTAATGAACTCCCGAACTAACGCACTTCCCAAACAGATCATCTTCACCGGCCCCGAATGGGGCATCGACAAGAACAGGACAGCCACACTCATCTGGCAGGTCTGGGCCGCCGACGCCGACCGCAACCCGGTCAGCCGGATTTACAAATGCTACTCGTACTGGAAATCCAGATTCCTGGCCTCCTCAATGGCCGACGAACGGAAAGTGCCCCTCAAGGAAGAGACGAAAGACGCGGAAATACAGGATACCGCCCGTGCCGAGCGCCGGGCGTTCCTGCTGGGCCTGACCGCAACGCGAAAGGAACGCGAGACATGAACGCAGAGCAGAAAAAAAGATCCTCGCCACACTGGCGACACTAGCCGGAAGAGGCGACCGAAAACGTCACGACCGCAGGGCGGTGCCCTGCATGATAGGCTACCTGTCGCAGGAAAGCGGGAATCCGGGGACCAGTTTTAATTCGCGCCGACGGTGTTAGCCAACAGGAACATGGCGAGGGCGAAAAAGACCGCGGCGAGCAGGAGTTTCGAAGGAACGACGTGGCGGCGGGTCCAGCCTGCCAGTCGCTGGCTGCGCACGCCCACAGCGCCGACGACGAACACGATGAACAGAGGCACCACGAACAGGACATTGTAAAGTATCAACAGGCTCCAAGCGCGGCATCCGCCGCCTTCGCGGCTCATGAAGACGAGCGTCGGCAGGTACATCTGGCCGGTGCAGACGCTCTCCAGCACCGTGACGCCCGCACCGCAGACGAGCCCTGTCCCGAACACCGCCGGGCCGCTCCAACGTGCAATGGCGAAGCGACGGATGCGCTGCTTCACGCCGTCGGACAACTGGAGCCGTACGGCATGCGCGTCACCCGTACGCCCATAGCGCCAAGCGTCCAAGAGGCTCAGCGCGCCGAGGACCGCCAGTGCGGCGATGGTGCCCCATTCCACAAACGCGCGGACGCTCCCCAAGCCTTCCAGCCGCCGGAGAGCGGACAACAGCCCGAGCCCGATCAGGAAATACGTCAAGAAGGAGGCGAGGCAGAACGCCAACCCGCCGACGAACACCGCCCTGCCCCGCCGTCCCCCTGTGGCCAGCAGACTCGTCAGAAAGACAATCGTTGCGAATGCGCAGGGGTTCAGCCCGTCCGCCAGCCCTGCCGCCGCAACAGCGGTCCACCCGAAGCGCCGGAAGAGACGCGCCGCCGCGTGTTCCTCTGCCGCAGGAGGCTCCGCCGCATGGGCCTCCCCTTCCGCAGTTCCCGGCATCGCGGCACCGCGTCCTGACAACGCCTGATCGATAACCTCGAACCCGCGCCGTTCAACCTCGCGCCAGCCCGCGAGCACCGTCTTGCCGTCCACAACCATGTAAAGAGGCTCGTTAGCTGTGACGCCGCAAGCCTCAAGCGTGTCGAGCAGACGCAGGAACGTGGCGCGGTCATGGGTGTCGGAGACGACCGGGCGAAGACGATAACCATACCTAGCGGCGAACGCAGGCAGGAACTCCCGACGCAGGAGAAGGCATTCCGCGCAACCTTCCTGCACAAAGAACTCGACGCTCAGCAACGGGGCGTCCGGAGGCGAAGCGGCCTCGGCCGCGACCGACTGGGGCGAAGGCATTCCAGTTTCCGCTTTGGGGGCTGGAGTCGCGGCCGGCCTCAACGGTTCAACCGGGCCGGGTTTGCCCTGATCACCGGCGGGCACTTCGATTCCGCGTCCTATGAGGGTCAGTTGCACAGCGCGAAACTGTGGATCGCTAGAGGTCGTGATGACGTAGAAGCTCTTGCTAAAGGAACCGACCAGTTTGTCAGGGAGCGTCCGCATCGTGACCTCAACCCTTGCCCCGGCCTCGACTTGGTTGGTCGATGCCTCGGCATTGGCGCAGCCGCAGGATTTGGAGATCGCTTTGATACCGATAGGCACAATGCCGGCATTGCGGAGTTGGAACCGGACCGTTTGACTCTGGCTTGACGCGAAATCGCCCATCATTGCGCAGTCTGAACCTTCGACAACCAAACGCCCGACAGAGTCCTCCTGACCGAACAACAGCAGAAACGGCGCAACCATCGAGAACACCCACAGGGCGGCACTACGAACGTGATGGTAAAGACCAATGATTACGGGTTTAGACAACAGACCATTCCTTTTCTTGCCCCGTCAATAAACTCATCAGATGCCCTTCGATGCCGTCACCTTCACCGAATCGCATCGCAATTTGCATTAGACAGCCATGCCCCCGTTCGCCTGCAAACTTGTTTGTCCGTTTGTCCCGATACGACCCCTCAACTGATCCGTTTGTCCCGTAACCGTTTAGCGGATTTCGGCCCCTCAACCGCGTCTTGCTGA
>JANYBJ010000004.1 GCA_025360845.1 bacterium
GGCCGCTTCTGGCACGCGGTCACGCCCTCCAACAGCGTGCTGTTCACGTGGCAGGACGTGTTCGCGGGAAACGACACGAACTCGCCCGTGACCTTCCAGGCCGAGCTTTTCTGGAACGGCGATTTCACCTGCCGCTACGCCTTCCCCTCCAACACGCTCGCCTCGCTGTATTCCTCGGACTTCACGAACTTCGTGATCGGCGCCCAGAACAACGGCGGCGGCGAGACCTACGCCCTGAGCGACACCAACCTGCTCGTGAACGGCCTTGAGCTGCGCTGGCGGGCCTTCGGCATCCTCGACCCCGGAGGTCGAGGACCACGACGGCGACGGCGTCTCCACCTATGACGAGGTGATGGTCTACGGCACCGACCCGCGCCGCGCCGACACCGACGGCGACGGCCTGTCCGACGCCGTCGAGCTGGCGTCCGGCTCGATCACCTCCGCCACCGACCCCGACACGGACCATGACGGGATGGCCGACGGCGCGGACCCCGAGCCGGCGACCTGGAACGACGCCGAAGCCGACGCGGACGGCGACGGCTTCCCGCTGTGGCAGGAGCTTTTCTACGGCACGAGCGACACGGTGTCGAACGGCGTGCCGCCGAACTGCCGGCTGGTCACTTTCACGGTTTCCGGGAACGTCCCGCCAGCCGCGGTCCTCTCCGTCGGCGGGTTCCCGGTGATGGCCGCGGCCCACCGGCAGTTCAGCCTGTGGCTCCAGAAGGACACGGTCCGCCCGCTGGCCCTCGGCAACGCGCCGGGCGTCCATGTGGCCGTCACCGCTCAGGACTGCGTCGCTCTGAGCGGGGCCACGGGCGGCTTCAGGTCCGGCGGCACCGGTCCGGGCACGGCGTCCCTGGCGGTCCCCGAGGTGAAGCTGGGGGCGGGCGGCGTCCTCTGCCTGCACCGGGGCGAGACCGGCATGGCCGCGCGGGTGACGGCGGACCTGCCCGGCACCTTCGCCTGGTACCTCAATTCGCGCTATCTGGAGGGTGTCGGCAACGGCCCGGCCATCGGCACGAACGCGGTCGCGGCGGGCACCCGGCTGGCCGGGCCCAACGGATCTGCTGGCGGAAGGCATCGAGCCCAGCGAATACTTCGGCGACGCCGTCGCCGCCTTCAGCCACGAGCTCCACCCGACCGACACGCAGTGCGTCTTCTACACGGTGGCCGACGTGCGGCTTGATCCGGACACGATCAGCGCCGAAGGCCGCTACCTGATCCGCGGCAGCGGCGTCTGCACGGCCCGCGTCTCCGCGGTGACCGAATCCTGGCTCGAAGAGGGAACCGTCAGGCTCACGTCCGACGGCGGGCTGTTCTTCAGCGGCACGCCGGGCGCGCCCGCCGCCTCCGCGCTGACATTCCAGACTAACGGCCCGCCCGGCTCCGTGGACGCCGCCCGCGATTTCTGGCTGGGCGCGACCAACAGCGGGCCGCAGACGCTGACCTACGAGCTGCTGGACCCTTACGGCTCAACCTTCCTCTCGACCAACCTCGCGGTCGAGGCGGTCATGGTCAAGCTCGCGACCAACGCGTACTATGTGGCTTACGGATCTGCCGCCCTTCTCGGCGTTGACCTCGCACCCGTCAGTTACGACCCGTCCGGTTATCTGCTCTATCTCGATGGCGAGTTGTGCGACGGGGGCTGGCCGCAGTGGTACGTGGACACAAGTTGCCTGACCGCCGGAGTGCACACACTGACAGTGCAGTCATGGTCTTTGCCCGGATCTGGAAAACTCGGCCACACTCACTGTTGTCAAGTTATCATCTGTTTCCGCAACAGGTGCTATAAAGGTTACAAACGTTATTGGAAACGCAGATATCATTCATTTTGCAACCCCCAAAGGAGATAATCTTGACAACGTAACGTTGACTGCTGTTATCTCGCCTGATACTCCCGAGACGCATGCGCTAATTGACTGGGAAGGTGCCAGCGAAGACCCAAACCACCCATTGCAAGCAACAGTGTCAAAAGGAACATCTGCGAAACATGAAGTTAAAATCAAGCTGGCTGGAGGAGGTTATATTTCAAGAGAAATCGATGTTTGGGTTATATGGGCGACAGGTACTGGAATAAAAACAATTGCGGAACATGTTGTCCGCGGGAATATTTACGACCAGCATTCGCCGCCACAGGCCGGTATCGGAACGCAAATTAGCTGTGGATGGGTCTTTGAGTTTACAATTGAACCGTCGTCAATTCTGACGGCATCTAATCGCCCCGATTTTTCAGGGTCGAACACTGTGAGTCCTCCAAACGGGCTTCATATCATGACGGGAAGCTTGCTGAGTGATGGTGCGAACAAGAAATGGGATGTCTCGCGAAGGATGAGAATTAAGTTGTTTTCTCCTGCCGTCGGCACTGCTTGGTTTGACGATCCTGGAGGCACAATATATGACGATCTTCCAAGCGCCGCTATACTCAAAGAAGATTATCCCGCCAATTCAGTAGTTGGAAACGATGATACACTGCCGGACGATGAAAATAATATACCGGACGCAAACGGAAAGGTGGAATCGACAGACGTTGTCGGCAATCCAACAGTTCGTGATGCCGGTGGTAATGTTGGAAATTCATTTGAATTTCGTGCGCATTTCGGTGAGTTCCTCAGATTGGAAATAGAAGGGGGTTGGTCCCGTATTTCAGATTTCGTGAATTGGCGCGTGCACGGGAAATTGAAAAAGGCATCAGAAGCCTTGGATGGACAGGACTATAATTCGGATGGAGACCTGCTTGACGAATTATGGATCAATGATGGTTCAGTTAGTGACAACTCAAACACTGGATGGTAAAACAATCTAAGAGGATCTTATGAGCTCTTGTACAAAGACCATGTTCCAGAACATTATTAGCGTCATATCTTTTACAGTCGTAATTCTGATGCCTCATGCATGTTTTTCGGATGAAACCGTGTTTACTGATTTTCTGAACTCTTACCGGTCAAATGTTTTGAAAGATCTGATTAAATCACAATATGTGGAATTGACTGGGGCCGATATGGTAAAAGCCCAGAATGCAGTGGATGTTTTCAGAGATCTTCAGGGCACGGAGGTCTTGTATAACTCGGTAAAAAAAATATCAAACTATAAGCTGAAGTCATACGTTGTAGTCTCGTTAAGAGGGCTCGTAAAAAAAGGGGATGTGAATGCTGTAAAACAACTTCTTTCAAATTTAGAAATGTCCTTTTCACTGACTTCGGGCGGCACTGAGACTGCGCTTTTGCGAGACCAATTTAGGGTTAATTTAGTCGAACTTGTTGCAGAAGTGTCCGGAGAGAGCAAAATACTCAACGCGCCTAAGAATGATAACGGGTATGAAAATACCATAACAATTATCAAAGAGTGGTTAGCAAAGGCTCCTGTTAAAGAAAAATAATAAACGAATGAGAAAAAGGCTCCATACATGCCGAAACCGTTGACAGAAACGTATCTTGCCGGAATGGCCACCATCCGCGCCACGCGTGCGGGTACTAAAGAGACGTCGCTTTATACGCCGCTGGCGAACCTTCTCAATGCCGTCGGCGATGAACTTTCGCCCTAGAAGAGCGACTGGAGCAGTATTTCGATGCGTCGGTTCAGATGGGCGATATCACGCAACGCTTCCCAAGCATCATGACTTCGACCGCCCGCTATGACGCGGAGAAGACACGCGTGCAGTTGGTCAAACGCGGTTTCCTTCGGGAGAACGTGGTGCGCTACCTGTACCGGCCTTTCGATGTGCGCTGGCTTTACTGGGAACCGGAAGGAAAGTTGCTGGATGAGAAGCGTCCCGAGTATTTTCCACAGCTATTTGAGGGTAACATCTGGCTTGAGGCGCGGCAGCAGCAGCCGATGGCGAAGTTCGACCGGGGACTCTACACGACGGTTCTGGGCGACAACTTCGGCAACGGGCTGTCCAGTTTCTTCCCGCTATACAAGAAAAACGTTGCCGGCGATTTGTTCGAGGCTCCGCAAAGCAGCGACAAGCCCCAGCCGAACCTGGCCGATACAGCCAAGGAAATGCTGGCGGGGCTGGAAGGCACGCCCGAGGAGCTGTTCTTCCACATTCTGGCGGTTCTGCACACGCCCAAGTACCGTGAAGAAAACGCGGACGCGTTGCGGCGCGACTGGCCGCGCATCCCGTTTCCGGAGACGCGCGAACGGTTGTCGGCCTCCGCCGCGCTGGGGCGGCAAGTGGCGGCGTTGCTGGATTCCGAGACGCCGGTACCGGGTGTGACATGTGGCAAGTTGAGCGACGTGTTGAAGCCGATGGGTGTATTGAAGCATCGCGAAGGGCGTGCAGTTCGGTCGGAGGAATTGGCGGTGACGGCGGGGTGGGGTCACGCGGGCAAAGGCGGCGTGACCATGCCGGGCAGGGGCAAGACCGAAGAACATGAAGACGGTTCGGTGGATGTGTTTCTTAACGGCGATGTTTACTGGGCGAACGTGCCCGGCACGGTTTGGGAGTACACCAGCGGTGGGTATCAGGTGGTCAAGAAGTGGCTCTCGTATCGCGAACAGCCTTTGCTGGAGCGTCCGCTGCAGGACGGAGAGGCGCGTTACGTCTCAGAAATGATCCGCCGTATCGCGGCGTTGCTTGACCTCGGTCCAGTACTCGATGCCAACTACGCGGAGTGCTATCTCCCGTCACGTTCGTCACGTTCTTGAACTTTAATCTAGACTGTGTTGGTGAAGAAAAGTAAAGTATTCCGAGGTAATTGAATTTGAAGAGGAAGGCTTATGGATGTTGTCAGACTGGATGGGGTCTCGAAAGCGTTCGGCGCGGTCCGTGCGGTCGACGGACTTTCACTGTCGATCAGACAGGGCGAGGTCCTCGGTTTTCTCGGCACGAATGGCGCCGGGAAGACCACGACGATCAAGATGCTGCTCGGCTTCTTCCGTCCCGATTCGGGCCGCTTGACCGTCTGGAACGGGGACCCGTGCGAGCCCGCGACGCGGCGCATGATCGGCTACATGCCGGAGACCGCCTACTACTACCCGTATCTGAACGTCCGCGAGCTGCTGGCGTTCTATGGCGGGTTGTGCGGGATGCCCAAGCCGCTGGTCCGCACGCGCTCGGACGAGCTGGTCGAGCGGGTGGGGCTGGCCGGGGCGGGAAGCCGTCTGTTGCGCACCTACTCCAAAGGCATGTTGCAGCGGGCCGGTATCGCGCAAGCGCTGCTACACGATCCCTCGCTGTTGATTTTGGACGAGCCGTTCACCGGGCTCGACCCGCTGGCGCGCATCCAGCTCAGGGATCTGATTCTGGAGCAGAAAAAGCTGGGCAAGACGGTCTTCTTCTCCTCGCACGAGCTGTCCGAGGCGGAGCTGATCTGCGACCGTGTGGCGATCCTCAAACAGGGCGCGCTGGTCTGGTCCGGCACGGTGCATGACGTGGCCGGCGACGGCCAGCAGAATCTCGAGCGCATCTTTCTCAAGATGTTGGGCGATGTCGCCAGGAAGGAGGCGCCATGAGTGTCAGGGTCCTTCAGCTCAAGGCTTTGGCGGGCTTGTCGGTGCTGGAACTCTACCGCCGCAAGGATCTGATCGTCGTGTTCGTGCTCAGCGCGGTGATCCTCCTGCCGCTCGCGCTCTTCAGCCCCTTCGGACTTTCCGGCGCGAGCCGGTATGTGAACGAGCTGGCGCTGCTGCTGGTGTGGCTCTTTTCCGCCGTGATCGGCCTGGGTGTTTCGGTGCGGCTGTTTCCGCCGGAGTTCGAGAGCCGGACGATCTATCCGATGCTGGCCAAACCCGTGGCGCGCGGCACGGTCCTGGCGGGAAAATATCTCGGGGCGCTGGCCGCGTCGGTTTCGGCGCTGGCGGTGTTCTATCTGGCGTTTGGCTTGCTGGTCGGGCTGCGGCAGGGGGTCTGGTTCCCGATGATCCTCCTTCAGGCCTTTGTGCTGCACGTCGGCTTCATGGTGGTGGTCACGGCGCTCGGGCTGACTGGCTCGCTCTTCCTGACGCCTTCGGCCAACCTGACGGTGTGCGGGCTGCTGATCGTCGGGATGCTGTTCTTCGGGCAGCGGCTTCCCGCGTTGGCGGCGGCGCAGCCGCTGCCGGGGAAGTGCGCGTTGACCGTGCTTCACTGGATCGGTCCGCACATGGAGTTCTTTGATTTGCGGCAGCGCGTGGTGCATGATTGGCCGGCTCTCGGCTGGGGCGTGTGTGCCGCGGTCTTAGCGTATGCCGCGGTCTATGCGGCGGTGTGTCTGGCGCTGGCCAGGTGCGTGTTTGACAAAAAGAGGTTCTGACGTGGTTGTCAACAGCATACAGAGTCCCCGGACGTGGCTGCTGGTTGCCGGTGCCGGAGTGGCGGTGGCACTGGGGCGGCTGCTCCCGGTTCTGTTTGGCGCCGGAATGCCTCAGGTTCCGGGTGAAGACGTCCTGGCGTTGGTCCTCGGCGATGCGCGGCAGCAGCTCAGCGTGGTGATGATGGACAAGGTCGAGGAGTACTACCACGGCGGCGTGCGCGACAGTGTGTGTGAGGAGGGGGGGCTGTCCGGGGAGGGCCGCGGGCTCGAAGAGGAGCATGACCACGAACACGAGGTGACACCGCCGGGAGGTGTGACCGACGCATGGGGTTGGATCAACCGGCAGGTCCACACGCAAGTGGACCGGCATTTGGAGCGTGAACGCGGGGTCGAGCTGTTGCCGTGGCTCTGGGCCGCCTGTCGCGCGTCGCCTAAAAACGTGCAGGCTTTCGCACAGGGCTCCTATGTGCTTTCAAACATGGCCGGTAAGCCGGAAGAGGGCGTGCGGCTGCTGGAGGAGGGCATCCGGAACAATCCGGCCAGCGCGGAGCTTGACCTTTCGCTGGGCGAGTTGCTGTTCAACACCTTTCATGACGTCAAACGCGCGGAGCCCTGGTTCCTTTCGGCGCATCGGAAGTGCCAACCCGCCGACGGTCCTGCCGGTGAAGAGGCGCGGCTGCTGAAAGTGCGGGCGCTTTTTTATCTCGGCTATCTGGCCAAGCAGAGGGGAGAGTGGGACCGTCTGAGCGCGTATGTCGAAGAGGCTGAAGCGCTGGCTCCCGGGCATAAGAGTACCCGCGACCTTCGGGATTTTCTTACGAAGCGGAAATGAGCCGAACCTTCACAGAGGCGCGGCACGCCTGTTTCGCCGTGGTGGATTTCGAGACCACCGGCGCGGTGGCGGGCTATCCGGTCGAGCCGTGGCAGCTCGGGATCGTGCGGGTGCGCGACGGACGGGTGTCTGCGGACGAGTCCTTCGGGTCTCTGCTGCGCGTAGGCGATCGGCCTTTCAATCCGCATGCGCCGGGCCGCCACGCGCAACTCCGCCGGGAACTGGCCGCCGCGCCGACGCCGGGCGAGCTGTGGCCTGAGCTGGCCACGTGGGTGACGGGCGTTCCGCTTGTGGCGCACAACGCGGGCACCGAGCGCACGATGTTGAACAAGCTCGCGCCGCTGCACCGGCTGGGGCCGTGGGTCGATACGCTCGCGCTGGTGCGCCGGGCCTATCCGGAGCTGGCCTCCAAGGCGCTGGAGGACGTCGTGACGGCCTTGGGGTTGACGGAGCGGGTGCGGGCGCTGTGTCCGGGACGCGCGGCGCACGACGCGCTCTACGATGCCTTCGCGTGCGCGGTTGTCGTGGAGTATTTTTTGGGGCTGCCCGGCTGGGAGCGCGTGACGGTCGAAGCGCTGGCGGGGAAATGAGGGCGACCGGCGGGTCGCCCTCATAGGAGAATCGTTCATGAAGCTTTTGGTTGCGACGCGGAACAAACACAAGCTCGATGAGATCCGGCAGATCTTCGCCCTGCCGGGGTTGGAGCTGCTGTCGGCGGACGAGGTGCCGGGGCTGCCGGAGGATGTCGTGGAAGACGCCGACACCTTCGAAGGCAATGCGCTCAAGAAGGCGAGGGAGCTTTGTGCGGCCTCGGGCCTCTGGACCCTGGCGGACGATTCGGGGCTGGAGGTGACGGCGCTGGACAACGCGCCGGGCGTGTACTCGGCGCGGTACGCGGGCGAGCCGTGCAGCTATCCGGCGAACAACGCCAAGCTGCTGCGCGAACTCGCGGGCGTGGCGGACCGCCGCGCGCGTTTCCGCTGTGCGATCGCCCTCTGCGCTCCGGACGGACGCGAATGGACGGTGGACGGCAGCTGCCCCGGCCGGATCGTCCGCGAGGCGCGCGGAGCGAACGGGTTCGGCTACGACCCGCTCTTTGTGCCAGACGGCTTTGAGCACACCTTCGCCGAACTGGACGGCGCGACCAAGAACCGCATCTCCCACCGCGGCCACGCGCTCGGGAACGCCGCCGCCGCATGGCACGCGCTGCTGTGCAGGCCGTGATGATCCTTGCTTGAGGGAGACAAAAAAGGCCGGGCAGTCATGCCCGGCCTTTTGTCTTTCGCAACCGACGAATCGCTTATTCGCCGTAGACGATGGTGATGGTCTCGTTGTAGAGGAACAGGATGTTCTTCACGCTGTAGTCCACATGATGCACCTTGGTGATGCCGCCGTTCTTCATGGCCGTGCCGATCGAGGCGTCGCCGGTATTGAAGAGGATGACGCCCATGGATTTGGCTTCGCCGCGTTTGATGGGACGGACAGCGTTATCGACGATCGGATCCGAGGCGATGTGATCCAGAGTGATCGGCGCCATCGAGACGCCCTTCATGGGGATGACGCCGCAACCGGTCATCACGACGGCGGTGGCGCACAAGGCACTGAGGACGAGTAGCTTCTTCATGATCTGAACCTCCATTAGCAGCGTTTAAGAAAACGGTTACAGTGAACCGCGTTTAGGATTGATGAAATAGTGACACACTCTTCAAGCGAATGCAAGGAGAGATGAAAGCATGTCGGGATGCCGGGTTGTCGATTCATTTCGAAGTGTTTTTAACAGGCTCCGGAAGGGTGAGCTGCCAGAGGCGGGCGATGGTCTTGGCGATGTCGGTGTTGTCGATTTTGCCGCTGAACAGGTGGGCGCCGGGGCCGTAGGCGTAGAATTTGACGGGCACCCCGGTGTGGCTGGTGGTGGCGTAGTTCATCACAAGCTTGCCGGGCGGGGTATTGGTCACGCCGCACGTCAGCCCGCCGGTCTCGTGGTCGGCCGTGACCAGCACGAGGGTGTCGCCCTGTTTGCGGGCGAAGGTCAGTGCGCGCTTCACGGCCCAGTCCACTTGGAGCGTGCCGCGCACGGTCAGCTCGGGCTTGTTGCCGTGGCCGCCGGCGTCGGTGATGGCGCACTCCACCATCAGGAAGAAACCCTTGTCGTTTTTGCCCAGGCGCGCCAGGGCGATCTCGGTGAGTTTGCCGAGGCTCTTCTCCGGTTCGAGCGTGGGGGCGTCCATGAAGCCGAGAACCCGTTTGTCAGCGCTCGCCTTCGCGAAAGACCTGGGCGTTTCCGCGACCACATACCCGCTGGCCTTCATCTCGTTCAGCAGGTTGCGCGCATCCTTGCGCTCCCCCTTTTTGTCCTTGGGAAGAAACCACGCTTTGCCGTTGGCGTTGCCGATGAGGACATCGAAAGAGCTGGCGGCGGCGTCGTCCGCCACGCCCTGATACGAGTTCCGGCTGATCTCGTGCGCATAGAAACCGGCGGGGGTTGCGCCGGTGATGGCGTCCGAGGTGATGAGTCCGACGGCGCGCCCGTCCCGGTGCGCGAGGTCGGCGAAGGAGGTGACAAGGGCTTTGGCCGGGTCGAGGCCGAGATACCCGTTGTTGGTCTTATAGCCGCAGGCGAAAGCGGTGGAGGCGGCGGCGGAATCGGTGACGTTGGAACTGGCCGAGCGTGTGGTGCAGAGGCTGGCGACGGGCAGTTGCTCCAAGACGAGGCGGCCTTCGGCCGCGTGCTGGTAGAGCGAGGTGAGTTTGAGCGCGCCGGGCCCCATGCCGTCGCCGATGATCAGGACGATGTTCTTGGGCGCGGACGCGTTGGTCGCCGGGTCGAGCGGAGCGTCGAGGGTCGGCGCGACAAATTTTTTGGTGAGCGTCAGGTCGGGCTTGAGCGGCACGAGCGGCGTCTCGTCGCCGAGGCTGGCGGCGACGACCATCCAGGCGCTCTCTTTGGCCGCAAGCCGAAGGGTTCTGATGGCTTGGTTCTTAAGCGGGAAGCGTGAGAGAAAAAGGGAGACCTGCGTGTTGGCGTTGTAGGCGGTCCATACGCGGGCGGCGTTCGTGAAACTCTCGGGGCTGGACCAGTCGCCGACGTCGCGCCCGAAGCGCACGTGGATCTCGGACGACGTGCCGTCGGCATACTCGACGGTAAGGGCGCCGGTCATTTTTCGCGACTGGGCGGGCGGACACCAGGCGGCGGCGTGAAGCAGGTAGAGGCATGCGCCTTTCAACTCGGGAACAGAGATGACGGCTTTGCCGGGAAGGTAGGGGCGCTGCGGTCCTCCCAGAACGATGCAGGCCTTGCCGCCGGACGCCCGCTCATTGAGGATGTTGAAAGGCACGCCGGAAAGCGAGAGCTTGCCGGGCTTGAGGACGTGCAGGTCGTTGCCCCCTTGATCGGTCCAGCCGCCCTTTTGGTCCTCGGCCTTGGAATCGGAGAAGCCGGTGTTGGCGGCGTCGTCGAGAGCGAGCGGCGTGAAGACGGGCGCCGCTGCTGCGACAGTTGCGAACAGAGTCGCCGAGGCCAACAAACGGGAAGCGAAACGAAGCGCGGAAGACAGGGACATAGTGATCCTTTTCGGTTCGAGGGAAGAGCCGTTAGAAAGTGGAAACAGTTTAACACAGCGCCCTGATTTGCGACGCGGGAAAGATGATTTGAAAAAATAAATTCTGCATGAACGCGCCAGACGTGCCAATGAACAGCGCCGTGTCGGCAAATTTTATTCTTGTCAGCGCGCGCGAGGTTTGAGCTGAAAAGAAACGCTAAAAATTGCCATTTTTGCTGGCGTTTTACGCGATTTTAACACTTTTCGACGTGTCACTTTGTCGCCCCCAAATAGTTCGCGGCAAAACATTTTTCACATTTTTCAAAAACGGTTCTTGCAATTTTCGGAACAACGATTACATTATCGCTAAAACAACATTTTGCTGCATTGTTTTTGTGATGCATCGAGTGTTGTTTGTAACAGGTTCATTACAACAGAAAGGATCAGCGCAATGGCCACAGCAAAGAAAGCAGCTCCTGCTAAGAAGGCGGCTCCCGCCAAGAAGGCGGCTCCGGCGAAGAAAGCAGCTCCTGCTAAGAAGGCGGCTCCTGCGAAGAAAGCGGCTCCCGCGAAGAAAGCAGCAGCGCCTGCTAAGAAAGCGGCTCCCGCCAAGAAGGCAGCTCCTGCGAAGAAGGTTGCTGCTAAGAAGTAATGACTCGCACGTAAAGAAAGAACACTCCTGCGGCTTGGGCTGCAGGAGTGTTTTTTTTGTGGCGAGAAGAACGGGCGAAGCATCAGCGGTCGCGGTAGATGACCTTCTTCTGGCCTTTCTCGATGCGGCCGACAATGACCGGCGACTGACGCAGGCCTTTGAGCAGATTCATGGCCGCGGTCGCATCCTTCTCGCGGACAACGATGACGTAGCCGATGCCCATGTTGAAGACGCGATACATTTCGTCGTGGTCGACTTTTCCCTGACGCTCGATGAAAGTGAAGACCGTGGGCGCTTTCCAACTGTTGCGGTCGATGATCGCGTTGCAGTTCTCCGGCAGCACGCGCGGGATGTTGTCCACAAATCCGCCGCCGGTGATATGCGCCATGCCGCGTACGGGCACCTTGTCCATGAGGGCCATGACCGGTTTCAGGAAGCTTCGGTGAACGGCGAGCAGCGTGTCGGTGACGGTCATGCGGGTGCCGGGGATGAAGTCTTGGGGGGTGAGGCCGCACTGGTCGAAGATCACCTTGCGCGCGAGCGAGAAGCCGTTGGTCTGGAGCCCGCCGGAGGGCAGCCCGATGATCACGTCGTCCGCTTTGATGTCCTTGCCGGTGATCAGTTGCTTCTTCTCGACCGTGCCGATGATCGTGCCCACGAGATCGTACTCGCCCAGCGGGTAAAGGCCTGGCATTTCGGCGGTCTCGCCGCCGAGCAGCGCGCAGCCGTTTTCCTTACAGGCTTTGCAGAGCCCCGAGATCACGTCCGTGAAGATCGCGGTGTCGAAGCGCGAAGCGCCGATATAGTCGAGGAAGAAGAGCGGCTTGGCACCCTGCACCAGAATGTCGTTGACGCAGTGGTTGACGATGTCTTGGCCCACGGTGTCGTGCCGTTTGGCCAGAGCGGCCACTTTGAGCTTGGTGCCGACGCCGTCGGTGCTGGCCACCAGCAGGAACTCCTTGCCGGGAGAGTGGAAAAGCCCGCCGAAACTGCCGATTCCGCCGATGACACCCTTGGTGGTGGTGGCGGCAACCATCTTCTTGATGATCTCAATGCCAGACATTTTCGAGTCGATATCCACTCCGGCCTGAGCGTACGCGGAGACTTTTTGAACGTGGGCTGGCTGTTTAATCATCCTCGTGCCTCATGATCGGTTGAATAGTTTCAAGAAAACGCCGCAAAATAGCACTTTTGGCTTTGCAATTCCAGTCAAAACTGAAAGTAATGACGGGAGGTGTCGGGGATGTTGAGGTTAAAGGGCTCTCCTGTTATACTCTTCATCTCCGTTTGCGACACCTGTCCTTATGAACATCATCCTTCCAGAAACCTGTTCCGCAGAGAGCGTGGCGACGCTTTGGAGGGACGTCATGCCCGGCGTGGCGGATTTGGGCAAAGGGGACTCGTTCTCCCTCGACGCCGACCGTGTGAAGCTCTGCGACGGTGCGGGCGAGGCGCTGATCGTCGAACTTTACCGCCGGTCCGCCCTGCAGGGCTTTGCGATCGCCTGCTCGGATAAGCGGCAGGTCGTGTCGCGGACGCTGGGACTGTTTCATGTCGAGCGGTTTAGCGAAGATCCCGCATTGGCCGATCCCTTGCGCAAAACCTGTACCAGCGTCCAGCTGGGACAGGCCGTCGTCAGAATCGGCGCCGACATCGGCGAGCAGATGGCTTTCTTGGGCGAAGTGTCGGTCGCGGCCTTCACGTTGCTGGTGCGCCCCGGGCGGCTGCGGTTGCGCGACACGATGCTGCATTTCGAGCGGGCGGGGATCGACGCCCTGCCCATCACCGTGCTGATCGGGTTCCTGCTCGGGCTCATTCTGGCCTTCCAATCGGTCGCGGCGCTCCGTCAGTTCGGGGTGGAGGTCTATGTCGCGGACCTGATCGCGATCGGCCTCTTCCGCGAGCTGGGGCCCCTGATCACGGCGATCATTCTGGCGGGGCGCTCGGGCTCGGCCTTCGCCGCGGAGATCGGCACGATGAAGGTGAACGAAGAGATCGATGCGCTCACCACCTTCGGGTTGCCGCCGGTCGTCTTTCTGGCTTTGCCGCGTGTGATCGCCGCCACGCTGGTGATGCCGATCCTCACCATTTTCTCGGTTCTCGCGGGTCTGGTCGGCGGGGTCATCGTGCTCGGTTCAGTGAACGTGCCGGCCGCCACCTACTGGCAGCATGTGATCGCCTCTTCGTCGCTGAACAACATCCTTCTGGGGCTTCTCAAATCCGCGGTTTTTGGTCTGCTGGTCGGCCTCGTGGGCTGTTCGCACGGGCTCCAGACCGGGCGCACGGCCGATGCGGTGGGCCGCGCGGCTACCGCCGCCGTAGTGGGCAGCCTGATCCTGATCACCATTTTCGATGGCATCTTTGCCGTTCTGTTTTTCCTTCTCGGAGTCTGACCCATGGCCGAAGAAACCGTCATCGACGTCATGAATGTGGATGCGGGGTACGACAGCCCCGTGCTGGAGAACGTCAGTTTCACGGTGCGCAAAGGCGAGGTGTTTGTGATTCTCGGCGGCTCGGGGTGCGGCAAGAGCACCTTGCTCAAACACATGATCGGCCTCACGCCGCCGCTCAAAGGCGAGATCCGCATCATGGGCGACCGCATCGACGGCGGGCCGCAGGAGGAGCGCGAACGCGCCCAGCGGCGCTTCGGCGTCACCTATCAAAGCGGCGCGCTCTTCGGCTCGATGACCCTGCTCGAAAACGTCTGCCTGCCGCTGGAGTCCTTCACGGACCTGCCGCGTGCGGCGCGGGCGTTGGTGGCCGAGATGAAGTTGGAGTTGGTCGGACTGAAAGAGTACGCCTCTTTTTTCCCGTCCGATCTCAGCGGCGGCATGAAGAAGCGCGCGGCCATCGCGCGGGCCATGGCGTTGGACCCTGCGATTCTGTTTCTGGACGAGCCCTCCGCCGGCTTGGACCCCGTGACCTCCGCCGGCCTGGACCACCTGATCTTGCGCATGCGCGCGACGCAGGGCATCACGGTCGTCATGGTCACACACGAACTGGCCAGCATTTTTGCGGTGGCGGACCGGTGTATCATGCTGGACAAACCGTCGCGCAGCCTGATCGCGGAAGGGCCTCCCGCGACGCTGCGCGACCATCCGCCCAATGCGGTCGTGCGGGCCTTTTTCAACCGCGAGGTTGCGGAGACAAGCAGGCATGAGAATTGAGCAGTGACCCACTATGAACGAGAATAAAGCCAACTACGCAAAGATCGGGTTCTTTGTCTTGAGCGGGATCGCGATGATCCTGCTGGTGATCGGAATCGCCGGAGCGCGTGTCTTTAACAAGCAGGTGGTTCTGGCCGAAACCTACTTCACTGAATCGGTCACCGGTTTGGATATCGGCTCGCCCGTGAAGTACCGCGGCGTGCCGGTCGGCGAGGTGAAGCGCATCGGTTTCGTTTACAGCGAGTACGGCACCAAGTCGCTCGGCGCGCTGACCCATGACGGCGCCCGCCAGATCTTGGTGGTCATGGCCCTCGACCCGGAGAAATTCGGGCTGCTGCAGGCGCAAGAGGCGAATATGGTGCTGAACAAACTGGTCGAGCAGGGCCTGCGCGTCAAGCTCGCCTTGTCGGGCGTGACGGGCCTCGCCTTCCTCGAATTGGATTATTTCCGCGCCGACTACGACGAGGAGCGCATGAATCCGATCGCCTGGCATCCGCACAACCCCTACATTCCCTCGTCGATCAGCATGATGTTCACATTGAAGAAGGCCGTGGACGATGTGTTCGTCAAGCTGAGCAACGTCGATATCCAAGCGCTCGGCGACGAACTGATCGCCACACTCTATATGGTCCAGAACAAACTCAGTACGGCGGATGTTGCCGCGCTCAGCAAAGAGGCGACCTCGCTGCTGGTGGAACTGCGCGAGACCAACCAGGCGATCAAGAAGCTGGTGGGGTCCCCCGAGCTCGATGGGGTGCCGTCCGACATCGCCGCCACCGTGGGCAGCGCCCGCCGCACCGCGGAGGGGGTTGAAAAGCAAATCCAGCCGATCGCTCGGTCGCTTCAGGAGCTGACTTCCCGCGCCGGCAGCCTGGTGGGAGAGATCAGCAGCCTGATGACCAACAACAGCTCGCGCGTCGAACAGACCGTGGCCTCGCTGAACCAGACCGCGCAGACGCTGAACCACACGGCCCTGTCGCAGCAGGGTTCGCTCTCCGAGCTGCTGCAAAATCTGCGCAGCGCCTCCACGGGGCTTGACCGGATCGTCAGTGACCTGAGCGCCAATCCTGCGGCGCTGCTCTTCGGACAGCCGCCCGCGCCGTTGCCGGAAACCAAGCGGAATGTCCAATAACGAACAAGGAATCCAGCCATGAAGACGCGCCCCCGCCTTATCCCGACCATCGCCCTGGCCCTGCTGTTGTCCTCCGGATGCCTCGGTGGAAAGAGCGCCCAGATGCAGGCCGCAGCCCAGAAAAGAACCTATGTGCCGGTCGCATCGGCCGCGCAGCCCGTGACCCCCGCGCCGGGGTTCGCGGCCGTCAAAATCCGCCCGTTCCGCGCGCTGCCGCCCTTCGACGCGCGTGCCTTCATCGTGCGCCGCGCCGGCGGAGAGTTCGCGGTTGACTTCTATAACGGGTGGATTGTCGCGCCGCAAGAGCTGGTTCGCGTGCAGACCCAGCGCTATCTGGAAGAAGCCGGCCTTTTCGCAGCCGTGTACGATGCGGACTCCGGCACGCTCGCGCCGCTGAGTGTCGAAGGGGTTGTCAGCGAACTCTATCTCGACTACGCGGGTGCGGAACCTGCGGCGGTGGTGACGCTGCGGCTGCTGGTCTTGAATGAACGCGCCTCCGATTTCACCGTCCTCTTTTCCGCCGAAAAAAGCGCCCGGGTGACGTTCAAGACCGAAGACTCGAACGCCCCCGCACAGGCCTTCGGCGCCGCCCTCACGCAGACGCTCGACGCGTTGACGCGCGCGCTGGCCGCCGCGCCCCTGCCTAAAACCGCACGTTGAGCGTTTGAACGCTCAACGTTCAATTATGTTTCCCCGTGTGGACGGCCCGGCGGAACCTCGCCCCTCCCGACGGCGGGCGAAGACGCTTGACCTTGCTGGACAAGCGGATGTATTTTATATGGCATGAAAACAACAATTGATATTCCTGAAAGGCTTCTGGAGGATGCCATATCTTTCTCTGGGAGCCGTACCAAGCGGGAGGTTGTCGTGACGGCGCTGACCGAGTTCAATCAGCGTCACCGGATGACGCGGTTAGTAAAAGCGTTTGGCACATGCGACCGCTTCATGACGGCGAAAGAGCTGGCAGAGACCCGGTCGGAGGGGTGATATGATCCTCGTGGACAGTTCAGCGTGGATACACTGTTTCCGTCCCGAAGGGGATACGCCGATCCGGGAACGCGTTCAAACCGCTTTGGAGACGGGCGAGGCGGTCTGGTGCGATATGGTCAAGTTGGAGTTGTGGAACGGTGCGCGGGGGGATAAGGAAAAACGCGTGCTCAGAGAACTGGAGTCCGCCCTTCCGCTGGTCGCTTGTTCTTGTGAGGTTTGGGAAGAGTCCTATCGCATCGCCCGCGCTGTTCGCGGGAAAGGCCAGACGGTTCCCGCCACGGACCTGCTGATTTTTGCCTGCGCCCGCGTTCACCACGCGACGCTCCTTCATGCGGACCGCCACCTCGGCTGGCTGACGCATCATGTCATGACGTAATCCTACTCGACGTCTTTCGGCTTCATGGCGTTGCGGAAGGCGCGGGGGGTCAGACGGTACAGGGCGCTGAACTGGTGATTGAAGTGCGAGATGTTGTTGTAGCCGGAAGAGAGGGCGATCTCGCTGACAGACAGGTCGGTTTCGATCAGCTGGCGGCTGGCGAAATTCAGCCGCACCTCGGTGACGAACCGGGTGAAGGTCTTTCCGGTATGCTTCTTGAAATGCCGCTCGAACGTCGCCTTGCACATCTTGGTCTCGCGGAGGACATCGGTGAAGGACAAGTCCTCCTGAAAATTGTGGAACACCAGGTAGATGGCTTTCTGAAGGCTCCGGTAAGTGGACTGACGGAGGGGCGGGACAAAGGTTGTGGTGGAGATCGTTTTCCGACACCTCGGCGCGGCTTTGTTGAGCGCTTCCAGGATTTGCATGAACCGCACCAGCCTGCCCAGACCGCCGCAGGAGACGGCGGCGCGGATCAGCTCCGCGACTTCCGGAACCACAGGTCCGGACAGGTGGATGCCGCGCCGCGCGTCGTTCCAGAGCTCACGCAGCTCCCGCGTTTCCGGCAGCAGCCAAAAGGGGTGCTCGGGCTCGAAATCGAACTGGATCGCGAAGCCGGAGGAGAGGTGGCGCATGTGCCAGTAGTGCGGCAGGTTGGGCCCGATCAGCACGAGGTCGGGCGCTTTGAAGTGGGTGATCGAGTCGCCGATGAACAGCGTGCCCGAGCCCTGGACGATCAGCGTCAACTCCATCTGCGAGTGGTAGTGCCACTCGTGTCCCGAGCCGATGAACGGGCGGTTCGTCCCGTCGGCCGCGATGACCTCGACCTCGTGGATGTTGTTTTTCCACTGCAGCAGCCGGAAAGACTCGCCCGGCAAAAGCTGGATTTTCTCGACTTTCGGTTTCATGAAAGCGCCCTAATTGATGCCATAGTACAAAAGTTTGAGTCCTGAGACAAAGACTTTAGGGGTTCTTTGCCCTATCATGCCCTCTGTAATCGATTGCCATAAGGAGTACTCTGATGAACAAAGCCATCTTCACGTTGTTTGCCGTCCTGGCACTGGGCGGATGCAAGACGGGTGAGCCGTCGGACCCCAAGTCGAATCTGGCTGCGGTGAATCCGATGATCGGCGCCGTGGGCGTCATCCTCGAGCCGACGCGTCCCACCGTACACCTGCCGAACAGCCTGATCCGCTCGTATCCTGCGAAGAACGACCAGTTGGACGATCAGATCCACTATTTCCCCCTCACCGTGGCCTCGCACCGGATCGCGTCGGTCTTCGCCTTCATGCCGGTGAGCGGTCCTTACGACGAAGCCATCTGGGGCAAACGCACCGGGTTTGAGCAGGAAGAGGCGACGCCCTACTGTTACTCGGTGCGGCTGGAGGAGCCGGGGGACACCCTCGCCTTCTCGCCAGCCGCGAAGAGCGGGTATTTTCAGGTGAGCTTCGGCGGCAAGCGCGACCACTATCTGCGCTTGGGGAACATCAATCCCGAAGGCGACATTCAGGTCAAGCCGCCGCGGGTGATCACCGGCACCGAACAGTTCCAAGGGATGCGTGCGTACTTCTACGCGGAAACGGATGCCGACATCTCCGAGGTCAAATACCAGAACCCCGCCGACAAGAAACACGTGCTCGCCAAGGTCGGCGCGGACGCCATGCGGGTCGGGTTCAGATACGGCATCTCCTACATCAGCGTCGAGCAGGCGAAGCGGAATCTCGAATTGGAAATCCCCGCCTGGGGCTTTGAAACCGTCAAAAATCAGGCGCGTCAGGCCTGGCTTGATGTCATGTCGCAAATCCAGGTCAAGGGCGGCACGCCTGCCCAAAAGCGCGTGTTCTATACCGCCCTGTACCGGTGCTACGAGCGCATGGTGGACATCAACGAGCACGGCCAGTATTACAGCGCTTACGACGGCAAGGTCCATTCGTCTCCCGAGCCGTTCTTCGTGGACAACTGGCTGTGGGACACCGCCATCGGCCTGGAGCCCCTGCACATGATCCTGAACCCGGACAGGGAGCAGGCGAAGATCCGGTCGTTCATCTCGATGTATGAGCAAAGCGGCTGGATGCCCTCCTTTGCCGTCGTGTTCGGCGACTGGCCCGCGATGACCGGCAACAACGCCGCGATCTGGATGACGGACGCGTGGTTCAAAGGCCTCCGCGGCTTCGATTTCCGCAAGGCTTACGAGGGCGCGAAAAAGAACTCGCTGGAAGCGACCCTCCTGCCGTGGCGCAACGGCCCCGCGACCTCGCTCGACCAGTTCTACAACGCCAAAGGGTATATGCCGGGGCTGCGGCCGGGCGAGCCGGAGACGGTTAAAGAGGTGGAGGCCAACTGGGAGAAACGTCAGTGCGTGTCGGTCACGCTGGACAACAGCTACAGCGACTGGTGCATCGCCCAGCTGGCCGCTTTCGATCAGAACGAGGCGGACCGGCAACTGTTCTTAAAGCGCGCGGCAAATTATAAAAACGTTTATCGCTCGGATAAGGGGTTCATGTGGCCGAAAGACGCGGAAGGCAAGTGGATCGATCCGGTTGACCCGAAGCTGGCGGGACGCGAGTACTATACGGAAAACAACGCCTACACGTACAACTGGGATGTCAAACATGACCTGGCGGGGCTGATCAAGCTGATGGGAGGCAGACCGCAGGCGGAGGCCAAGCTCGACCAGCTTTTCAGAGAGGACCTGGGGCTGCCGAAATTCAAGTTCTGGACGACCCAGCCGGATTCATCGGGGCTGGTGGGCCAGTTCGTGATGGGCAATGAGCCCAGCATGCACATTCCTTATCTGTATAACTATATGGGCGCTCCCTGGAAAACCCAGAAGCGCATCCGGATGCTCTTGGACACCTGGTTCACCGACGGCCTGTTCGGCGTTCCGGGCGACGAGGACGGCGGGGGCATGTCCGCGTTCGTGGTGTTTTCCATGATGGGGTTCTTCCCGGTGACTCCCGGGATACCGGTCTACACCATCGGCAGTCCCGTGTTCGAAGAAATCAGCGTCCGGCTGGACAACGGAAAGACGTTCACGGTGAAGGCGCGTAACGCTTCAGCGGCGAACAAGTACATTCAGAGCGCCTCCTTGAACGGCGCGCCTTTGAGCAGACCTTGGTTCACGCATGCCGATTTGTTGGGCGGCGGAACACTGGAGCTGACCATGGGGAACCTCCCCAATAAGCAGTGGGGCAGCCGCGAGTCGGACGCTCCGCCTTCGTCCATGGAGTATCAGCCCGGCCGGGCTGCGAGGTAACCACATGATGCGTTCGACGTGTTTGCTGCTCGGCGCCCTGCTGCTCTGCGCCGCTCCGGCGCGGAGTCAGACGGCACCCGCCGGTTTGCCGGACTCCATTGCGTGCGAGGTCCGGTCAGCGGCGGCTCTTCCCAAGGGAACGTACACCGAATGGCTCGCGCTGGAGGCCGAGGGGAACGTTTACGCCCACCTCACAGGCCGGGTCATTGCGGATGCTCAGGCGAGCGGCGGACAGACCTGGGGAGGCGATGTCGAAACCGACAAGCCCGGTTGCCTGCTCTACGGCCCCTACACTGAAACGAAGGCCGGAGATTACGTGGCCTTCTTCCGTGTCAAAACGTCGGATGAGGCGTTCGACGACAAGGTGGGCAAATTGGATGCGTATGCGCCAGACGGAACGAATGTCTTGGCCGCGCAGGACATTCTCGTTAGCGAGCTGTCCGCAAAACGCTATGTGCAGGTGCCGCTCGCGTTCCACCACCCCGGGGGGAGGCTCGAATGCCGCCTGTTCTGGGACGGCGACGGCTCGCTACAGGTGGACAAGGTGACGCTCTTCAGCCTTGCAGGCGGGCACTTGGACACGGCGCGCACACCGAAAAGAGGTCCGCTGCCTGTCGCGTCGGGCGAACCCAAGGATCTGGCATATGAGGCCCGAAGGCACTCCGCTGATCTGTTTCCCAAGTCAAAGACGCCGGACTCGGACCTGCTCGTGTTCGACCTGAGAACGCAAACGCGCGATTGGCAGTTCCTGCTGTACAGCTTGCAGGGGCTTGTGAACCGCGAAAAACCGCGCATCTACTACCTCACAAACGACAAGGACCAGCAGTGGCTCGACTGGATGCTCAAGCGGGGCTGGATCAAATCAACGGAGACGCTGACGACGCCGGAAGAGCTTGTTTCCCGGTTCCGCGGCAGTGTGAAAGGGGTCGTCGTTCCGGATTCCAGCCTGCCGGCCACGAAGAATGTGGCGACCATGATTGCCGGCGTGGAGGATGGGCTCGTTGTCTCGCCGAGGCTGGCGAATAAGCTGTCGTTGCCCGTCCTTGCCGACCTGCGGGGCAGATGGAAGACCAGTGTGGAGGCCTATCGCTGGGCGCTTGACAACCTTTGGCCGCGGATGAACCGCGATGTGCTGGCCTGCCTGTGGCCGGACAGCATGGAGCTGCGCGACTATCTTGTTGAGAACAAGATCTTCATCTTCTGGATCCCCGGACAGATTGACGGCGTAAGCACGTATTCCACGCCGAACGAGGAAATGCGTTTTGCCGAGGAGCTTCTCGCGCGAACGCCGGCCAACACGCCGATCATGGGCTACTCCTGGGCGGGCCAGGACCTCGGCATCGGTGAAGGCGGAGGGGTGACTCTGTTCTCCGAGTTCGGCAAGTTCCTCGTGGGCTCCGTGGGCTCTTCGGACCTGAGCGTACACTCCGGTCTTCGCGTCGAAAAGTTCCGGCAGCCCGTAAGCCCGGCGCCCAAGCTGGAGCAGGGCAAAGTCTATGTCTGCTTCGCGATCTCCGACGGGGACAACCTGCCCGTGGTGAGTTGCAGCAACTGGCCGCAGCTGTGGGCCGACAAAACACGGGGCGACATGCCTCTAGGCTGGACGATCTCGCCGGCAGCCTCTCTGCTGATCCCCGGCATCGTGGATTACTACTATGCCACCGCCACCTCCAACGACACGTTTATGGCCGCGGTGTCGGGCGTCGGATACTGCTATCCAGACGTCTACGCCCAGCGGTTCCGCGACTCCGATCGCACACGCGTCCTGGACGGCTTCCTTGATTTGACGGACACCGCGATGCGCAAAATGGATCTTCGCGCCGTGTGCCCCTCGCTGGGAGGCGGAGCGATTCACCGCTTCGCGGAGCGCATCTCCTCTGCCCAGTCTGTTTTCCCCGACTACGGGCGCAACGTGAGAACCTACGAGGCTGCGACGTTTGCCAGCGCGCGCGGCCTCCCGGTTTTCCGCGCCGCCACGACATGGGACCAAGGCGCAGCCAAAGAGGAGCAGGTCACGTCGCTGGTCTCCCAGGTTCGCGAGATGGCCGCCATGAACCGGCCGGCCTTCCTCCACGTGTTCATCTGCAACTGGTTCTGGGACCTGCCCGCGATGAAGGAGGCGCTCAGGCGGCTCGGCCCGGATTACGTGGCCGTCGGGCCGGACCAGCTTGCCGCGCTCAGCAGGCAAGACATGGAGCGCAAGCAGGTTCAAATCCAGACGCAGCCGGGCTCTGTCTGCTTTGAGGGTCAGCGCGCAAGCCTGACCGCCACCATCCAGAACACCTCCGCGCGGGCCATCGACGTCAGCGTGACGGTGGCGGGCGGCCTAGACCAACCCGTGGTGGAGCCCGGCCGGAAGCGTCTCAAGCCCGGCAAGGAGTTTTCCGCCGAGATTTCCGGCGTTCCCAATGGGGAGAGTGTCCGCCTGAACGTGGCCGGCCCGTTTGGCGTCCGGGAGCGCGTTTCCAGCGTCTGCCGGGTGCGGTCCGACGAGCTGGCGGGTCCGGTTCCGGAGAAGAGCGGTCTGTCCTGCGCGAGCCTGTACGAGGCGGAGTTCTTGAGCCACCAGTCCGGCCAGGCGGAAAAAGACGCGGGGGCGAGCGGCGCCACGGTTTGGGTCGCACGCAAAGCGGAAGCCGCTCCCGGCTGCATCGTCTACGGCCCTTACGCGCCCATGGAGAAAGGCAAGTACCTGGCGCTGTTCCGCCTGAAGCGGACAGGCGAGTGCACGGGGCAGGTTGCGCTGCTCGACACCTGCGTCGGCGGCGGCAACCCGCAGACCGGCAAGCTCGAAGTCGGCGCCGCAGACCTGCCGCTCAACGCGTGGCGCTGGTTCCCGATCGTCTTTCAGCATCCGGGCGGACCCCTTGAGACCCGCGTCCAGTGGTCCGGCAGCGCCTCCCTTGCGGTCGACGCCATCGGCGTGTGGAAGATCACGCACGAGGCAGGAGGCATCTAAAGACCTGTCCCGAATGGCGCTAAGTTAACCGGACTTTCGCTATTCGACCTTGAAAACGGGTTTTGTGTTACTTCTCCATCGCCCAAGAGGGTGGTATCGATGTTGCCTATCGAATGCTGGATAAACCCGATATCGTCCAAAGCGACGAGCGTTTTGCGATTTATGCGCACGGCATGCTTCCTCTAATAGAAAAAAAGGATGAGAAGATTAGTTTGGCGGCCGCTTCAGTACTTCGGAAAGCCGCGCTACTCGAAGACGCAGAGAGTGCGGCTACGTACATCGACCGGTACCTTTTGATGGCAGATCCGACATGGACGAACGATGTCGCCCGAAAAGTGTTCGCGGATCGGTTTGTCAAACGTCCGGCCATCATGCCGTATTTCCGCGAAGTCCAGCAGAAGATCGGCAAGCCGGAAGCGGATGCCGCAAAGTAGACGGTGCTGGTATGTTAAACAGATTGAGGATGTCGAAGACAATGCAACTTACATCGACCGGTACCTTTTGAAGGCGGATCCGACATGGACGAACGATGTCGCCAGAAAAGTATTCGCGGACCGTTTCGTCAAACGCCCGGCCATCATGCCCTATTTCCCTGACGTCCAAAAGCAGATCGGCAAGCCGAAGGAGTGACGCGAGATGCCGTCCCCTGTGGTTCTTTCTTGTGGCATGGAGTTATTTCATAGGCCTTTTTAATTTTCCGTTTTTTTTGGCGGTGAACAAATGGTGTACGAATGGCTTTGTCCGTGTAAGTTTATAGTGTCTTTTCCCAATAAAAACGGCCTGTCTTGAGGGCTTTGATGGTGTACGTCCCCATCGTTATACATCAAGCCGCGCAATGACAGGCGGGCCTCCACCGCCGTCAGTACCGCCCCGCCGAAATCCAGATAGCCGCGCTTCGGACAGTCAGATAACAGTTTTGTCATCTGGAAAAGCTGTTGTCTGTCATCTTCATTTCGTACTCTAAATGAAAAAGCAGGCGGTAGAGAGCCGTACGGTGGCCAAAAAGCCTGGCGAAAGGACAAACTCCATGAAGAAGCCCCTGCTCGGAATCATCACGTCACTCGTGTTCTCGGCTGCACACGCCGCCGACCCAGCGCATGATAATGCGCTTGCCGCCGCTCTCAAGGCTTCTTACGAGGCGGAGGCTCAGAAGGAGTATAAGGACGCCATCAAGGCCCTCGTCATACCGGCCGCGTCTGGCAGCTACATCGCCCAGTTGCGTCTGGGCTGGCTTGGCTACTGCGAGAAAGAGTGGGATGAAAGCAGCTCGCACTACAAGCAGGCCGCGCAGCTCGCGCCGTTCGCCATCGAGCCGCTGCTGGGACTGATGCTGCCGCAGCAGGGCGCAGGCAAGAACGACGACGCGCTCCACACGGCTCAAATCATTTTCCGGCACGATCCGAACAATTACACGGCGCTCTCCCGTTCCGCTTGGATATATTACTTGCAGCGGGATTACAAGCAGGCCGCCATGATGTATCACAAGCTGGTGACCCTTTACCCGTCCGATACGGAGATGCTGCTGGGGCTAGGCTTCTCGCTGAAGCTCGGAGGCGACCGGAAAGAGGCGGCCCAATACTTCAACACCGTCTTGCTTCTGAGTCCAGATAACACCCGTGCGGCAGAAGGTCTTCGTGAGGCTGCCGACAAAGGCAACGGCGTCAAAGGCGAACTGTCTCCCGGCCCCGGGCCCAAGCCGCGCCGCTAGGCGAACCATCGAGCGTGACAACAGGTGAGGATCCCATGCATAAGCTTTCGCGACTGGCCATCAACGAAGAGGGTTTTGTTTTCAATCCTACGACGGGCGACAGTTTCCAGGTCAGCGAGACCGGCCTTGTCATTCTCGGCAAATTGAGGGACGGCCATTCGGACGAGGCGATTGCCCAAGCGCTTGCGGAAAAATATGAGGTGAGTCTGGAGGACGCGCAGCGCGATGTGGCGGACTTCCGTGCCAGCCTGAAGAATCTCAACTTGATCTGAGGTGCGTCATGGACGAACTCTACATCGGCGTGTCAGGCATCAATGCGATTGATAATCCGGGCCCCGGCATTGGCGTCGCCCGCAGCCTCAAAGAAGATCCGGATCTCGCCGTGAACATCGTTGGCCTCGCCTACGACGCCATGGAGCCAGGCATCTATATGGATTGGGTCGTGGACAAATCGTTTATTCTTCCTTATCCATCCGGCGCCGGCGAGGCCTTTGTCGAGCGGCTGCTCTTCATCAAGCGGAACCACGGACTCGATGTCGTCATCCCGAATCTCGACGCTGAACTGCCGCTTTACATCAAACACGCCGCCATGCTCGCCGACCACGGCATTCTCACCTTCCTGCCAAGCATGGAGCAGTTCCGGCTGCGCGGCAAAGACCGGCTGCTCGACATCGCCTCGAAGATCAGCATCTCGCTGCCGTGTACCAAGATTGTGAACAGTTTGGACGGCCTGCTGCAGGCCCTCAAGGAGGTCGGTCTGCCCGCGATGGTGAAAGGCAGTTTTTACAAAGCCTATAAATGCCACACCGTTGCGGAGGCCGTATCGCACTATCACGATCTGGTTGCAGAGTGGGGGTACCCCATTATTGTCCAGCAGGTTGTTACGGGTGACGAAATGAACATTGTCGGACTCGGTGACGGCGAGGGCAACTCGCTCGGGCTCGTCGGCATCAAGAAATTATCGGTCACCGCGCTTGGAAAAATTTGGACCGGAGTCACGGTGAAGAACCAGAAGATGCTGGCGGCGGTGGCTGGTTTCATCCGGGAATTCAAGTGGCGCGGGCCGTTTGAGCTGGAGTGCATGGTCAATGGCGAGGAGGTATTTCTCATCGAGATCAATCCGCGTTTTCCGGCGTGGAGCTACTTTGCTACGGGCGTTGGCCTCAATTTGCCGTCACGCCTGGTTCGGCGATGCCTTGGCTTACCTGTGCCGCCTGTACCCGACTACGACGCCGGCAAACTCTTTATCCGCTACACCTACGAACTTGTGACCGACATGGCGAATTTCCAGAAAGCGGTCACGCGAGGAGAGGCACCATGAAACCCGCTTACGAGAAACCGGTTATCAAGAAGCTGCACAACGGGCTGATGAACAAGTTCGGGTACAGTCCCGCCTACGCCCGCAAGGTGCGCACCGACATCGACGGCGTGCCTGTCGCCGACCTCGTCGAGAAGTTCGGCTCGCCGCTGTTTGTCTATTCGGAGCGCATCCTCCGGCAGAAATACCGCCAAATGCACACGGCGTTCTCGACGCGCTATCCGAATGTCGTTTTCGGATGGTCCTACAAGACCAACTATCTCAACGCCATCTGCGCGCTTATGCACCAGCAAGGCTCGATTGCCGAGGTGGTGTCCGGCATGGAGTACGAGAAAGCGCGTGCGCTCGGTGTTCCAGGTGAAAACATCATCTTCAACGGACCTCACAAAGCGCAGGCCGCACTGGAAACGGCTGTCCGCGAGGGTGCGATGATCAATGTGGACCACCTCGATGAGATCTACGCCCTTGAACGGGTCGCTCAAAAGCTCGGGCGGCAACTCCATGTGGGCCTGCGCTTGAACCTCGACGCTGGCGTGTATCCGCAATGGTCGAGGTTCGGGTTTAACCTGGAGAGCGGCCAGGCCTTGGAGGCTGCCAAACGCATGAAGTACGGCGGCAAACTGGTGCTTAGCGGACTGCACTGTCACCTCGGCACCTTCATCATGGATGCGGGCGCTTACGCGCGGCAGGTCGAGAAGATGGTCGCTTTCGGGTGTGAGCTCGAAAAGGCCTTCGGCTATTCCATCGAGTATCTCGACATCGGCGGCGGGTTCCCGTCGAAGAGCCGGCTCAAGGGCGTCTACCTGCCGCCCGAAGTCGCGTTGCCTGCCATTGATGAGTATGCGGAGGCCATTGCACAGGCGTTGACCAAGGCGTTGCGACCGGGCGATTTTCCGAAGCTGATTCTCGAGTCCGGTCGCGCGCTGGTGGACGAAGCCGGTTTCCTGATCACCACCATCACAGCCACGAAGCGCCTGCCAGACGGCACGCGCGCCTACGTGGCCGACGCCGGCGTGAACCTGCTCTTCACGGCGAACTGGTTTAAATTCAACATTGAGATGGACCGTGAAGTCGGCGGCGTCAACGAGCAGAGCGTCATCTATGGCCCGCTCTGCATGAACATTGACGTGGTGGACGAGAGCGTGCTTCTGCCGCCGCTCTCATGCGGGATGCGGCTGACGGTTTCGCCGGTGGGCGCCTATAACCACACGCAGTCCTTGCAGTTTATTGAATATCGGCCCGCCTCGGTGCTCATCGGCGAACGCGGCGAAGTGGACCTCATCCGCGAGGCCGAGGACCTGGCCGACATCACGCGGCGGGAGCGGATGCCCAAGCGGTTCGCGCAGGAAGAAGTCGGATGAAGGCACACCTCAAAGCTTTCTTTTGCAGCTACGCGGACGTTTTCTTCCTGCCGGCTGTCTCGCTTGGCGTGATCATCTTCACGTTAACGCTGGTCTACCCGGCCATGGCGCTGGCGGGAATCATCGCCGTCGCGGCAGCGTATGGCTTTGCGCGGCTGGTTCGGATGGAAAAGCAGTTCTTGGAGTCCGGCTACTACACCTACAATCCGTTGCTGGTCGGGTTGTCGCTCGGGTACCTGTTCCAGTTCAGCGCGCTGACCGCCTTCTTCATCGCGTGCGCCGGCGTGATGACGTTCCTGGTCACCGTCTTTCTTTCGAATGTGTTCCTGACCTATTTGAGGCTGCCGATTCTGAGTCTGCCGTTTGTGGTCGTCAGTTCGGTCGCCTACCTCGCGTCGGCACGCTATTCGGACCTGGCGGTTCGGCTGCACGCCGACACCGCGATCCTGACGACGGATTTCGGCATGCCTTTCTGGCTGTCCGGCTTCTTCAAGGCGTTCGGCGCGGTGCTCTTCATGCCAAGCGTTGTGGTGGGGGTCGTGCTGAGCGTCGTGGTGCTGCGCCATTCACGCGTGCAGTTTCTGCTGGCGCTGCTCGGCTATTACACCGGCGCGGCAATCCGCGCGCTCATGGTCGGCTCGGCCGCGCTGGCCTTTGCGGACCTCAACAACTTCAACTTCATCTTCATCGCGATGGCGGTGGGCGGCGTGTTTCTCATCCCGTCGCGCACCAGCTACCTGCTCGCCCTGATCGCGGTTGCCGTTTCCACGATGCTGATGGATGCGGCCACCGGGTTCTGGTATTACTACGGCATTCCCGTGTTCACGCTGCCGTTCAACGTCGTGACGCTCGGCATGCTTTACGTGCTGGCGCTGATGCGGCATCCGATGGTTGTCACGAGCATGGGTCGCACGCCGGAGGAGACGCTTGAGATTCACCTCGCCAACCGTCTCCGTTATCCAGGCCAGGAGCGCACGCTTTTCCTGCCGTTCGCAGGCAAGTGGACGGTGTGGCAGGGCTTCGACGGGCAGTGGACGCACAAGGGCAGCTGGCGTTACGCCTACGATTTCGTCATCACCGACGAGCAGGGCAAGATGCATGGAGGCGAGGGCGTGCGGCTCGACGACTACTACTGCTTCAACAAGCCGGCGCTTTCGCCGGTGCGCGGCCGCGTCGCGCAGATTGTGGACGACCTGCCCGACAGTCCCATCGGCGGAGCTGACGCGGCCAACAACTGGGGCAACGTCGTCATCATCGAGGATCCGCGCGGCTTCTTCGTGGAGCTGTCGCACTTCGCCGAAAAAACCGTCCGCGTGAAAAAGGGCGAGTGGGTCGAGCGCGGCACGGTGCTGGGCTTGTGCGGCAACAGCGGATACTCGCCGCAGCCGCACATCCACGTGCAGATACAGTCTGCTGAAGCCATTGGCGCGGCATCGTTGCCGTTCAGCTTCGTCAGTTACGCTGAAGGCGGCGAGTTCCATTCGAATAACCTGCCGCAGGAGCAGCACAAGGTGGAGCCGCTCTACCGCGACAAACGCCTCGACAACATCACCAACTTCGTGCTCGATGACGAACTGCACTATCACGTCTTGCGCGACGGAAAAGAGGCAGGCGACCTTAAACTGAAAGTGAAGATGGCGTCGGACGGCTCGTTCTATTTCGAGTCGCCGCGCGGCCAGCTCTATTTCGGCAAACACGAAGGCACCTTCTATTTTTATCGCGTCACCGGCGAGGACAAATGGCTGCGTCTGCTTTTCCTCGCATTGCCCCGGATGCCGCTGGCCTACCGTGAAAAGCTGACGTGGCATGACTATGTGCCGGCGGGGCTGGTCATATCCGGCTTGCGCGGAGCGGTGGTGGGCTTCCTCAGTTCCTTATGTCCTAGGCTGGCCACGGTGAAAGTGACGCAGACCTTCGTGAGCGAGAGCCGCATCGCGACCCTTGTGGCCGTCGGCGTGTTGCACCAGCGCCGGTGCGCTTCGGTTGAGTTGGACCGGCAGAAGGGGTTTGCCGCGGTGACCGTGGATGATGTGACACTCAGGAGGGTGAGCCACGAGCCTTGACTCAAACCGTCTGCCAGGCGCGTTGACGCCCGCGTTCGTGAGCCGCCTCATCCTGTGGATAAAGGCCGCCGCGCTCCTGCGCCTGACGTGCGGCACGCACGTCGCCTTTGCCGCAAATCAGGTCGGCCTCTCCGCCTACAGTTCCGAAATCGCCGCGTATTGCGCCTATCTCAATTACCACGACACCGCTTCCAAAGACCACTCATACTTGGCCGGCGCCTATGCGTCTCTTGGCTGCGGTATGGAGCACCTGTTGGAAGCCGAGGCGGACACGATACGGAAGTGCTATCGCGGATATCCGTCCCTGAGTCAAAACGACACCACAATCGCCTATGCCAATTTCAGCGTCCCGCACCTCAAGTTGCGCATCGGCGGACACTTTGTCGACAGTGAAGATCCCTATACCGACCAAGGCCGGGTCGCGTTTGGCGGCGCAGAATACTACGTGGCCAGGCGCTGGTCCGCCGGCGTGGACAGCGCGTACACGAAGTACCCGAATTTTCAAACCGGACTCGAGGTTGTCCAGCTCACGCCGCATGTGGGCGTCACGTTCGGGCGGGGCGGGCAGCATCTCTGGAACAATGACCTGCGGGGGTACTGGATTCACCTGAGCCGCGACTTTGACGGGCTAGGCGATGATTTTGTCTCAGCCGAGGACAGGATCTCGTTCATCTGGCAGCGCTGGACGTTCTCGACAGTTGGCTGGGCCGGTGAGCAACTCTTCGCCGTTCGCAACGAAGGCTTCGCGCTCTACAATACGGGCGAGGAACACAAAGCCGGTTATGGCGCGGAAGTCAGCTACGCGTTCTCAGAACACCTCGCCCTCAAAGTGCGGGCCAACCGGGAGGAGTTCAGGGACATTGCCTCCACACCCCATGCCTCTTCGGACATGTATTTGGCGATGTTAAGCCTGCGATTCTAACCGCGAAAGAAACACGTTATGAAAAAATACACAGACCTCCTGCTTATCGTGGCTTGCTTGTTCTCCGTGCGGCCCGCCTGCGCCCAAGTGCCCCAGCTCCTCAACTACCAGGGCCGTGTCACCGTCGGCGGCACGAATTTCGATGGCACGGCCCAGTTCAAGTTCGCCCTCGTCAACGCGACCGGCAGCACCAACTACTGGAGCAACGATGGTCGCGTCACGGGCCAACCCGTAACCGCCGTCGCACTCAGTGTCACCAAGGGCCTCTACTCGGTGCTGTTGGGCGACACCGGTGTGGCTGGCATGGGGTATGCGGTTTCGTCCCTCATCTTCACGAACTCCGAGGTGCGTCTGCGGGTGTGGTTCAACGACGGAGTGACCGGTTTCCAGCAGCTCACGCCGGACCAGCGCGTTGCCGCCGTCGGTTATGCGCTGGTGGCTGCGAACGTGGATCCCGCCGCAGACGTTCGCGGCCAGCGCCTGCTCATCGGTGCGGGTCATGTCTTGAGCGGGACAAACGCGACGATCGCCGGAGGTTATCTGAACGTCGCAACGAACAGCTACGCTGCCGTCGGAGGCGGGTTGGGCAATATGGCCGGCGGCAGTGGCGCTACCGCCAGCGGCGGCCTTACAAACACGGCTACAGGCTTCGCGGCAACAGTCTCGGGAGGCGAGTGGAACTGGGCCAGCGGTGCGGCTTCCTTAATCGGTGGCGGCTACGGGAATTTGGCCAGCGGCGTGGAATCGGTTGTCGGAGGCGGCGAAATGAACGGCGCGTCAGGGGTCATTTCGTTCGTGGGGGGCGGATATGGCAATATCGCCAGCGGCTATGCTGCGGCGATCCCTGGCGGTTATGCCAATCTGGCCAGCGGGCCGTATTCATTTGCCGCAGGCGCAGGGGCTGTGGTGACGAATATTGGGGCGTTCGTCTGGGCCGACGCGTCCAGCACAAACGCGGTTCGCTCCACCGTCAACAACCAGTTCACTGCCCGTTGTGCCGGCGGTGTGCGTTTCTACGCCAACTCCAATGCCACTGTCGGCGTGCAACTGGTTGCGGGCGGCAACGCTTGGAGCGCCACCAGTGACCGTACCCTCAAGGAGAACTTCCGGCCTGTCGATACCCGCGCCGTACTGGCAAAGGTGGCGGCGACACCCGTGACGGAGTGGAACCTGATCTCACAAGATCCCGCCATCCGCCACATCGGGCCGATGGCGCAGGACTTCAAGGCCGCGTTCGATGTCGGCGAAGATGACCGCCATATCAGCACCTCCGACGCAGACGGCGTGGCTTTCGCCGCGATCCAAGGACTGGATGACGTCATGAAAGAAAAGGAGGCGCGTATCGCGGAATTGGAAAGGCGTCTGAACGGGTTGGAAGCCAAGTTGCAACAACTCGGTCGCCTTCTCGAACAGGCACCCCATACCCGTATCCGGGAGCAAACAGAATGAACGCGCCACCGCAAGTCCGTTTGAGCGTAATAGCCCTCGCTGTCACACCGGTACTGCTGGTGGCACCTTCCGTTTTGTTCGCCGCTGGTGCCGCCTCGGTACTCGACTCCGGCGGCAAGCGCGTGGTCAGCGCCACGTACAGCATGGATGGCAGCCTCGCCAGTCTGGGTGGCATCACCGCAGCGGCCTCGCCGCAAGTGGTCGCTAGACACGGCTACGCGGGCCAACTCTACGATGTGCAAAGCCTCGCCATCAGCGCTTCGGCGGGTACGGTCAATGAAACCGGCACGAGCCAGCTTAGCGCCAAGGCAAACTTGGACGATTCCACTTTTCTTTCGCTTGCCGCAACCAGTGTCGTATGGAGTGTGGCGAGTGGCCCCATCGCTTCCATCAGTATCAGCGGCCTCGCGACCGCTTCCAACGTGTACCAAGACACTGCGGCCACGGTGCGCGCTGATTATCAATCCAAGGTCAGCACCCTGCCTCTCACGGTCCTCAACGTGGGCAATGACGATTACGGGCTCTATGCTCAAGACGGCCTGGATGACGCCTGGCAAGTCCGCTACTTCGGAGTCAACAACCCTCAAGCCGGCCCGGATGCCGACCCTGATGGCGAGGGCGTGAGCAACTACAAGGAGTTTATCGCCGACACGAACCCGACCAATGCGCTCTCCTTCTTTCACATCCTGAACATCGCTCATGCCGCGGGCTTCAGCGTCTTCTTCCAATCCTCTGCGGATCGGAAATACACGCTTTATTACGCGACCAATCTGGCTTCTTCGGCATGGACGAACATTCCGTCTCAGACCGAAATTCCCGGCAGCGGCGGGGTGGGGGTGCTGACTGATCCTTCACCCGCCGGCAGATATCGGTATTATCGTGTCGGAGTCAGGTTGCCGTGAGAGCAAAGGGAGCGGAAATGTGGCGTGCCGCGGCAGATGATGACAGAGCCGTTATTCTGTGAGGCGGTTGTCTGTCATAATCCTGTGATACAACTGTATTCATATGAAAGCCGTCTGCCTGACAGCGCTCCATGCCCAGAGGCCCACGCCGAATCTGAATTACGACGCGACCAAGCCGACCAAGCGTAAGGATGGCGGAAAGCGAAAGGCGAGGCCATGATGTGTTGGCACGGCTATTTACGGGCTGCACTGATCAGCATCGGGCAAGCGGCGCAGCGGCAGACGAAAGGCCCGCTCGCAAGAGCGCATCGCGGCAACCTGTCCAGGCCTCAATATGCAATGAAGTCCCCGCGCATCCGTTCGACCTGATCTTGGGCCGGCCCGGTTCGAAGTCGGTCACAGTCAGTGTGCTGACGACATCAAGGGTTGCATTGCCTTCGGGACGCGAGAGGGTGACCTAGCCTCCACAACACCCTCACATGTTTTTCTGAAAGGTGAGCCGGAAGAAATCGGTCTGTCCGGGCTTTTGCCGAATACCCGATACGTTTACCAGTTCCGTTCGGCGCGGACCAACAGCGCGGAGTTCAGCTTTCAATCGGCCCGTCCACCGGGCAGCGCCTTCACCTTTACGGTCACGGCTGACTCGCATCTCGACGAGCACACCGATCCGCTGACCTATCGGCAGACGCTGGCGAACGCGCTCGCCTGCTGCAGGACGACTACGCATGGGAGTGGGGCGATGCGCTGTTCGTCGTGCTCGATCCGTACTGGCACACGCGGAAACCGCGCGGGCCAAGCGACAGTTGGAAGGGCTCGCTCGGCAGCGAACAGTATCAGTGGCTCACTCGTACACAATTCCTCCACGCCGCAAACCATGAGCCCGCGAAAGGCGGAAGATGTTGGAACAGTTGGAACAGTTGCTCGGATACGCACACTGACGGCTTGAACCGCGCAGCCCCTTCGCCTATACTGGACCCCATTCTCTTCGGAGGGGTGTCTGAGTGGTTTAAAGAACCGGTCTTGAAAACCGGCGAGCCGCAAGGTTCCGGGGGTTCGAATCCCTCCCCCTCCGCCAATTGAAAGATATGAAAATTAACCGACTGCTCCCCGTCATTGGATTTCTGGTCACGGTATTATTTCAAGCAGCGGGTCTGCTCGCTGCCGAAGCGGTGACGAATTCAGTCAAGCCGGGCTACGGGTTCATCGCCTGCGATGTGGACACCTGCGAAATCACCACGTTCAACGCGGCAGGTGAGCCGGTGTGGGGCTATTCGGAGGTGCGCCCGATCGACGCGTGGCCGATGTCCGGCGGCTCCGTGCTGGTCGCCTACCTGCCCTCGCCCCGCACCGGCGATAAAGGCGGCGTGCGCCTGATCGGCTCCGACAAGCAGACGGTCTTCGACTATCCCTACAACGATGAGATCATGTCCTGCCAGCCGATGACCAACGGCAACATCCTGGTCAACGAATGCGTCGCGGGCCGCGTCACCGAGATTGACCGTCAGGGGAAGGCGCTCCGCAGCTTCGATGTCCTGGCGAAGGGCAAGGGGCATCAGACGGCCCGCCTCATCCGGCTGACGCCGCAAGGCACCGTTCTCGTGGGCGAGTGCTATTCGAACAAACTCCGCGAATATGACTTCAAGGGAAATATGCTGAAGGAGTGGGATCTGCCGATGGCCTACAGCGCGAGCCGCCTCGCGAACGGCAACACGCTCATCTCGGGCTACAAGCCGGCGCAGGTGGCGGAGGTCGATCCGTCCGGAAAAACCGTCTGGACGCTGACGCCGGCCGATCTTCCCGCCGAACTCAACATCGGCAGCTTCTGCGAGTCCACGCGCCTCGCCAGCGGCAACACGCTCATCGCCTGCGCTTCGCGCTCCTCCAGCCCGGGCGCGCGCGTGGTCTACCTTGAGGTCTCTCCCGACAAGCGCGTCGTCTGGAAACACATGGACCCTTCCCGCACCCGCGAAACCACGTCCCTCAAGCCGATCTCAGAGCCATGAGGTGGGGTCCGCGGGACGAAGGTGTTTTACGATCGGGGGGGCTTGATTGTGCGTCAATCCCCCATTCAGCCGCCGCTACTTGAGAAGCTTTGTGAAGCGTAAGTAAACAACATCCCACGCCGCCGTATTTTGCGGTTTGAAGGTCGCGATCGGGAACGCCGACTTGATGAACGGCATCGCGGCCTTGAGGTCCGGGATGATGCCCGCGCCGACCGCCTGCACCATGAGGTTGCCCACCGCCGTGGCCTCCTTAGGCCCCGCCAGCACCGGCACGCCGATCGAGTCTGCCGTGAACTGGTTGAGCAGCGGGTTGTTGCTGCCGCCGCCCACGATGTGGACCACTTCCGTCTCGGTGCCGGTCACGCGGTTGATCGTCTCGTTCACATAGCGGTACTTGAGCGCCAGGCTCTCGTAGACGCAGCGCAGGATCGTGCCGCGGTCGGCAGGCGCGGTCTGGCCGGTCTCGGCTATGAACGCGCGGATCGCCTGTTCCATGTTCGCCGGGTTGTAGAAACGCTTGTCGTCGGGGTCGATGAAGGCGGAGAAGGCCGTCGCGGCGGGGGTGATCTTGTCCACCTCTTCCCAGCCCATGCGCTTGCCGTCGGCGATCTCCCACACGCGCAGCAGCTCCTGGACGATCCAGGTGCCCATGCAGTTGCGCAGGAAGCGCGTGTTGCCGATGCCGCCCTCGTTGCTGAGGCCGAGGCTCATGGCTTCGGGCGTGGTGATCGGCTTCTTGATGAGCTTGCCCACCAGCGACCAGGTGCCGGAGCTGATGATCAAGGCCTTCTTGGCGTTCTTCACCGGGGCCGCCGCGAAAGCGCTGGCCGTGTCGTGCGAGCCGACCGCGATCAGGTCCACCTCGTTCAGGCCGCAGTGCGCCGCCAGGCCGGGCTGGAGCTTGCCGATCTTGGTGCCGGGCGCCACGATCTCGGGCATCAGCTTCTTGGGAATGCCCATCGCCTTGAGCATCTCGCTGCTCCACTTGCCTTTCTTGGCGTCCATCATCTGCGTGACGCTGGCGAAGGTCGAGTCCACCTGCGTGCAGCCGCCGAGGTAGTAGTAGAACAGCGCCGGGATCGGCAGATAGACCTTGGCCAGCTTGAGCAGCTCGGGGCGCCGCGTGGCCACCCACAGGAGCTGGTTGGACTGGTTGAAGGGCTGGAAGTGGTTGCCCGTGACCGCATACACGCGCGTGGCGTCGATGCGGGCCTTGACCTCGTCGCACATCGTGTCGAGCCGATGGTCGCGGTAGCAGTAGACCTTGCCGAGCACGTCGCCGTCCTGCGTCAGGAAGTGGCCGTCCGCGCCCCAGGTGTCGATGCCGATGCCGTCCAGGGTGGCACCGAACTGCCGCCGTGCGGCCTGAAGCCCCTTGACGATGTTCTGGTAGATGGAGGTGTCGTCCCAGTACGTGCGCTCGTTGACCGCGCCCGTGCGGTCCGGCAGAAAGAAGGAGACTCCCTCGTGCGCGAAGCGGTGAACCTCCTCCATGCGGAACGTGCCCGCACCGAAAAACCCGATGAAGCACTTGCCTCCGGACGCGCCCAGATCCACAGCGAACAACTTCTTCTCGACCATAACCCCTCCGTTTTTAAACCAACAAATTGACAAGTATATTACCACACACCCTTTGGATTACTCAAGCCGGGTCTCGGGGGCAATTTCGACCGGGGCGACACCCTGACGCCCATCGATCCGAGTCGGGTCAGGCCGATTCACGTCGGCACGGGTTCAAATCCATTCGCGCCTTGTCTCCCCCTTTCTTCTTCCGGTATAATCCGCCGCATGGTTACGGCAAAGGACGCGACAGAAAAGCTCCTCATTCTCGCGGGCAGCGGCACCTATCCCGCGTGCATCGCGGTCGGCGCGCGCAAGGCCGGGGTGCGGCACATCACCGTGCTGGCGATCCGCGGCATGACCGGGCGCGCGACCCTCGCGCTGGCGGACGAGGCCGTCTGGTTCGGCGTGGGCGAGATGCGCGCGATCTTCGACTGGGCGGCCAAGCAAGGGTTCACCTGCGGGATCATGGCCGGACAGATCCACCCGCTGGCGCTCTTCAGGACCCGCTTCGACGACCTCGCCCGCTCGTGGCTGAACGGGCTGCCGGTCAAAAACGCGCACACGATCTTCGGCAAGCTGGCTGTGGAAATCGAGAAGATCGGCATCCGCGTCCTGCCCGCTTCGTGTTACATGGACGACTGCATCCCCGGCGCGGGTGTGCTGACGAAGCGCTTTCCCGACGCGCGTGAGCAGAGCGACATCTCGTTCGGTCACGACGTGGCGAGCCGCATCTGCGGACTCGACGTGGGCCAGACCCTGATCGTGAAAGACGGCGTGATCTTGGCGGTCGAGGCGTTCGAGGGGACCAACGCGACGATCCTGCGCGGCGGCAAAATGGGCGGCAAAGGGTCGGTCGTGGTCAAAGTGGCCACGCAGGGCCACGACATGCGCTTCGACATTCCCGTCATCGGCGAAGGCACCATCTCCGTCCTGCGTAAAGCCGGCGTCTCGGCCCTCGCCTTTCAGGCCGGGCGTCTGGTCATGCTTGAACGCCCTAAGGTGATCGCGGCCGCCGACAAGCTGAACATCGCGGTGGTCGGCCTCGACAGCGGTTTGCCCTCCGCCCCTCTGCGTCCCTGACTCATCTTTCCTTGTTTATCCTTTATCCTTTATCCTTCATCCTTTATCCTTCATTCTTATGAATCCCTTCCGCATCCTGATCTGCGCAGGCGAAGTGAGCGGCGACATGCACGCCGCTGCGCTGATGCGCGCGCTGCGCTCGCGCATCGGCGGCCCCGTTGAATTCCGCGGGTTCGGCGGCGACGCCATGAAGGCCGGTGGCGCGGAGCTGCTCTACCACACCGACCGGATCGCGATCATGGGTGTCACTCCGGTGATCAAGAACCTGCCCTTTCTGCTCGGCATGATCAGTCACATGAAGCGCGAGATCCTCGCGTGGAAGCCGGACCTCGTGCTGACCGTCGACTATCCGGGCATGAACCTGCGGCTGGCCGAGTTCGCTCACGGCCACGGCTTCAAGACCGTTCACTACATCTGTCCGCAGGTGTGGGCGTGGCACCGGTCGCGCATTCCGAAAATCGCGCGCTATCTCGATCTGCTGCTCTGCATCTTTCCCTTCGAGCCCGCCCTTTTCCGGGCAACGCCGCTCAAGGCGGTGTTCGCGGGCCATCCGCTGGTGGACCGCGCCGCCGAGAGCCGCGCCGCGCCGCCCGCCGCGCTGCCGTGGCAGGGGCGCTGCCGGGTCGCCCTGCTGCCGGGCAGCCGCACGAGCGAGATCACGCGCATCCTGCCGCGCCTCTTGGCCTCCGCCGTGTTGCTCGAACAGAAACTCGGCGGCGACTGCGCGTTCCTCATTCCCGCACCGACACCCAAGATGCGTGCGCTGGGCGAGGCCGCGGCGGCCGCGGCGCCGGTGAAACCGCGGCACCTCGCTTTCGTCGACGGCCAGGCGCGGCAGGTGCTGCTTCAGGCGCAGGCCGCGGCCGTGGCCTCGGGCACCGCCACGCTGGAGGCCTGCCTCATGCGCTGCCCCACGGTTTTGGTCTACACCGCAAGCACGATCACGTACCTGGCCGCAAGGCTGCTCGTCAAAGGGGTCAGGCATCTGGGCCTGGCGAACATCATCGCCGGCAAAGAGGTGATGCCGGAGCTGCTGCAGCATGACTTCACGCCGGAGCGCCTGGCCGGGCAACTGCACCGTTATCTCACGGACGAGGACCTTCGGGCCGTGACCCTGCGAGAGCTGGACGCGACCAATGCCCTGCTGGGCTCCGGCAACGCCTCGGGCCGCGCCGCCGAGGCGATCATCGCGGAGCTGGGCCTTTCGTAATGCGGTCTGCCAGTGGTGCAGGCGCGACCCCGCGCCGCACCCCGGCCACCGCTGCCGGTGCGGGTCGCCCCGGCACCACGGACACGCCCGCCAGTGGTGCAGGCGCGACCCCGCGCCGCACCCCGGCCAACGCTGCCGGTGCGGGTCGCCCCGGCACTACGGACACGCCCGCCTGTGGTGCAGGCGCGACCCCGCGCCGCACCCCGG